>CAXTJJ010000610.1:0-3488 GCA_964244155.1 uncultured Spirosoma sp.
CTGTCGAATCGCTTCCAACACGGTTAGCGATGTGTTCTGTGGATCGGCCCCACCCAGGCTAACAAAAATCGGCCCATTGGCAGGGGGCAGTCCGAACCCTTCCGGTCTTAAAAACTCGGGCCGAAGCAGGGCGTAGTGTGGGCCAATATAGAATTGCGTATAGGGTTCTGCCTCGTAATCCGTTTCGGTAACGCCACCCGCGTGATTAATGATCAGGTCGGCTACCTGATGGCCGCTTACCAGATCATCAATAAAAACCAGTTTTTTTGCCCTGGAACGGACTGATTGCTGAAAGGCTTCATCAAAAGCATAACCATCCAGAACGACAACTTCATCGGGCCTGATCTGGTCCAGAAAAGTGGCTTGCTGCATTGTTTCCGGCAGCGAAACGATTGGCAAGCCCGCTTGCTCAATCAACAAACGAACGTCTGGACTGGGGTTAACGAGGGCAAAGCGCATCGAAAATTTGCCCGCCAGCATATTAGCTAAAGCCAGGCACCGCATAATATGTCCCAAACCAATTTGAGCGTTGCCGTCGGCGCGAAAAAGTAGTTTATTCATCATTCAGCATTCTGTATTTCATTTCCGCTAGTTGCCAGTCTATCTCCGTATCAATGTCATGTGCTTCCAGTTCGGAGATGATTATTCCTCCCGAATTGTCACTTATCAGTCGCTGGCTACGCTGGAATGCTTCGACCTGAAAAAAGTAAAATTGCCCGGCATCGTGATAAGCTGGTTCTAAATCCTGTGAGCGAGTAAGGGCATTTTCGGGCTGTAACCATTGAACCTTTGAATCGCGTAGTAAAACGGCCCGCTGTATCGGGAAGCTAAAGGGCTGAACGGGGTACACCGTGTCGAATTGCTTGTCGGTCAGGGTCGCAAAAGCGTTTTGTAATAGCTCGGGCGTAATAAAAGGTGCCGTAGGGTAGAGGCAACAGGCATTATCAAAAACCAGTCCCTGTTGTTTATATTGGGCCAGTACTTCGTGCAGAACCTGGGCTGTTGTAGCATGATCATCTGCGGTTTCGGCCTTCCGAAAAAAAGGAACGGAAGCACCAAACTGTCTGGCAATGGCAGCGATTTCATCATCATCGGTAGATACCATCACCTCATTGAAAAGACCCGATTTCCTGGCCGCGTCAATGACGTAGGCAAGGATAGGCTTGCCCAGAAAAGGACGAATATTTTTTCGGGGAATTCGCTTGCTGCCGCCCCTTGCGGTGATGATGGCTACGTTGCTCATAAGAGACTCGCACAGGCTCCGGCTGTGCGTTTTTCATAATCCACAGCCGGAGCCTGTGCAAGCCTTTTAGCTACAATACGCCAAAACTGACTCAATGACATACGCCTGTTCTTCATCGGTCAATGTCGGAAACATGGGTAAGCTCAGGCAACAGGCGTAGTACTTCTCTGCGTTCGGGAAGTCGCCGGGTTTCCAGCCGAATTGCCGGTAGTAAGGCATGAGATGAACAGGAATATAATGCACCTGCGCCATGATATTCCGGGTACGCAAAAAGTCGTACAGCCCTTTGCGATCATCTGCCTGAATCACATAAAGGTGATACGCGTGGCTAACCCCTTCGGGTGGAACGATGATAGTCACGGCAGTTTCGGCGAAGGCTTCGTCGTACCGTTTCGCGATCTCCTGCCGACGGACCAGCATGGCCTCCACGCGGGTTAACTGACTGTTTCCCAGAGCCGCCTGCATGTCGGTTAGGCGATAGTTATAGCCAAGTTCCTGCAATTCCATATACCAGCCCCCGCGCTCAGGTTCGCCGGGATAAGGTACTGTCAGCTCGTCCGGTTTGTTCGTAATGCCGTGGGTTCTGAGCCTGAGCAGATGTTTGTACAGCGCTTCGTTGTTGGTAGTAATCATTCCCCCTTCGCCAGCCGCGATGTGCTTGACCGGGTGAAAGCTGAAAATGGCGAGATCGGCTAGTGTACCGTCGCCACAACGGTGATCAATACCTTCTGTATCAGTAAATGATCCCCCCGGCGAGTGACAACTATCTTCCAGGAGCCATAACCCATGTTCATCGGCCAGCTCGCGGAAGGCAGCCATATCGACTGGGTAGCCCGCAAAATCGACGGGAATAATTCCTGAGAAGTAGCCTTTAGGATGCTGCTCAATCAACGACCGCACCGCATTTATGTCGAGTAGAGCCGTTGCGGGGTCAATGTCGGCAAAGAAAACTTCGCCCCCGCAGTAACGCACACAGTTGGCCGATGCCGAGAAGGTGATGGGTGTGGTAATGACACGTGTACCTTCTGTTACACCAAGCGCCATGCAGCAAAGGTGCAGGGCTGCCGTTCCATTGGCAACCGCCACCGAATATTGACAGCCGATGTAGCTGGAAAAGGCCGTTTCAAACGCACCGATATGCGGTCCCTGTGTCAGAAACGGGCCACGAAGCACCTCCGCGACGGCGGCAATGTCCTCGTCTGTAATATGCTGACGACCGTATGGAATGGGAAACATAAACCAAATGGATAATGGATAATAGATAATGAATAATGGCAGTATGTATTGAGATCAGGGTGCCCGATACTCATTATACATTATACATTGTCCATTATTCATTAAAATTCGGGTCAACGTGCTCGCGAATTTGCTCGCGCAGTTGCTCGACGTTAAGCCAATCGGTGTTGGTGCCGGAATTGTATTTGAACCCCATATCGACCTGATGGCCGTTGAACGCTTTCATGTAGTCCTCGATGCTCCAGGTAGGGGTTGAGGGCGTAATGACGTAGTATTTGTCGGTTTCGACCGTGTTGAGCGAGTCGGTTTCGGTGATCATTTCTTCGTGCAGTTTCTCACCCGGACGAATGCCCACCAGTTTCTGTTCGCAGTCGGGACCGATGGCTGTAGCCACATCGGTGATGCGATAGGAGGGTATTTTTGGTACGAAAATTTCACCGCCCCAGGCGTGTTCGAGGGCGTGGAATACCATTTCGACGCCTTCTTCAAGCGAGATGTTGAAGCGCGTCATGTCGGGGTGGGTAATGGGCAGCACACCGTCTTTACGCTTTTCCAGGAAGAACGGCACGACAGAACCCCGCGACCCGATCACGTTGCCATAACGCACCACCGAGAATTGCAAATTACGGCTGCCTTTCATGTTGTTGGCTGCTACAAAGAGTTTATCGGAGCAGAGTTTCGTGGCTCCGTAGAGGTTGATGGGGGCAGCGGCTTTATCGGTCGAAAGGGCCACTACGCGTTGTACACCGTTGTCGAGAGCCGCGTTGATGACGTTTTCGGCACCAAAGACGTTGGTTTTTATACACTCCATCGGGTTGTATTCGGCCGCTGGAACCTGCTTGAGTGCGGCCGCGTGAATAATGATGTCGATGCCCTCACAAGCCCGCTTGAGCCGTTCGCCATCGCGCACATCGCCAATGAAAAAACGAATGGATTTGTATTTCGATGGTGGGAAATGCTGCGCCATTTCGAACTGTTTCAGTTCGTCGCGGGAGTAAACAACCAACCG
>CAXTJJ010000611.1:0-3479 GCA_964244155.1 uncultured Spirosoma sp.
GAATAAGTTCAAAAGTCCTCCCTTATCCATAAACAACTACTCTATGATTTTACTTATACAACCTTTTACAGATGAACGTACAACGGTTTGAACAACTAACGCTTTCTGAGCAAGTGATCGTAATCCCGTTAACTGGACGCTTTATCGCTCAACGGCAAAACAATGATCTTCAAGTCAAATTATATTACTGGAATGATCATTTCCTTGAAATCTATTACCGGTGGCCCGTCAACAGAGGCATGGGGGCCTATTGGGAACCCTATCAGGTGAGTGCTTTTATGGATGATGCCCGCTGTGCAGATCGCCTGCTCCTGTATACGGAACAGGTTAGCCTAAGCAATCTGTTTGACTAACCAATGCAGGCTAAGGCTGGTTGTACGGGACTATTTTGCCTTTGTTACTTTAATAAGACCAACTCGTAATACGCCACACGCCACAGTGGGAAAGAGATTTCCTATGCGTCTCAATTTCTACTGTGGCGTGCGAACTTATATACGGTCTATCCAACTACAACACAATCTTCGGGCAAGCGCTGTTGCTCCAGATAAGTCAGGTTATTAAGCGTTGTACAGGCAATCTGCTCCATGGCTTCGCGGGTGAAAAAACCCTGATGCGCCGTAATCAATACATTCGGCAAATGGGTGAGGGCATTCAGGTCAGCATCGGGTAGTGGTTTTGCGGACCAGTCACTATAAAAGAATTCATCTTCCAGTTCGTACACGTCCAGGCCCAGAGCACCCAGCTGACCCTGTTGTAAAGCGGCCAACACGGCAGGCGTATCCAGCAACCCACCCCGACTGGTATTGATCAGGTAGGAACCGGGTTTCATCTTAGCCAGGGCCGCAGCATCAATGAGGTGATGGGTTTCGGGGGTGAGGGGGCAGTGAAGCGATACAACGTCTGACGCTGACAATAGCTCATTCATCGACATATACAATACGCCAAGTGACTGCAACATAGGCGATTGCACCCGATCATAAGCCAGCACATGGCAACCAAAGCCCAGCAGAATACGCGCCAGAGCCCGGCCAATCTTTCCTGTACCGATCAAGCCTATCCGCTTGTTGTAGAGATCAAACCCCATCAGTCCGGTAAGCGTAAAGTTATTTTCTTTCGTACGCTGATAGGCCAGGTGCGTTTTTCGGTTCAGGGTCATGAGCAAAGTCAAGGCGTGTTCGGCAACAGAATGGGGTGAATAACTCGGTACATGCAGAATACGAATACCCAGTTGTCGGGCAGCCGGTACATCGACCCGGTTATAGCCCGTACATCGTAACGCGACTAAATGAACGCCAAGCCCGGCAAGAATTTCAAGCGTAGGACGCGTGAGCTGGTCATTCACGAATACGCATATTGCCTTATGGCCAGCCGCCAGCCGAGCGGTTTCGGGCGTAAGCATCTCCGTCAGAAACGTAAGCTGATGCCGGTCGTTGGCATTGGCTGCTTCTAAGAACGATTGCTCGTAAGGATGGCAGCTAAAAAAGGCAATTTTCATCTGAAGATAGCGAGTGAGTAGCGTTTAAATAGTTGGGACACAAAAGCAATAACTTATATACTGACTTTGTGCATGAGCGATAAGCTGGCGGGTTGACACACAAACCAGATGTACAGACTTCATAGAGTGACTAACACGCCTGTATATGTACTTAACTCCGACACGTTCAGATTAGGCATAAAACGCGACTACTGGATGACCTTACCAGTGTCGTTTTTATAAGATAGAATCAGCAATCAGACGATGGCCAGCAGTGGCAGGTCTGTCAGTCGTGCCACGTGTTGGGTTTCTCCTTCGGCAAATAATTTCCAGAGCCAGCTCCGCGATTGAGGCAGCATCATGATCAAGTCGGCTTTGTTCTCGACCGAGAAGTCAAGCAGGGTACTATACACCTCATGACCAGCCACAATGCTCAGTGTATGCGGCTGGGGAATTAATAACCGCCGGATGTGTTCGCCCTGTTCTTTCAGGCCAGGATTTTCGGGATGTTCGCTAATGCACAGCACATTGATCACGCTGCCAAACGACTTGGCAAACAACAAGGCCGTCTCTAAAGCGAGGGCGTTGGGTGGTGTAGACAGATCGACACCGAGCACAATATTTTTTATACCGGCATAGCCTATTCCCGGTGGAATCAACAAAAGTGGCACATCGGTCTCTTCGACCATTTCGGTAGCGATACTGCCCATCAGCTGTGCACTTTTGGGTGCCGTTCCCACCGTCGACATAACGAGCAGGTCGGCCTTTTTATCGGTTGTGAACGCTCGAATGGCGTTTATCGTATGACCCTCTTTAGCTATATACTCAATAGGAACATCGGCGCCAACTTCTTTCCGAAGTTCGTCGGTCAGGTGTTTTAATGTCTTTTCGCTGCTCTCCTTGGTGGCTTGCACAGAAAGCGAAAAATCGCCGGTTTTGGCCGGATTATCGGGCCATACATGAAACGCATGGAATAAGATCAACCTGGCTTTTTGATCGCGGGCCAGTTGTGCCGCAAAATGAGCGGCCTGTTTAGCATTGGCGGAAAAATCAGTGGCGAGCACAATGGTTTTCATGAGTACGAACGATTGAGTGAACGAATGAAGCGCAAGGTGAATATGTCCTTTTAATACATCTTCTGATAGTATCTATTTCCTGATAGTATCTTTGAGATTCATACTATGGGACCCTTAAGCAGAACAAACCTAGCGATGTACTCAAGCAATTGGCATGACGCCCGTCAGTTGATTGTCAAACTCTTATCATGGATGAAGGGACTCAGGACAATCCTTTCATTTGTAACCTATATAACACATAATGTCCAGATTTTCATATCTACCGCTTACTAAACTTACAAACTAATATGTGTGAACGGTCTATCTTTTTCTTAAGTTTAAAGAATTAAAAAAATTATAACTACTTAAATAATAACAACTTAAGAGTGACTTATACAACAAATTATAGGTTTAAACATCCACCCTCCTCAAATGAAGAGCGTTATACTGAGTAAATTAAAATTAGCTTCTAAACGACTACTTACAGCAATTGCTTCCTTATTAGGTATAAAGTTTCTCACAGAGAACGAAACCATTGCTTACTTGAGTCCGCATCAACAGGCCTGTTATCCAGCAAACAAAATAACCTTACCCGAAGTAGCGAATCTGGCTACGTCAGGCAACCTTATTTTCAACAGTGTAGAGGCTATGGCTGCGCCTAGCTATGTATGGGTTTTCAAACCTGAGGTTCCTAAAATTTCATTACTCCGTAGTGGAAACATTAAGGCAAATACTCAGATTTTGTGCACCGATCACGGGAATGAGCATGTCATTAAAGACAGCCTCAAATGGAACAAGCGGCCGGTTAGCAGATCAAAACTGTTGATTGCACCATTCGGCCACTATCAGGATGGCGTCGTCTTTGGGGGGTATTATGACTTTATTTTTCTGATAGCCGCTAAGTTATGCCGGATGGAAAATGCGTTCCCAGAAAGCATTTGCACCGATTC
>CAXTJJ010000612.1:0-3463 GCA_964244155.1 uncultured Spirosoma sp.
TGATTCAAACGGCTACCAAGTTAGAGGCTCAACGCAATGAGTTGGCGCAAACCGTTCCAGATAAAAACCCGATGCTACGCACGATCGACGCGCAGATCAGAGAGGTAAAATCTGAGATAGCCGAGAATGTAGCTACAATGCGAGCTATGCTTACTACAGCGCAGAATCAGTTTGCGCAGACAAACCAAAAGATGGAAGGCACCATCCGTACCATTCCTGCGAAAGAGCGTGCCTTACTAAATATTACCCGGCAACAGGCCATCAAAAACGACCTGTATACCTATTTGCTGCGCAAACGGGAAGAAACGGCTGTATCCTTTGCCGCAACAATTTCTGATTCCCGTGTGGTCGATGTGGCTCGAAGTGACGAGAAACCAGCAAAACCCAATCAATCACTTACCTATTTGCTGTTTTCCCTGATTGGTCTAATGATCCCAATTGCTGCCATGGCCACTCGTGACGTTGTGAATAACCGGGTAATTCGACGGGCCGATGTAGAAGAGCAAACCACTACACCTATACTGGGCGAGATTGTCCGCAAAAGAACGCCGGAATCTATGGTTGTATCCTCAAGGGGGCATTCGGTCATTGCCGAACAGATCAGGGCGCTTCGTACCAATCTTAGTTTCCTGCGCGAAAGTCGCACCGGCAGTCAGGTGCTGTTATTCACGTCCAGCATCAATGGCGAAGGTAAATCTTTTCTTTCCCTAAATCTGGGAGCCAGTCTTGCCCTGGTCGGATCACGCACTGTGATTCTGGAAATGGATCTTCGAAAACCTCAGCTTCGCAATTCACTGAATCTCGATGATGGACCCGGCCTAAGCAACTATCTGATTGGCGAAATGAACGTCGATGACATTGTTGAGCCAATTGCCGGTAACGAAAATTACTACATCATCCGTAGTGGCCCCTTACCGCCCAACCCCTCAGAGTTATTAAGCAATACGCGCCTGGAGAAGCTAATTCTGGAATTAAGAGAGCGATTTAATTACATCATAATCGACGCACCACCAATTGGATTAGTAACTGATGCTCAATTGATGGCTCCTTATGTGGATGCAACGCTCTACATCGTTCGTCACGACGTAACGCCAAGAAATTACCTCAAAATGATCGAAATGCTGCACCGTGAAAAGCGGTTCAATAAACTCAACATCGTGCTCAATGGGGTTGGCGATGGCGAACCTAATTATTACAGCTATGGACAGAAAGGCAATGCATACGGCTACACTGATGTCAAGAAAAAAACGCTGTTGAGTCGCTTAACAACCAACAACTAACGTGTCTTACCCATGGTTTCCAATGTTCTGGATCCCCAACATATCAAGGCTCGCGTCACGCCACCTTTTCTGGTTGGGCCAATACAGTATAGCGGCAAACGTTTATTCGATTTAGTGATCGCCAGTATTGTTACCGTGTTCATCTTAAGCTGGCTTATTCCACTGGCAGGCCTCATAATTATGCTTACCTCTCGAGGCCCCGCCATTTTTGTGCAAACTCGGTCGGGTCTTCATGGACGGCATTTTGCCTGTTACAAATTTAGAACCATGCATGGCTCGGCAATGCAGGGGCCATTCCGGCAGGCATCAAAAAATGATACGCGGGTAACAGCAGTAGGCCGCTTTTTGCGTCGTTCAAATCTGGATGAGATGCCTCAGTTTCTAAATGTCCTGTTGGGTCAAATGAGCATAGTTGGGCCGCGCCCTCACCCAATTCAGCTCGATGCTCAGCACTGGCATAATACGCCTGGATATCCGCACCGCTACCAGGCAAGACCTGGCATTACAGGTCTGGCGCAGGCGCGGGGTTGCCGGGGCGAAACAAGTAGCCCGCTTAAGATGAAACACCGGTTGATGTATGACCAGTTCTACATTCGTAAAGCCTCGCTGGGCTTCGATGTTTCTATTTGTTTACGAACAATGATGGCAATGCTCAAAGGAAATACGGATGCTTTCTGATGCCAACGAACCTCCGCTTATTACTCGCTAAACTCAGCACGCCGGGGGGTATCGATGCCCGCAGCCTGCTTATTTATCGAAATGTATTTCAATCCTTTTTTGTAAAAGGACTCGGTATAGTGATTGGATTTCTAACGATACCGCTTACCCTCAGTTATATTAGTACTGATGATTTTGGTATCTGGATGACTATCACATTCCTGACTTCCTGGTTTAGTCTGGTAGATGTTAGCTTCGGTAATGGACTTCGAAACAGCTTAGTACTATTTTTTACTACAGGCGATACCCAAACTGCACGCCGGTATGTAAGTACTCTGTATTTCCTGTCGGGTGGCCTGGCGCTACTGCTGGCAATCGTCTTCATGGCCCTAGGGCACTATTTTAGCTGGACAGCTTTATTGAATATCCGCAGCCACAATCCCGAACAGGTTAATGGCATCATTACTTACACACTGATTGGCTTCAGTAGTCAACTCTTATTGAAACCAATAAATTCGATTCTGCTCGCCGATCAAAAAGCAGCTCTGGCCGGCTGGATTCTGTTGTTGATCAATGCGCTTATTATCAGCATTATCTATTTCGGATCTGCTTACTTCGACAAATCACTGCTTATCATCGCCCATATTTACAATGTCGTGCCCATTGTCGTGCTGGGTTTGGTTTCCCTTCGTTTCTTTGCCCGTACCTACGCCAGCATAGCACCCAGCTTGGCTCATATTGATCTGTCATTAAGCCGGGAACTGTTTAGCGTAGGGGGACAATTCTTTGTACTTCAACTTGTTAGCGTGCTCGTGTTTACATCGGGTGGGTTGTTTATCTCTTACTTTCTCGGCTCTGATAATGTGGCTCCCTACAGCATTGCCAATAAATACTTTAGCGTAATAACCGTACTATATGGCATTGTCATCACACCTTATTGGTCGGCTTTTACAGATGCGTATGTAAAACAAGACAAAGCCTGGATTCAGCGCACCATGCGCCAGTTGAATCACATCAGTGCAGGTATGGCGTTACTGGCCGTACTGATGATGATGGTTGCAAACACCCTATTCAACATTTGGGTTGGCTCGAAGGTCGAGGTTTCCGCCGACTTGTCTATTTCACTGCTATGCTACGTCATCAGTTATGTGTTTTTAAGCAATTATAATTCGTTTATCAACGGAACCGGTAAAATCCGCATGCTGGTCTATGCATCGTTGCTTGGTGTCGTCTTGTATATAATTCTGGTTGCTCTACTCTTTCGCTGGGCCGAGACTGGACCCGCCAGTGTCGTGATTGCCGGCACCGTCTGGAATGTGGCTCTGCTTGGCATATGTATACTGGAGTACAAAACGATTATGCGTCGCCTGCCCTCAACAATCCCCTGGAACCAGGAAGGCTAGTAAATATGATACGTATAAATACTACCGTTGTCCTATATGCACATGATCTTGCCGTTTATCAGCCCTTGTTTTAAAGCTATCCGTTTGGGGTGGCGACGCAGTCGGCGAGTCGCGGGGTCGGTT
>CAXTJJ010000613.1:0-3445 GCA_964244155.1 uncultured Spirosoma sp.
CGGATTGTACCTTCTTCAGCCTGCGCTGGATTTGTGGCCCCAATGAGTTTGCGAAAATCGGCGACAGCATTCTCTTTTTCTAAAATCATAGGAACGATAGTCCCCGACGACATATAGGTACACAAGTCCTTGTAGAAGGGTCGCTCACTATGTACGGCATAGAACTGGCCAGCCTGCTCACCTGTCAACTGTGTTTTTTTTAATGCTACAATACGGAAACCCGCTTCTTCAATCTGTTTGATAATTGCTCCCGTGTGTCCATCTTCAACAGCATCGGGCTTAATCATTGTGAACGTTCGGTTCGTTGCCATTCTAAATTTTTATAGCCAAATTTTATTTGGCTCAAAGGTACTGTATTAGAACTTAAATGTCGAGCGGTATTTACTATATGCCCCTTAACGGCATGAACTAAACAGTTGCTTGTTGGCAAAGTTATCAGGCAAGAACTTTAATTCATCAATCGGAATTACTATTATTCGTACTTTTGACTTTCGATTTTGGCTTAGGCCATATGTTTATGCAAGATATTGAAGCAATTGGTGCGGTTATAGAAAAACCACAAACCGTGCTGATTACAACTCACCAGAATCCCGATGCCGATGCTATGGGTTCATCGCTGGGGCTGGCGGGCTACCTTCGCAAAAAAGGCCATCACGTAACGGTTATCACACCAACGGATTATTCACAGAACCTGCACTGGATGTCGGGGAATGAAGACGTAATTGCGTTTGACGAAAAATTACGCGTGTCGGTGAGCCAATTGATTGACGAAGCTGATGTTATTTTCTGCCTTGATTTTTCGACTCTCGACCGCATCCGTGAACTGGCACCGCTCGTGCGGCAATCGCGCGCCCGAAAAATTTTGATCGATCACCACCTCGAACCGGAATCGTTTGCCGACCATGCTCTTTGGGACCCAACCGCTGCCGCCACCGCTGAACTGGTTTTTCAGCTCATTGTCGCTTTAGGTGATAAGGCATTACTGGATATTCCTATTGCAGAATGTTTATATGCGGGCTTGATGACAGATACCGGCTCATTCCGGCATCCCAACACCACCGGCAATGTGCACCGCATGGCCGCTGAGTTAGTTGATCTCAAGATTGACGTAAGTAGCATTCACCGCCGTATTTTCGATAATGTAACAATCGACAAATTTCGACTGCTTGGCTATGTGTTAAACGAAAAACTACGGGTGTTACCTGAATATAGATTTGCCTATATCACCCTGACAGACTCTGAATTAAAGCGGTACCGTTCTAAAACTGGCGATACAGAAGGAATGGTTAACTATGCGCTAGCTGTGGAAGGCGTGGTGATGGCTGCTATTCTGATCGATAGAAATGACGAAATTCGCATATCTTTTCGTTCTATAGGCAACTTTTCGGTGCGCGATCTGTCAAGCAAGCATTTTGATGGTGGAGGTCACAAGAATGCCTCCGGCGGGCGGTCTAAATTGTCCCTTGCTGAAACCGAGCAAAAACTATTGTCCATTTTACCCGAGTACCAGCAACTGTTGCTGGAAACAGTGTAGAAATATTACGGTGTTCGGTTCAAAGTTTACGGTAGTGAACCGATACAATCCGAGTGCTATTACCGTAAACTGTAAATCCCGGCGGGGAACCGCGAATACCGAATACTATAAACACATTTAAAGTTAAACCAAGTAATCTCTCATGTCTCTTAAAAATTTCGGGAAAGCCGCCCTACTCGTCGCTGTTGTAGCGGCTTGCGGTAAAAACCGCGTACAGGTGACGGACAACGGCCTGAAGTACAAAATTCACGAACAAACTGAAGGTAGCCGTAAAGGCAAAGTCGGTGATATTCTTACGTTGCACCTCACCCTGATGAACAACAAAGATTCTGTTCTTCGGGATACCCACAAAGAAGGAACGCCGTTTCAGATGCTGTTGCAGGTGCCACCCTTTAAAGGTTCTTACGAAGAAGGCCTGACCATGCTGGGTAAAGGGGATAGCGCTACGTTTTATGTAAGTGCCGATTCGCTGTTCACACGTGCCATGCAACCACTACCTCCGGGTGTACAGAAAGGTACTGACATTGGTATTGCCGTAAAGCTGCTTAACGTACAAACCGAAGAGGAATACAAAAAAGCCCAGGCTATCGATATGGAGAAGCAGAAGGGTATTGACACCAAGATCATTGAAAGCTATGTAGCCAAGAATGGTTTAGCTGGCAAAGCGCAGAAAACCGAATCGGGTGTATACTATGTTGTTACTCAGCCCGGCAGCGGCCCAACACCCAATAAAGGCGATGTGGTACAGGTACATTACACCGGCAAACTCCTAGACGGCAAAGTATTCGATAGCTCGCGTACAAACCCAAAGGCTGGCGGCAAACCTGCCCAATTCCAGATTGGTGTGGGTATGGTCATTCCAGGTTGGGAAGAAGGTGTTAGCAAAATGCACAAAGGTGAGAAAGCTACGCTGATCATTCCATCAACGCTGGCTTATGGCCCACGCGGAAATCAGGGTATTGCGCCAAACTCCGTATTATTATTCGACATTGAATTGATCGATATTCAGAAAGGTCAGCCAGGACCACCTCAGATGCAACAGCCAGGCCGATAATGCATTACGTTAATTTTTAAAAAAGCCGTTTGCAGTTACGACTGTAAACGGCTTTTTTTGTTTCCTATGGAACTTTGCTTTGCAACCAATAACCAGCATAAACTAGCCGAAGTTTCGGCTAGACTCGGCGATGCCTTCACGCTTAAAACGCTACTTGATATCGGTTGTACCGATGAGTTGCCGGAAACATCAGGAACGATTACCGGCAACTCACGCCAAAAGGCGGATTACGTCTGGACACATTTTGGTGTTTCGTGTTTCGCCGATGATTCTGGTCTGGAAGTCGAAGCACTGAATGGCGAGCCGGGGGTTGATTCGGCTTATTACTCAGGTAGCCGGGATCACGAAAAAAATATTGAAAAACTACTAGCGAATCTCGCGGACAAGTCTAACCGAAAGGCCCGGTTTATTACGGTTTTCACACTGGTCTTACATGGGGTTGAGCATCAGTTCGAAGGCAGTATCGAGGGCACGATTCTAACGGAACCACGGGGAACGGGCGGTTTTGGTTACGATCCGGTTTTCCAGCCCGATGGGTATGACCGTACTTTTGCCGAGATGACAATTGACGAGAAAGGCTTGATTAGCCATCGGGCGCAGGCACTGGCTAAAATGATCGCGTATTTGAAGAATCAAGTCAAGTAGTGCGGGCATCCTGTCTGCGTTTAATAAAACACGCGGACAGGATGTCCGCGCTACATAAAAAAGCCCTCATCTGGAAGTCAGATGAGGGCTTTTTTATGTAGCTATCACTAAGGCTTAATAGAATTTAGCCCGGCGATCTTCAACTTTAGCAGCTTCTATAATGGCTTCGTTGATGTAGAAGCCAATGCGGGAGGTGTTATTTTGCTGAATCT
>CAXTJJ010000614.1:0-3439 GCA_964244155.1 uncultured Spirosoma sp.
CCCATACATCGCCTTTGCCGTTTCCTTCCCGGTCTCAGCCATTTCCTGTACCATCTGCAGGAACGGTTCATGCATCTCGGGAAGGTTGGTTTTCTCGGCGGGCCAGTAATTCATCTGGGCATTGATGTTGATGGTATACTTACTGTCCCAGGGAGGCCGCATTTTGTTGTTCCAGATACCCTGCAGGTTGGCCGGTTGACCTTCAGGTTGTGAAGACGAAATCAGCAGATAGCGACCGTATTGATAGTAAAGCGTGACCAGTTGCGGGTCATTGTCCGTACGAAAATTCTTCAGCCGTTCATCAGTCGGGAGTTGCGCGGCTGGCGTTGAACCCAGATCGAACGTCACCCGGTTGAAATATTTTTGGTATGCGGCAACGTGTGGCGTCCGTATGGCCGCGTAGGTTTTGGGATACGCCTTGGTCAGGTATGCTGCTGCCCTGGCGTTCTCGTCTCCGCTGATGTCTTGGTAACTGGTAAAGTTGGTGGCAACAGAAATATAGATCGTAGCCGTATTGGCTCCTTTTACGATCAGGGAAGTGTCATTGGCAGACAGGGTGCCGCCCTCCGTTTTGATTCGGGTAATACCCTTGAATTTCACCATGCCTTTGACCCCGTCCTGATCCGACGTGGTGCCGGCAATAGTCAGCTCGTTGGCTGAACTGGTTTTAATTACTGGTTTTATATGCTCAGTGGTGTAGGAAGTAGAAAATGAAAGTCGGTTGGGTTTACTGGCGGTCAATCGCATCACAATGACCTGGTCGGGGAATGAGGCCAGCACTTCGCGGGTGTACGTCACGCCATCGACGGTATACCTGGTTCTGGCAAGGGCTCGCTCAATGTCCAGCTCCCGGTAATAGTCAGTGTAGTTCTCGTGCCCGTCGAAAGTCAGGTGTAAACTACCCATAGGCTGAAACATTTGCCCGTGCGACTTCCTGGTAATAATGGCTTTATTGGCCAGAGCCTCAGCCTCTTTCTGCTTGTTATTGAATATCAGCTGTCGAATTTCGGGTAACGACGCTAGTGCAGCGGGGTTATCATTCCGGTTTGGGCTCCCTGACCAAAGGGTATTCTCATTTAGCTGGATCGTTTCTTTGCCAACATTTCCATAAATCATGGCCCCTAATCTGCCGTTTCCGATGGGCAAAGCATTTTCCCAGACAGCATTGGCCGGTTTGTTATACCAAAGTATCAGGTACGGTTTGTTTTGCGCGAAACAGGCCGACGTCAGGGTTACCAGAAAGAAATATAGAAACTGTCTCATTTAGTATGCACAAATAATGGCCTATGCCCTGATCGAGTGGCTGCTGACACGCTTGTAAACAGATGGAATGGAATCAAAAGACTCTTCTGCAATTTCAGGGTACTTCTCGATTTTACCAGTCTGCATTTTACTGAAAGCAAGATTCCCGGTATTCACCATCAAAATAGTATCGATAACTTGTACTCGAACTATCATAAAGCCGAAACCCTTGTAGAAATACCTGTCGAAGGAGATTAGCTTTGTAAGGATTGCCGGTTGGCTTCTGAATGATCCTGTCAGGCAAGACAAATAATTTATTGATGATGTCCAGTATCAACATCATCAACTCGGAATCCGAAAATGATTGAGGGGTTACGAGTGGCTGTGGTAATCTGGTTTCCCCTATGCTATGGTACGTGTCTAGCCAGACGACAAAGGATTTTTTATCTTCGTAAACTAACACGTATGCCTATTTGTGATAGCCAGCTCAGCCCTGTTCTCTACAATGCCGGTTTTTAGTGGTACATCAGGCTTAAATGAAGTAAGTCAACATGAAGCAAGAGCAAATAAATCGGTTCGGCAAGGCCAATATTTTCCGTTTCCACCAAACATTGATCGAACGACATGGCGCCGGTACAACCCGGGCATTAGGGTGGCGGAAAATAGAAGGACAGTTTGCTCGCTTTGACACCTTATGCCAAATAGGTGATCTAAGCGGACATTCTGTGCTGGATGCAGGCTGTGGGCACGCCGACCTGTTTGCAGTTTTGACTAAACGGTTCTCCTCAGTTACTTATTATGGTTGTGAGCAAATCCCTGAATTGCTCCGGGTAGCCACCCAGCGATACAAACGTGAGCCCAATGTAGTCCTGTTAGAAGGAGATTTTCTCGATATGGCAATGCCCGTCACCGATTTTGTGCTGGCTAGCGGCTCACTTACTTATCGGTATAGTGACGACAATTTTATTTACAACGCTATTGAGACCTTGTATGCCAGGTGTCGTATCGCATTAGGATTTAACTTGCTGAGCGGAGGAGTAGAACCAAATACGCTGCTGAGGGCCTACCACCCCGACGAAATCCTCAACTTTTGTCGGACTCTGTCAAAAAACGTGCAACTTCAGGCAGGCTATTGGCCCGATGATTTCACCGTTTTTATGTACAAAGAATGAAGGGAGCTGCTTTGTGCAGGATGTCGTTAAATGCAAGTGGGCAAACTGTATGAGGTTGATTCAGTTACATCCCTGAAAAATAAGTAGCGTTTAGTTAATAAATCGTTCTGGTGAACGCTGATTTTTTACTATCTGTCCAACGCTATCGGTAGCAAACGTTTTTTTTCTAATTGTATCTGAATAGAAGAATGACATGGTAGCCCCTCATCCTTAAAGCAGATGAGGGGCTAAAAAAACTAAAACGAAATCTTCATCAAGGCTCCATCACCCATACTGGTTAAGTAAGCCGTGTGATTATCAACTACTTTTAGATCTGTTGGCATATTCAGATTGTCGAAAAGTAAGTCACTGCCAGTGCCATTTGCCCGTAGTAACCGGCCGGTTTTAGGTGTAAAACCGGTTGGGCCAAACACCGCAAATTCGAGGGCCAGATAGTTGCCATTTCCGTCATTCTCAATATCGACCAGGCTATTAAAGGTCTGTTGGAACACGCTGAGCTTTCCAGTCAGATCCATCCGATAAATGATCGCCTTGCCAGCCGGAAAAGGGAAGCCCAGCAACGTACTTATCGCGAACTGCTTGCCATCGTAAGTGATTCCTGTTGGCACCGATTCGATAAAAGGGGGGCCTGGAGGAGGACCGGCAGGGTTTGGGTTGGCAATGCCTGGAACGGCCGTCACGACACTTAACTGGCCTGTTTTCGATCGGCGAATAATGGCATTGGCGGCTGCATCGGAAAAGTAAAGCGCACCATCGGGACCAAGGGTCATGTTGTACAGGTGTGACTCGCCCGTGTCTTCGGTAAACGTGTAGTCGATTACGAACTTCTGAATGTTTTCGGGCGTCAGGCTGGACGCTTGTATGGGTGCATCGCCGGTCTTATACGAGGCCAGATTGAGGCTATAAAGTCCCTTGGCATTCAGAATGTAAAGCATACCGTTGGCTGCCAGTAAATGATCGGTAGCGTCCAGTTCATTGTCCTGGCGTTTAAATGAATACAGGCCCGTAATGACCGGATGTAGTTT
>CAXTJJ010000615.1:0-3439 GCA_964244155.1 uncultured Spirosoma sp.
ATGTGGAAACCGTATCCCGCTCGGGTTAAGGCGTCATATGTCTTCGACGAAGCCGTCATGCGGTTGTGTGAGCGCGATGCCCAAACGATTCTGACGAATCAGCAGCGGGCGAATGAAGCTGTTCGCAATCAGACAAGTTTTATCGTAAGCACGAAACTTGACCGGAGTAAAACAGATTCGGTGACTTTTCTGGGATACGCGGCTGCTTATAAACCAAGCGACGTTTCGGGGCTGAAACGACTGTATTATGATCGGTCCAGGCCATTCATTAAACGAGTACCCTATTGGAACACCTTTTCGGTTGATGTGCAGGTTGATAAACCGCGTAGTTATGTCATTCCGCAGGCCTGGCAGGAGGTGATTATTGCCCTGAAACGGAATGGTGTACAACTACAAACCATACAAAAAGATACGCTGATGGTGGTATCGGCCTATTACATTACGGACTATAAAAGTCCGCAACGGCCTTACGAAGGTCATTTCATTCATACGGGTGTCAAGGTAAGGTCGGAGACGCAACAGATTCAATTTTATAAAGGCGATTACCTGATTCAGACCAACCAGGCCACTAATCGGTATATCGTCGAATTGCTTGAACCACAAGGCGTTGATTCCTTTTTTGCCTGGAATTATTTCGACAGCATACTCGATCAGAAAGAGTATTTTTCCAATTACATCTTTGAAGATACAGCCGCTGAGTTGGTGAAGAATGATTCATTACTTCGGAAGAAGCTGGATGAAAAACGGGCTGCCGACAAGGCTTTTGCCGATAACGCTAATGCGCAACTTGACTTTATCTACCAACAAACGCCCTATTACGAGAAAACACACAATCGCTATCCCGTGTATCGACTCAATTAATTTTGTGCCAAATGGAAACAGATTGCCTAAAACAATAGGAGTTGACTATTTAAAAAGACCAAATTGACCCCGAAAGCGGTAATTTGAGCGTCAAAACGACTTTATAACCGAAACGTACGGATCTGGCAACAAAGGACAACCGTGCGCTACTACGAAAACAGTTACCTTACTCCCAAATCATGCAGGCAACCCCAATAGCAGGCCAGTCGAAAGCCGCTTTTACCGAGAATAAATACCTGATTACCCTCGTCTTTGTTACTTCTCTTTTCATGTTTTGGGGTGTCGCCATCACCATGGGCGATGTGTTGAACAAGCACTTTCAGCACGTTTTGAGCTTGACCAAGACCCAGTCGGCTTTTGTTCAATTTGCTATTTTTGGGGCCTATTTTGTGATGGGCATTCCTGCCGGGTTGTTCATGAAGCGGTTTGGCTATAAAAACGGAGTATTGCTGGGATTGTCGCTTTTTGCACTGGGCTCGTTTTTGTTTGTTCCAGCCGCGGCTGCTGCGTCGTTTACGTATTTTGGTATAGCCCTGTTTATCCTGGGCTGTGGTATTTCGACCCTCGAAACGGTTGCTCACCCCTTTGTCGCTGCCCTTGGCGACCAGCGCACCAGCGATCAGCGGATTAATTTTGCTCAGGCCTTCAACGCCCTCGGTGCCATTATCGGACCTGCCATCGGGTCTTATTTCTTACTGCGGAATAACACCGTGGGAAGTACGGATCTGACCTCGGTCAAGACACTTTACATTGTAATCGGCAGTGTTATTGCAACGATTGCCATTCTGTTTTCATTCGTAAAAGTGCCCGCCCTGACAGACCCACACGCTGTAGTGGCCGATCCTGACGCGGCAAATGTTGACGTTGAACCGGGTAAAACGCTGTTTCAGCACAAGCATTTCGTGTGGGCCGTTATTGCTCAGTTTTTCAATGTGGCCGCGCAGGGTGGGACCTGGGCCTTTTTTATCAACTACGGTCACGAGAAAATGGGCTTCTCCGATGCCACGGCGGGTAATTACATGGTGCTTTTTATGGGGCTGATGCTGGCCGGGCGTTTTGTGGGGACCTTCCTGATGCGGGTAATTGCTCCCCATTCCTTACTGGCTATTTTCGCAGTCTGTAATATTGTGATGTGCCTGATCATTACCCAAAGTTTTGGCTGGCCTTCGTTTATTGCGTTGCTGATGCTCAATTTCTTTTTCAGCATTATGTTCCCAACCATTTTTAGCCTGGGATTGAAAAATCTTGGATCGCATACGCAGCAAGCGTCTTCATTTATTTCAATGGGCGTCGTTGGTGGCGCTGTTTTTCCATTTTTGATGGGTATGGCTGCCGAGAAAGATGTTGCCAATGCATATTATCTGCCTATTATTTGTTACTCGGTAATCTTCCTGTTCGGGGCGAAGTTTTATAAGGTGAAGTAGGCGGTACTGATTGCATTAAAAAAGATTAACCACAGAGGCACGGAGGTCACAGAGGTTCAACGGGTAACTTTCTTTCCCATTAAACCTCTGTGACCTCCGTGCCTCTGTGGTTAAATTATTTTTTATTAGAGGTAACTGATGGTCGAATATAGGAAACAATCACGTCAATCCATGTTTCATACTGACCTAGTGAATTGCTTGACTCACACCCCATTGCTCTACAATCTGACCGTCACTAAGGCGGAAAATATCGTAGAATATCGTTGGTTGTCGCGTTATTGTTCCCTGTGACTGAATCACGACAAAATCACCTTCACTGATAATTCTGTGAATTGCCGAAAAGGAGATGACACTGGCGTCCTGACTCAAAAAAGCCTGTAAGCCTTCGATACCATTGGCGATTTCGGGCTTGTGCTGTATAAGGGCAGTGACAATAAATTGGGGTAACGCTTCGATCTGACGGTCTATGAAAACCTGTTGGAAGAACTCACCCGCAATTTTCTTGTTGGAAGCGGTCAAATGGGCATCCTCAATGGGTAGCGGACCATCCATCATCGCATGGCCATTCAAGCTGGTTTCGGGCTGGTCCTGAACGGCATCCCAATGTTCGGCGGCTTTTCCGTTCTCGATCCGAAACAGATCAACAACTACTCTCTGCTTGCCGCTCCAGTTGAAGCTAAGGTTAGTCACTACAAAATCGCCCTCGGCAATGAGTCGGACGAAAGGTGGTGTAGTGGAGGGCGGTTTGGGCATTTGCTTCATATAGGTGAGTGCCTCCAGAATACCCGCTTTTCCGGGTTTCACCGCTTTGCTGTGTTGAATATAATCGTCCGCAATAAGTTGTTCGGCAAAGGCAATATCGCCCTGGTTCACCGCCCGCCGATAGAAGTCCCGTATGAGTGATTTGTTATGTGTTTCCTGTTGCATGGTATTCGTTTGGTTGAATGCCGGGTTGGACATCGGTTATAACACGATAAGATCTGGGCTAGTCCTATGCCCGGGAGACTCATGATGAAATGGTGACATTTCATGAGAGATAAAATCTACTGATAGAGAGATATGGCCTGATGTCCGTCAAGTTGTAGACGTGGACTTGCCGCTGCACGTGTAGAGGCAGCACAGCAAAAAGCACCCTGCCTGATTGTGGCGGGTAG
>CAXTJJ010000616.1:0-3434 GCA_964244155.1 uncultured Spirosoma sp.
CTACGCTACCTAGTAAAAAACACGGAAATATTCCGTTATAGGTGAGAAGACAATTTTTTAGACAGGATTACAGCCGGGCCGACCACCGGATTGACAGGATTTATTCCCCGTTGTTGCTCGCTTTTAGCGAGTGACGATTATTCAAAGGGCGTCCCGCCCGTACTCGGACTGTCGAGTAGCTCAAGCTACGGGCGGGACGCCCTTTGAATAATCGTCACTCGGCAAAGCCAAGCGACAACGGGAGAAGAGAGGGCAAGATATTTTTAGACTGGATTTATTTTCCGTCAAAATCCTGTAATCCTGTCTAAAAAATTGTTATCTACGCGAACACACCCGCAAACAGGGAAGAAAAATAATGTTACTATTAGATCTAAGATAATGTCAAACCAAACGCCCAAAGAGCCGGGTAGTATCTTGAAAACCGCGCTGATTGGTTTATTGATCATATTTGGTATTGCTCTGTTGGTGGGCACACTAACCGTCATGTTTCCCTAATCAGGCCTCAATCGCTTCCAGAATCACTGCGCAGGCTTCCCGAATCTGGGCTTCTGTAATGATAAGCGGGGGAGCAATACGCATCGAGTTGTTGCAGAACAGAAACCAGTCAGTGATGACGCCCCGGTCAATGGCCCGGTCAATGACGGGCTTCAGCACATCAAAGGACTCGAACTCCACGGCCAGCATCAATCCCTTGCCCCGCACCTCCCGAATCGCCGGGTGCTTCAGCAACTGCCTGAACAATTGCCCCTTGGCTTCGGCTTGCTCATGCAACTTCTCATTCTGAATAACCTGCAAAGTCGCCAGTGAGGATGCGCACGAAACCGGATGCCCGCCAAAGGTGGTTATGTGTCCCAGAATCGGGTTATTCCTGAATACACTCATTATGGCTGCCGAACTGATAAAAGCACCGATCGGCATGCCGCCCCCCATTCCTTTGGCGCAAAGGAGGATGTCAGGTACTACAGGTCCGAAGCCCTCAAAGGCCCAAAATGTACCCGTCCGACCGAATCCTGTCTGAATTTCATCGAAGATCAATAACGTGCCCGTGTCGGTACAGCGCTGGCGAACGGCCTGTAAGTATGCAGCATCCGGTACACGGACACCGGCTTCGCCCCCTATAACCTCCATTACCACGGCGGCTGTTCGTTGGCTAATCAGTTCAAGATCGGGTAAATGACCAAAGCGAATGTGTCGAATGTCGGGTAGGAGCGGACGGTAGTTGCGTTTGAAATTCTCATCGCCCGACAGGGATAATGCGCCTTGCGTGGAACCATGATAAGCATTGAAACAACTGATAATCTCGGTACGACCCGTATAGCGCTTGGCCAGTTTCATCGCTCCCTCTACCGCTTCGGTGCCGGAGTTGGTAAAATAAACGGTATCAAGGCTGGCCGGGAGTGTGCTGGCGAGTGCCTGCGCCAGTTGAGTTTGGGGTGTTTGCACATATTCGCCATAAACCATCAGGTGGAGGTACTTATCCAGTTGATTATGAATGGCTTCCAGGACGCGCGGGTGCCGATGACCAACATTGCTCACGCCAATTCCAGAGATGAGATCCATGTAGGACTTCGGCTGTCCTTGGTCGGAACCGACCTGCCCAAAAAGATAAATGCCTTCGGCCCGTTCAATTTCCAACCCTAAAGGAAAATCTGAGGTCTGGGCTATATGCTGGAAAAATAATTGCCGGTTTGTCACCGTATACATAATGGAAATTTCAATATTGCTTCTATAATTTTTAACACCCTCAACCATGAAAACAGTTCTTCTTGTCCTGCTACTCACGCCAACTATTTTGTGTGCGCAACTCCTGAAAATTACACCAGAGGATACGCAGCGAAATCACTCGTATCTACTCATGCGGGATGGAACAACGATGCGGGGCCGGGTCATTCGGCAGGACAGTACGATCATCACGGTGAGAAAATCCAATGGCGACATATCTTTTATCGAGGCCGATCAGGTCCTGTCGATTTCGGCAGCTCGTCCCGATGCACCAGCGCGGTCAAGCTGGCTACTCGGAACAGTATTTGTGCTGAAAGACAGTACGCACGTGAACGGTACATTTGTTCGGCGCGATAGTACCATGATTACCGTTCGGAAAAGCAACGGACAACTAACCTATTTTGAGCCCGAATTACTCGTGCGCGTAGACACGGTTCGTGGAGGAACAACTTCATCAACCGAGTATATGGACAACGGGCCAGCTTTTTCTAATCAGTTTCCGGCCTGGCTGCTGACCGGGCAAACGGCTTTTACCCCCGAAAAAGGACGATTTTACTATCGAAATACACTGGCTGTTCTGAACGAATTCGACTACGGCATTACACGCAACTGGAGTGTTGGGGCCAGTTTCATTACACCCATTACGTATGTGGCCCTGGTTAACTTTTATGCGCTGAATGGATTTCTGCCCAACAACTCCCAACTCTTTACCAAGCTGAGTGTACCGTTGGGCAATCGATTTAGAGTGGGTCTTCATGTAAAATACCTGGATCGAACTGCCAGTCCTGGTGCTAATCGGGGGCCATTGACCTATCAGTTGTTAACATCCATTGGCAGCAGTCAGCGGCATGTTACCCTTGGGTTTGGCTTGACTGACCGGGGAAAACAACGCTATTATAATTATACGACTGTCTATCCGTCTTCGTTGCCTGCCTACGTGGATGTGCATATCCCAAATCAGACCTTTTTGACGTTGGGTATCATGCAGAAGGTGTCTCCCTATCTAACGCTCATCAGCGACAACAGAGTCAACTTAGGGTCGTACCAGTATTACTATACTGACGGCTTTGAACGCGTATCCACCTCCTTCGCCCTCCGGCTGGATCGCCGTCGGCATGCATTTGATCTGGGGTTTTATAGTCTGATTTATAGAAATACGGCCAGATGGGATGATCATAAGGTGCGTATTTTACCATACCTGGGCTATAATTTGCTGATTGGCGGTAAATAACGAATGGATTGTAGAAAAGTTAGGCATGTATAACGTCTGGTCAAGCGAAGCATACGGTTCAGGTCACTTTTGTGCTGTTCCATCCGGGAGTTTGCCCGTTTGAGCGCCAACCGTCTTGTTCGTATACAGGACGATTTAGTAGCTTTATACCTTTACGATTGAGTATAGACTTCTACGCGTCATGAACGTACTGATTATCGAAGACGAAGAATTAGCGGTTCGCAAACTGACCAAATTGCTTCAGGATGTTGACCCAACGCTGACCATTGTAGGAACTGCCGCCAGCGTTAGAGCCTCTGTAAATTGGCTGGAAGCTCATTCGCCCGGCCAGGCCTCGGCCCCTGACCTGATCCTGATGGATATAGAATTAGCTGACGGACAAAGTTTTGAAATCTTCGAGCAGACGACCGTAACGGCACCCGTGATCTTTACCACGTCTGACGATGAGTAGGCCCTGCGGGCGTTCACGGTCAATAGCATC
>CAXTJJ010000617.1:0-3428 GCA_964244155.1 uncultured Spirosoma sp.
CTGAGTCTCCTGCTCGTTGCCGGGGCGATGGCCCTGTCGCTGGGGTACCTAGCCAGCAGCTTTTTTCTGATGACGTTCGCCTATCACATCACGGTGGGCTTTGGCCTGTTAGGGGTATGTTTCGGTACCATGCTTCTGCTGGGCGGGTTGACCATTGGCTGGCGAACGTATCGAACCGCGTTGACAAACCCGGTGAATAGCCTTAGAAATGAATAGTCTTCATTAGTTTTTCTTTTCCCTAACACTATGTCATACATCGCTATACCCATTTCTTCGTTGCCTGGTAAGCAGGACATCGAAATCGACGTGACCATCAACGGGCAGAAACAGGCGCTGCACTACCGCGTCGAGCTATTCTACTGGGGCGACTGCCGCGTGCCCACTTTCGACCGGGTGGAGTGCATCCGGCAGCTACTGGCCGAGTACGACCGCGACTGGACCCTCTACTACATCGGCTCCCCCACCGACGAGTTTGTGCCTATTACGTTCGTTAAAAAAGAAGATCTGGCCAAACAGCGCACGTTATTGCGGGCGTCGTCGTAGGTATTGGTTGTAGTACCGACCGGGACGGTTCGACGCATCAACGCTCGGTACTACAACCAACACCTACTCCCTTGTTTTCCGAAGTGCTGGCAGGCCGATACCCGTTGCATCAAAGCCGCCATCTACAGCAATCATCTGTCCTGTAATGAAGGAAGCCTTTTTGGAGCAGAGGAACACGACAGTTTCGGCAATGTCCAGTTCAGTAGCAGAGCGGTTCAACGGAATACCATCGTAATAGGCTTTGATGATTTCGGGCGAATGGACAGCTTCGGCCAGCTTTGTCTTAACAGGGCCGGGCGAAACGCAGTTTACCCGTACGCCATAATCACCAAGTTCCACGGCCAGTTGTTTGGTCAGGTGAACAACAGCGGCTTTCGACGTACCGTAAGCCACTCGTAAGGTGCTGGCCCGAACTGCCGAAATGGAGGCTATATTCACAACAGCGCCCCGGCTTTCTTTCAGGGCGGGAATAACGGCCTGCGTACACAGAAAAACACCATCCAGATTGGTAGCCATCACCGTTCGCCAGGCCTCAAAATCAGTTTCTTCGAGCGGTTTGAAAATAGCCACACCAGCATTGTTGACCAGTGCATCAATGCGCCCGAACGCAGCGAGTACGTTGGCTGCCATGTCGGCAACCATGCCCGGACTGGAAACATCACAGGATATGGGCAATGTACCCGGCAAGGCTGCCGATGCCGTTTGTAGTTCCGCTTCGTCACGGTCAACCATGGCGACCTGCCAATTATCTTCCAGAAACAGTTTTGTTGTGGCTAGACCAATTCCCCGGGCGGCCCCCGTTACGATGGCAATTTTATTTGTCATAGCTTACTTTATTAGGTCATTTGGCCTCATTGACCGGGAGGCTCATCAGGTTGCTAATTTAGAGTAAATGCCTGCGGGTTTGCCTCAGTAGCTGTCTACTATTTTATAGAAATAATTATGTGAAAGTGGATTACCACCTGTCACCTGTAAGCAAGGCTCCAGTTATCTACTTGCAAAAACTGCTTAGGATTTTGTTTCATGTATGTTTTTGTCATCCCGACGCAGGAGGGACCTTAAAGTAAGTTAATCATTAAGATCCCTCCTACGTCGGGATGACAAAAACACGCTTCTCACTTATCAATAAACTCGAAGAATAGCAGTCTATAAACACATATGTAATACCAAAGTCTCACTTTTATATATAAGAAAATTATATATATTTGTTTCCATATAAAGACCTCCTTAACCCTATGTTCCGCAACTACGTCAAAATCTCCCTGCGCAACCTCTGGCGCAACCGCAAGGTTAGTGTGATCAGCACCCTTGGTCTTTCCATTGGCCTCGCCTGTGGACTCGTGCTGTTTCTGCTGGTCAGCTATATGTTTAGTTTCGACCGATACCACACCAAGGCTGACAGGACGTTCTGGGTCGTTACCGATATCCGGCAGGAGAACGTTGTGCCAACCGATGCCGCCCCCCGACCCATGGGCGAGGTCTTGCGGCAGGAACTTCCTTTTGTGGAAACGGCAGCCCGACTCGAAAACAGCGCCAGGCGCATCATGGCAGTACCCGATGGAAAAGGTGGCTTCTCTGCTAAATTTGACGAGTCGAGGAACCTGTGTTTCACTGAACCGCACTACTTCGACGTGTTCGATACGGAGTGGCTGAGCGGCAACCCCAAAACCGCGCTGGCAGCACCAAACACCGTCGTCCTGTCGGAACGATATGCCCGGAAATATTTCGGCCCGGTAAATCCAATGGGCAAAGTGTTACGCTTTGACAACCAGACGAACCTGACGGTTACAGGCCTGATCAAAAACCTGCCATCCAATACCAAGCTCCGCTACGATGCCTTCATTTCCTACGCGACCGTCCCTGCGCTGTTGGGCGCGGATGGCAAACAGGCCATACAGGACTGGGGCAACGCGTTTACCGTATGCTTCGTTACCCTCCGCGAAGGCACACCCGTGGAGCGACTGCTCGATGCTTTTCCGGCTATTAAAAAAAAGTATCTGACCTCTGCTGAAGCGAAGAAACTGGATTTTCACGCCATTCCACTCCCGGAGCTGGACCATCTACCCCAGTACGGTGGCCGGTCGCCCAAACTAATCCTGTATGCCCTGATTATTGTCGGGCTCTTTCTGGTGCTGGCGGCCTGCATCAACTTCATCAATATTGCCACCGCCCACGCCCTTAAACGGGCCAGGGAAGTGGGCGTTCGGAAAGCGGTGGGCAGTTCCCGCTGGCAACTCATCGGGCAGTTCATGGTCGAAACAACGCTGGTTACACTGGCAGCCGCTGGTCTGGCGATAGGGCTGGCTGGTCTCTGCCTGCCCATGCTGAATAGCGCCCTGTCGATCATGAACACCGACATTTCCATCGGGAATTTATTCCGGCCCGATTCACTGCGCTGGTTTATCGCCTTGATTATTGGCGTCATTCTGCTCGCGGGTTCGTACCCCTCGCTGGTGCTGGCCCGCTTCAATCCGGTGGCGGCCCTGCGCGGTCGGCTAACGACGCAACAGGTTGGCGGGGTGTTCGTTCGGCGGGGGCTGATCGTCACGCAGTTTTTCATCACTCAACTCTTCATCATTGGTGTGGTGGTCATGATGGCGCAGGTACGGCATCTGCAAACGGCCGATCTGGGCTTCCGGAAAGAAGCGATCTTAACGGTACCGGTGCCCGCCAGCAATGCCCTGAAGCAGGATGTCGTTCGTGCCCGGATGTCGCAGATAGCGGGCGTCGAAGCCGTTGCGTTGGGGGCTGATCCACCCGCAGCCTACCGTCGACTGCCCGTACCGTTCACCTACGATACCCATACGCAACCGGAGAAATTCCCCACGGTGGTTAAAGTTGGCGATAAAAACTATGTGTCGCTTTACGGTATCCGGCTGCTGGCC
>CAXTJJ010000618.1:0-3418 GCA_964244155.1 uncultured Spirosoma sp.
TAATGGGAATAGCCGGACTTTCGTTTTGGTAGAGTGTTTGAGTAATATAAAATGTAGTTGTCTGTGTGATTTTAGGGCTGAAGGTATTGCCCGTAGCCAGAAGATTGGTTTTGGAAGCCGAAGAGTACCATCGGATGTCTTTGCCCGTTATGGCCAGATTAACCGGTTTGCCTATGCAAAAGGTGCTATCGGATGTAAGCGCAATCCGGTAGAGTTCAACCTTTCCGTTCAGCGTGTTGAAACAAGTTGAGCCGTTAACGATGGTTGCATAAGTGCCGGTAAGACTTTCGTCTGCCGAACTGTACGCCAATGTTTCGTTCCAGTAACAAATGTTTCTAACGGCGGTACTTCCACTTTGATCAGACTCATTTAGTTGCAATGTCGATCCTGCCAATTGACCTGAAATTCGGACCAAGCCGCTGAAAGGTAAACCGGTTGTGGTGCTTTGGGCGGTGCCATCCAGTGTATTGCCTGTTTGCGTAAGGGCTACCTTGTAGATAGAGATGCTCTGACCAGGATTGGTAGCATATGTGACGCCCAGCCATAGCCCGGCAAGCGACTGCGCTTTACTGAGTGTAAAGCTCAATCCCAGTAAAATAAACAGGCTCGTAAAATTCCGAATCCCCATGCCAGATTCATTTCATGTGTGCAGGTCAAAGCTACAAAGAAACGTAAGCGCCTGGAAATTCTACATTTGTAGACCCGAAGAACCCGTATATGACCGACTTCCCCCTATTTTTACTCCATGAATCAACAACGCCTAATTTTGTCCAGTCCGTTGCTGGAAATTGTTGTAAGCCGGTTGGCGCAGCAGCTAATTGAAAATTATCAAAATTTTGCCGACACGGTTATTCTGGGTATGCAGCCAAGAGGCATTTATTTTGCCGAGCGCGTGGCCAAAGAGTTAGATCGTGCGTTGGGCTACGAAGTACCGCTTGGGTATCTGGATGCCACCTTTTATCGGGATGATTTCAAACGTCGTGATACACCGCTACGCCCTAACACAACGCATGTCCCCTTTATTATTGAAAATAAACGAGTTATTCTCATAGATGATGTGCTGGCAACGGGACGTATGGTTCGGGCCGCTCTCGATGCCATGACGGCCTTCGGACGTCCCCGAAAAGTGGAGTTACTCGTATTGATTGACCGTCGTTATAATCGCGATTTGCCCATTAAACCTGATTATACAGGTAAGCGGGTCAATACTCTGGAGTCTCAGCAGGTACTGGTCGAATGGACAGAGCAGGGGGCAGAAGCTGACCGGATCTGGTTAGTAGGGTAAAAGGCAAAGGTCATTCAGGAAGTGAGCAGATTTATTCTTTCCTGAGTACCCATAGAAACAAACTACAAAACCTTGGCAGGAGTAAACTAGTTATTGTAAGAACTCCAAAAAAATGGGGCGTTACGCTTACATAACTATCAATAAACTGTTGCTATGAACGAAAAAAGTGCAAAAAAAATAGCCAGACTTGTCTTAGGCGGCTCATTGATCTTTGCTGGCATCAGCCATTTGACATTTGCCCGGAAAGCGTTCAGAGCACAAGTGCCAGACTGGGTTCCTCTGCCGATAGATGATACAGTCGTGTATTCGGGCATTGCCGAAATTGCTTTAGGCAGTAGTCTTGTACTAACCGATGAAGAACACGAAGGCACCGTTGGGAAAGTAGCGGCAACTTTTTTTGCCGCCGTTTTTCCCGGAAATATTTCTCAGTACGTCCATAAGCGAAGCGCCTTCGGTTTGGATACTGACCAGAAACGATTTGTCCGGTTATTATTCCAGCCAGCCTTGATCTTGTGGGCTTTGAAAAGCACGGATTCCAAATAAATGCGCGGGTTTGGGCTTGCCGATAAAATCAAACGGGCTGTACTTTCAAAGTACAGCCCGTTTGATTTTACATTAAGATCGGTTCCAATGCCGCTCGGTTTTCCTTGAGCCAGTCGTGATTATTTACTAGTTGAGACTGGCCGTTTGCAATTGTGTACACTCGGTTGGCAAACTGTGCCAAATCAGGTTTATGAGTAATCAGGAAAATAGCTACTTGCGGACGCAACCGATTGAGTAGATTCATGACAAATTGCTCCGTTTTTTTATCCATTGCCGCCGTTGGCTCATCTAGTAGAAGTAGTTGGGGCTTTTTGTATAATGCCCGCGCTAGTGCAACCAGTTGACGCTGGCCGCCCGACAGATTAATTCCGTCTTCGCCTAATAGCGTTAGATAGCTTTGTGGAAAGGTCTCGAAGTAATGATCAAAGCCAAACGTCTGGCAGAATCTAATAATTTGTTCCGCTTCTTCTGTTGAGTTACCCAAGCCGATGTTATCGAGCAATGTGCCATTGAAAAGCTTTGTATGCTGAGGAACAATGCCAATGGTTTGCCGCCATAGGGTGGTATTCAATGCGTTCCAGTCGGTTTCGTTTACGTTAATCTGCCCACATTCCGGTGTGTAGAAGCGTTGAATCAGTTGGAGTAGTGTACTTTTTCCATGCCCACTTTCGCCAAGAAGCGCAATCAGCTCTCCTTTTTGAATAGACAAAGAAATGTTTTCCAATAGCAACGGTCGGCCTGGGAAACGAAAATTTAATGCATTGATCGTGAGTGATTCAAATGTAAAGGCTGGAACATTCGACAGGCTTGTATTTTCGGATTTTGGGTGTTCGGGTTGCAGGTGTGCGTACTCATACATCCGCTCAAAAGCTACATTGGCCTCCTGAATCTGAATACTGGTCATGGCAAGACTAGCCACAGCGGGGAGAATACTGCCCACTACCGTTAAAATCGCCATCATTTCGCCCAATTGCAACGATTTATCTACAACTAGAAACGACGTAACGGCCAATAATCCGGCAATAAGCAGGGCGCTGATTAATTCGGCTGTTAGGTTTAAACGCAGTCCAACGGATGTCAGAGAATAAATCTTGTTCTGGAAATTACCGTAAACGGCTTTCGTGATTGTGCTGAAAAAGGCTTCCCGATTTGTTGCCTTGATCACGTCGATGCCCTGAATGGTATCGACATAATTACTTTCGGTATGGGCCGATGCCGCCATAACCAGTCGCTGCCCGTCGATGATGCGCTGGTGATACCGCCAAACCAGTCCACCATAGAGCGGAATGCTAACCAAACTTAGTAGCCCAATCCAGACCGAAAACGTAAATAAATACCCCACCGATACCAGCACGACCAGTACATTTATAACCACCGTACCCGTCAGGTGGCTAATGGTTCGCTGAATACGGCCCGTGTCGTTCAGGCGGGCAATGAGTTCGCCGGTTTTACGGCTGTCGAAAAACGACTTGGGCAAATAGAGTAAGGCTTCGTAGAAACGGTTAATGATACGGTTGTTGAAATCGCGGCTTTGCCGGTTGAGCAGAAAACCCCGAAGGTAACTGACTACCGCCCGCGCCACTAATAGAA
>CAXTJJ010000619.1:0-3405 GCA_964244155.1 uncultured Spirosoma sp.
GTCGTGCGCCAGTCGGCCATAAACAGAAACACAATCACCGTCACCAGAATAATACCCTCAGTCAGGTTGTGCAGTACGGTTTTGGTACAGAACGAAATCAGATTGTCGCGGTCGTAGAAGGTAACCAGCTTCACATCCGACGGCAAAATACGGGTGTTAAGGTCTTCGATTTTGGCTTTTACGCGTTCCAGTACTTCGCTGGGGTTCTCGTTCTTACGCATAACTACAATGCCTTCGACCACATCGTCGTTGTTGTTGAGGCCCACCTGACCCACGCGGGGAAGATTGGACTCGGCCACTTCCGCTACGTTTTTAATAAGCACCGGATTGCCTCCCAAATCTTCGACGATCAGGTTTTCAATATCAGCAATGGAGGTTAAAAGGCCTATACCCCGCACAACATAAGCTTGACCGTTCCGCTCAATTACGTCACCCCCAACGTTGATGTTGCTGCGGGTTACGGCCTGATACACTTCCAGCGGGGTAATGTCGTATTTGGCTAATTGAGTCGGATTGACCCGAATCTCGTAGCTCTTTTCACGGCCGCCAAATGCCACCACATCGGCCACGCCGGCCACACTGCGAAGCTGGCGGTCGATAACCCAATTGTGCAGCGTGAGCAACTCGCGACTGTCGCGGTTGGGCGATGTTAGCGTAAATCGGAAAATCTCGCCGGTAGGGCCATAAGGGGGTTGGACATCGGGGGAGACCCCATCGGGCAGCGAGATGGAGCGGAGCTGGTTATTGACCTGCTGGCGGGCAAAGAAATCTTCGACATCATCTTCAAAAATAATTTTGATGATACTAAGCCCAAACATGGTTATGGAACGAACGCTGGTTTTGCGTTGAACCGAGTTCATGCCAATTTCGATGGGTACAGTAACGAATCGCTCAATTTCTTCGGCTGATCGGCCATTCCATTCGGTCACTACGATAATCTGCGTGTTTGTAACGTCAGGAAAGGCTTCGAGCGGGGTTGTCAGGTAACTGGCGATACCGGCTATAATGAGGCCGATCGTCATGAAAAATATGAAGAAGCGGTTCTTCAATGAAAAACCTACTACGTTACGGATGAAAGCATTCATACTAAAAAAGGAGCGAATTAATCGTTTAGCGCGTCGTACACCAACAGTTGATTTTTACCAATTACACGTTCGCCCGCTTTGACACCCGTGCGGATATACGCCACATTACCCAGCGATTTTTCAAGTGTTACCTCTCGGGTTTCAATATCTGTGCGGCTCCTGAATACCATTACGTAGTGTTTGGATTTATCGAAAATGACCGATCCGGCCGGTACTGTGACCATCTGCCCACCATCTTCGTAGCGAATGGTAACGGTAGCGTGCATCTCTGGCCGGAGTTTCAGACCCGGATTTGGCAGCCGGATGCGCACCGTCATGGCTTTGGTGCCAGGATCAAGGACAGTATAGAGCTTATCGACCTGCCCTCTAAATAGCTCGTCAGGATAGGCCAGTGTTTGCATGTCCGCCGTCATACCGGGTCTTACCCGTCCGATATCGCTTTCGTTGACGTTTGCCAATACCCACACGTCGCTGATTTGCCCAACGGTAAAGAGACTGTTGGCGTTATCTGAACGGAGCTGGGTGCCCTGATTGACATTTTTCGCAATGATGTAACCGGCTATTGGTGCTTTAACCGTATAAGTCGACGACTTGCCAACGCCGTAAATCCGGTAAACCTCCCGAATCCGGCTTACCTCGGCCTGTGCCCGTTCCACTTCTTTCTGGGCAGCAATGACCTCACGCTGAGAGTTGAGCTTACTTTCAAACAGGTCATTCGCCACACGAAGATTCTTTTCCGCCAGCAGAAGGTCGGCCTGCGCCTGGGTGTTCTGCCGTTCAAAATCAGCTACTTCGCCTGAGCGGATAGTCGCCAGCGTTTGGCCTTTCTGGACGTAATCGCCCAATTCGACCTTCACATTTTCGACATTACCACCCACCAGCGGAAATACTTCGATAACCCGGTTTTCATCGGCAATTATGCGTCCTACCAGGGTTAACTCACTTCGTAACGGCTGAACCTGGGCGGTGTCGATATGGATTCGGCTGAGCATGGTATCCGACAGCATGAAGGCGGTTGCCTCCTGAGGAGCCGGTTTGGGATGACAGGCCGACAGCGTACCCGCAAAGGCTGCTGCACAGATAAAGGCAAATGGACGTACGTATGGCGTAGCTTTCATTAGTGATAAACAGAAAAGGCATTAGTTGAACAAGTCGTCGCCGATGAGGTAGTTGAGTTCTTCGTAGGCGTTGACGCGGTCGGCTTTCAGGCGGTTTAGCTGCCGAACGCTCTCATTGTAGGTTTCGATTAAATCCACAAATTCCAGCAGGGAGATATTGCCCTTCTGAAAGCTCGTGACGACGCCTTGATTCAGCAGTTCGAACTGCTCCGTAAAGCGTCCCTCAACCGACTGAACCATCTGCTCTACATCCCGAACTTTCTGGAGGGCTGTTGCTACTTCATTCGTTACCTGCATAGCACGCTGTTTCTGCAACTGACTTTGGTAACTTATCTGACTTCGAGCGGCCCGGATCGCACCCTGATTGCGGTTGAATACCGGTATATCCATGCCCACCGATAGTCCTACGTAGTTGGGTATGTAACTGCCATTCTGATCGTAGGTGCCGCCCACGCGCAGGTCGGGTTTGGCCAGGGCACGCTGGAGATTGTAATTTAACTCGGCTTGCCGGCTCAACGATTGTGCCGCCAGAAGGTCAGGACGGTTGCGCAGGGCCAACTGCTGAAGAGAATCTTCGGGTTGGGACGGAATATGATAGCGGGTCAGGGCTTCATTTCGAACGACTGGTTTAATGGGTTGATCGACGGAAAGCAATGTCCGGATATTCCGTTGATCTTCGGCCAGCTGGAATCGAATCTCAGTGCGGTCGTTACTCAGTTGAAATAGCAGGGCTTTAAGTCGAAGCAACTCGCGCAACGACACGTTATTACGTTCGTATTCGCGTTCGTAAGCCGTAACCGTCGTCTGAATCGTGGCTATCTGCCGATCGTAGCGGTCCAGCGTTTGTTGCTGAAAATAAATAGCATAAAACCGGCTGCGCAGGTCGAAACGGAGCCCACGAAGCAAATCAAGAAGTTCGAGTTCAGTGAGATGGGCGGCTTCGGTAGCAAGTGCAATTCGTTTGTTACGTTTGCCAGCCGTATAGAGCAGCTGCTGAATGGAAATAATTTTTTCGCCCCCGCGCCCTACATCCAGCACCCGGCTTGTCTGGTTGTTGAACGTGCTGATTTCAACGTTGGCGGTAGGGTTGTCGCGCAGGCTTGCCTGTAAAATCTGAGCCTGACTAACATCGATCCGAAACCGTTCGGCCAGTAGCAGTAAGTTATTTTTGATGAACAGGCTATCGGCCTGTTGACGGGTGA
>CAXTJJ010000620.1:0-3395 GCA_964244155.1 uncultured Spirosoma sp.
GTGAAGTGAAACGCCTGAAAACCAACACACCTTTGCAGGCATTGGTCATGCTCAACGACCCTACCGTACTGGAAGCGTCGCGGGTGCTGGCGGCCCGGTTGTTGCAGGAAAACAGTGGCGTAAACGATAAAATTAACAAGGCTTTTCGGATGATCGTAAGCCGTAAACCCAGCGAAAAGGAAACCGCGCTGTTGACGGCCTATTACGACAAAGAGCTGAAAAAGCTGACGCCGTCGAGCGTTACCAAGTCACTGGCCGTTGGTGAGTACCCAATCCCGGCACGCATTGATAAGACCAAATTGACGGCGCTGATGCGGGTGGTATCGACGATTTATAATCTGGAGGAAACCATTACAAAGTCATGATTTAATATGGAACGCAGATTCTTATGATGGCTATGATTTTTGATGATTTTTTTGATAAAAATGCATCTATAGTCTTGCCGCACTTTACCTACAGCGAAAATTAGCTGGATCATACCTAATCATACTGATCATAAAAATCAGCGTTCTATAATCAGTGTTCTATATGGAAAAAGAAATTCTCGAACACGGTCTGAATTTTAACCGGCGTCGCTTCCTTTCCCGATTGAGTTTGGGGTTAGGCAGTGCAGCCTTAGGTTCCCTGCTGATTCCTGATCTGTTCAGTGGAAGCGGGGCCGAAGACGGATTAACGCCCGGTATTCCGCATTTTGCGCCCAAAGCCAAACGGGTAATTTACCTGTTCCAGAACGGAGCACCCTCGCAGCAGGAGTTGTTTGATTACAAACCCAAGCTGCGGGAGATGATGGGGCAGGAGATACCCCCTTCTGTTCGGGGGACGCAACGGCTCACGGGCATGACCGCCAACCAGAAGCAGTTTCCGCTGGTGGGTTCCTTTGTCGATTTTAAGCAGTACGGCCAGTCGAGGGCCTGGGTGAGTGATCTGTTTCCGTACACGGCCAAAATCGTGGACGACCTCTGTATCGTAAAATCCATGTTTACAGAGGCCATCAACCACGACCCGGCGCTCACGTTTTTGCAGACGGGTTCGCAGCAGGGCAACCGCCCCAGTATGGGTTCATGGTTGAGCTACGGGCTGGGTAACGAAAACAAAAACCTGCCAAACTTCACCGTATTGCTATCGCGCGGGATTGGCAACGGACAGGGCGTGTACTCCAAACTTTGGTCGAACGGCTTTCTGGATTCCATTCACCAGGGCGTTCAGTTCAGCAAGGGCGAAGACCCCGTGCTTTATCTGCGCGACCCTGAGGGCATGGATCGGCAGGACCGCCGGGATATGCTCGACAACCTGGCGCAACTTAACGACTTGTCGTATCAGGAGTTCGGCGACCCCGAAATTGCCGCCAAAGTGAAACAGTATGAAATGGCCTACCGAATGCAGACGGCTGTGCCCGAAGTGATGGACCTGTCGAAGGAACCAGACGACATTATCAAGCTCTACGGTCCCGACTGCCTGGTGCCGGGCACCTTTGCGGCCAACTGTCTGCTTGCCCGTAAATTATCGGAGAATGGGGTGCGGTTTGTGCAGTTGTACCATCAGGGCTGGGATCAGCACGGGAACCTCCCGTTCGAGATTGCCAAGCAGGCAAAAGACGTCGATCAGGCATCAGCCGCTCTCGTAACCGACCTCAAACAACGCGGCCTACTGGACGAAACGCTGGTGATCTGGGGCGGTGAGTTTGGCCGTACCAGCTACACACAAGGCAAACTGACGAAGGATAACTACGGTCGTGACCACCACCCGCGCTGCTTCACCATCTGGATGGCGGGCGGGGGTATCAAACCCGGCATCGTATACGGTGAAACTGATGAGATGGGCTATAATATTGTCAGGAACCCGGTGCATGTGCATGACTTTCAGGCGACTATTCTAAATCAGATGGGGCTGAATCACGAGAAGCTGATCTTCAAACACCTGGGTCGCCGGTATCGGTTAACGGACGTGTCGGGGAAAGTCGTGCATGATATAATTGCGTGATCAACCTCACCGCAGCGGCCGTGAGGTTGATCCCAATCAGGCAATCATAATTTCAACATGAATAAAAAACTAATCGGTTTTGCGGAGCAGGCATTATTTGCGTCGAGTATCTTTATTTTATTCCTGTTGCTGTTCAACGACAAATTTGTTGTGCCCCTTTGGCTGCAACCGCTGGGACGTATGCACCCGTTGTTGCTTCACTTTCCGATTGTTATTCTGTTACTGGCCATGGTCATGGAGGCCTTCCGCTTTCGGGCCACTAGTGCGTCAAATGCTGCCCTTACTGAATTTTACCGTGACTTTTTGAGCAATCTGCTCCTCATTGGTGCCCTTTCGGCCGGTGTAACGGTGATTATGGGCTTGTTTCTGGCTAAAGAAGATGGCTATAGCGGTCAGGTGTTGCAGTGGCATAAATGGTCGGGGGTAGCTATCTTTTTTGCGGCTACGCTGATCTATTGGAGCCGGAGCAAGGCCTGGTATACCGCCCGAATTGCCCAGTTCGGCGCACTAGTAACGGTGCTGTTTCTGATTGGTGCGGGGCATTACGGGGCCAGCCTGACACACGGCGATAATTTCCTGTTCGAGCCGATAAGCAGCCGATTCGAACCGGCTCCCGTTGCTCTCGACAAAGCTCTTGTGTATGACGATGTGATTCATCCCATTCTTGAGCAGAAGTGCATCAGCTGCCACAACCCCGACAAGCTGAAAGGGCAGTTGAGTCTGGCCACGATCGAGGGCATGTTGAAGGGGGGTAAAACAGGTAAATTGTTCGTTGCCGGAAAGCCTGATATCAGTCTGTTACTGGAGCGGATTCACCTGCCGCTGGACGAGAAAAAGCACATGCCGCCGTCGGGGAAGGCACAGCTTACAACGCAGGAAATAACCCTGTTGGCGTTGTGGGTAAAAGACAAAGCCGAACATAAGAAGAAACTGCTGGATCTGCCCCCCACCGACTCATTGCGCCTGATGGCGTCTGCTTTGTTCAAACCCGCTGAACACGTTGAGGAATATGAGTTCGATGCGGCCGATGAAGAAACGGTTCAGAAACTCAACAACGATTATCGAACGGTGGCTCCACTGGCGAAGGAATCGCCCGCGCTGGCGGTGAACCTGTATAACAAGGCTACGTTTACGCCCGAAAAGCTAGCAGAACTGAGTCCTGTTAAAGAGCAGGTCGTTTACCTGAATCTCAATAAAATGCCCGTAAAAGACGCTGACTTAAAACGGGTCAGCGAGTTTGATAATCTCCAGAAGTTAGATCTGAATTTTACGGATATAACCGGTGCGGGATTATCGGTGCTTGCGGCCTTAAAACAACTGCAAACCCTCTCGCTGTCGGGCACAAACGTGACGTTCGACGCCTTGCAAAAACAGCTTGGCAACTTCAAAAAGCTGAAAACCATTTCGCTCTGGGA
>CAXTJJ010000621.1:0-3387 GCA_964244155.1 uncultured Spirosoma sp.
GCCAAGTCTATTATACACTTTGTCTATTTTTAGCCAGAGTTCCCTTACTATCCGTAACAGACGATTCATCTATAACAGACGGCGTTATGCTACACCGTTATCGTTCCTATGCCGTCCCTTTATTTATCCTCACGCTTTTGATAGTTATTATAGCCGGATTGTTGCTTAGCAGCTGGCTGTCTCTTCCAGAAACCGGTCTTTTAGTGAGCCCATCATTACAGTGGTTAGCCTTATTTGGTTTGGCCATTGTGCTGCAGATGGTAGTTGGCTATGGGTTGTGGTGGGTGCTGCGCAGGCGACAACGGTCCGTCGTACAAACAGAAGTACTCCATTCAATCGTCCACGAATTTCAAACACCCATTACCGCTATCCGAATGGCGGTCGACATTCTGGACTCCCCTATTGCCCGTCATCAGCCCGAACGAACGGAGAAATATGTCCGCATTATCCGGGAAGAAACCGAACGTCTTCAGCATCATGTGGAAACAATGCTTACGCTGGCCCGCGCTGACCGAAACACGTTACAGCTACATCCCGAACCCGTATCCTTACATCAACTTCTGCGTTCTGTAGCCGAACGTCACGGCAACTACCTAACAGTAAAGCTTCCTGTTACAGATACTCACCTCCTGGCCGACCGGCTGCACTTAACCAATGTTCTGTACAATCTGCTGGACAATGCGGTAAAGTACAGCTCAAATGAGCCCAGAATAACAATGATGGCCAAGGCAGATACCGACGGCCTGACAATAGCGGTTCGCGACGAAGGCGTAGGTATTCCTCCCAAACTAATATCCGAGATTTTTCAGCCTTTTTTCCGGGTTCATGACCGCAATCAACCCAGTGTAAAAGGCTTTGGTTTAGGACTTAGCTACGTGCAACGCATCATTCAGTCGCACGGGTGGACTATCTGGGTAAAAAGTGAGCAGGGTAAAGGCAGTGAATTCAGTATTCAAATCCCACCCTCAGCCATTTTGCCGCCTTTACTCAACGACATGCCGGTATAACCCAAAGGTGCTTGCTGCCTAACTGATAATGGCCAGACATCATACTGATGTCTGGCCATTGCTTTTTAAATAAAATTCGTCTCTGCTATTTGGCGCTTATGCCTACGCTGGCTTTGGTAACCTTCATAACTCCGTTCATAATCCGCCAGTGGCCGGGGAAAGTACAAACGAACGGATAGTCTCCGGGCGTCGCAGGAGCCGTGAATTTAAGTCGGAAGGTTTGGTCAGGATTAACCAGTGGCGTGGCTACAATAACCTGCGAAATAGACGGCACGTAATTTTTATCGGCTCCATCTTTTGCCGTGATCAGTTTATCGGCAGCGGCTCCGATGATTTCCATACTCCTGGGCTTACCAATCACCAGATTATGCTGCATGGCGTCGGTATTTTCCAATACCAGTTCAACCTGCTTGCCTGCCGTTACGCTAAACTCTTTTTTGTCATAACGCATTTCTTCACGCACTGTTTTCATGCGAACGACTTCCACATTTGGATCGACGGGTTCGCTCTTCGTCAGCCCCCAAACTTCATACAGGCGGCCCAGACGCTCCCGATTCTCCGTCGATGTCATGCCCGTTAAACTAGCCAGGAACGACTTATCGGCCTCCCGCGCCTGGGCGGGTTGTTTCATATTCCAGCCTTCCGATACGCCTTTCACGATGGCGTCGCCCTGAGCACGATCAAGTTTTGCGCTTTGCCGCAACAAGGCAATAACCGAGTCGACGGGCGCAACCGAGGCATAACTCCGGGTAGCCCGTTCGAGCGTATAGGCACTCAAGCTTTGTGGAGCGCGGTAGGTTAAGGTGTGCGTAGCGTTGTTGTTCTGTTCGTTGCCTTCGGGAATGGCGTTTTCCCGGTCGAGCATAACCGAGATTGTGTAATCGCCCGCCCGCTCGAACATTACACCCATATCGCCAACCCAGGGACCATTGTTGGATTTGCTGATGGTTACCGTTTCGCCGGGCTTTATGCCTTTGTCATGGGTCACACTTACAAAATTGATCTTGGCTCCTTCCTGTTCTCCTTTCGGCCCTTCGATACGAACCGTCATAGGAATGGGGATACCTTCGGGAATAGCAACACCACCCGCATTGGTCACGTCTACAAAAATGCGCGTTCCTTCCCGAACAGATGGCGACTCCGGCGTTGTTCGCACGGCCGCTACCATAAGGTCTGGCTGGTTTCCGGTGGGTGCTTTCGCAACCTTCTGCATGGGCGCATCGGAACCGTTATCTTTAGTAGCATGGGCACTCATGTCGTGAGCTGGTTTGGGCTGCGCGGGGGCGTTCATGGCTACCTGACTCAAATAGGCTTTCAGCAGCTTTCCGTCTTGCCCTGTCAATACACAGGCGAATGCATCGGGTAACCAGCGGTCATTGGCTTCTGTCGCTTTGTCGAGCCGCGCCAGGATAGCCTGTTGCACAGATGGGGTCTGAGGAATTTCTGATAACTTCAGCAACGTGTTCAACACCACCAACGGCTCACTATCGTTCAGCATATTGGTTTTTAACAGCGTACTAGCCACATCTGGTGTAGCTGGCATCACCTGTACGGCCGTTTTACGAACGCTGGCAGCGGGGTGTTTGAGTGCCTGACCAGCGGCTACAATTGCGTCATTATTGGCTCCATCCAACGCGCCAAGTCCCTGCAACGTCCATAGGGCGTGGATAGCCGCCGGATTGTTATCAATCTCATCGACCGATTTGTCGTTTACCAGCGCAATCAATTGCGGCACAATGTCTTTTTTATTCCGTTCGATCAGCAACCGCTGAGCGGTCATTCGCCAGAACATATTCGTATTTTTCAGGGCACCAACCAATTCGTCCGGGCGGTCTTTGCTCAGCACCATGGGTGTATAGGCTGGGGCATTCTTATAACCAACCCGGTAGATACGACCGTGGGTAAAATCGCGGAGGGGCGTATCGTAAGCGTTACCTGAGCCATTACTTGCCCCTTTAGGCGTAGGATTATGCTGAATGATAAAACTATACCAATCGACAACCCAAACGGCACCATCGGGGCCCACCTCGGCGAAAACAGGCGCAAACCATTCGTCGGCTCCAGCCATCAGGTTGAACCCTTCGGCATCTTCAAAGTTTGTTCCACTTTTCTGCATCACGTTCTGGTGCAGAATATGGCCCGTCGGTTCGGAGACAAACGCAATGTTGTTCCAATATTTTTTAGGGAAGGCGCGGGCGGTATAAAAGTTATGCCCCGCAGCTGCCGTAAATCCACCAAAGACATCGACCTGCCGAACTTTTTCGGTAATAGGTTTCATGTCCTTGTGCGTATCGGTGCTGCGGCTGCCGTTTTCGCGAATGTGCGGGGCACCGTGAAAATACCGATTCGGAATAGCCATGTACCATCCGTGTGAGTTGTT
>CAXTJJ010000622.1:0-3382 GCA_964244155.1 uncultured Spirosoma sp.
TGACAGCGCGATAAGATCGTCGGCAGAATTTTATGTTTTTCGGTCGTTGCCAGAATGAAAATAGCATAGGCCGGAGGCTCTTCCAGCGTTTTCAGAAACGCATTAAAAGCCGCCGACGAAAGCATGTGCACCTCGTCAATAATATAAATCTTGTATTTACCGGACTGGGGCGGATACCGAACCTGATCGATCAGGTTCCGAATGTCCTCAACGGAGTTATTCGAGGCCGCATCCAGTTCATGGATATTAAAGGACGCATTTTGGTTGAAGCTCACGCACGACTCGCAGGCATCGCAGGCTTCACCCTCAGCGGTTAAGTTTTGGCAATTAATTGTTTTGGCCAGAATCCGGGCGCAGGTCGTTTTGCCAACCCCGCGCGGCCCGCAAAACAGAAAGGCCGACGCTAAATGGTTGGTTTTAATCGCATTCTTAAGCGTGGTAGTGATATGCTCTTGCCCTACAACCGTGTCGAATGTTGCAGGACGGTACTTGCGGGCCGAGACCACGAAATTTTCCATACTCAAAGTTAGCAAGGCCGGGGGTCAAAGGCAAAAGGTATTTCGTGGAGTTGGTGAAGTTAGTGAAGTAGGTGATATGAGTGAAGTGAGTGGAGTTAGTATAATTAGGTGAAGTTTTCTCCTTATGTAGTGATTATTTATTTTCAGATACATGTGGCTTTGTCTAGGCTATTCGTCTAACGGTCATGGAGCGGGATAATAAAAGTGGCTTTGAGGAATTAGTTGTCTGGCAGCTAGAAAGTTTAGACAAGCTATACGTGTATTGATAAATTTTTTCCCTGCCGATGAGCGATATCGTTTATCTGATCAACTTATTAGAGCTAGTCGAAGTATTTCGGCTAACATTGCTGAAGGTTATGGTCGATACCATTTTCAGGAAAATATTCAGTTCTGCCGTCAGGCCAGAGGTTCCCTAACGGAATGTTTAGATCATCTCATCTGCGCCTGCGACGAGAAGTATATTACAGACGAACAATTACAGGAACAACGCACCCATTACCATCACGTCATAAAACTTCTCAACGGATATATTTCATACCTGAAAGACCGCAAAAAAACAATTTGACGAACTTACTCCACCACTCACTAATTAACTACTCCACTAATCAACCACTTTACTCATTCCACTAAATCTCCTTTCCACAATGTGGGCATACTTTCCGTTGGGGTGTTTTTCGATCCCGGATATGCTCGTTGAAGCCAGACACCAAAATACCCGTTGGCAGGGCAAATAGGCCAATACCTACAATAGCCGTGATGCCGCCAAGCAACTTTCCCAGGGGAGTAATCGGGTGAATATCGCCATAGCCAACGGTTGTCATGGCCGTTACGCCCCACCACATGGTAGCCGGAATGCTGGAGAATTTGTCGGGTTGGGCCGGATGCTCAACGTAATACATCACGCTCGACACGATAATGAGCATGAAAATGACGAGCATCGTGCTCAAGACCAATTCCTCCTTTTTATCCGCCACTACAGTCTGGATCATGCGAAAGGCATGGGAATAACGCGAGATGCGGAACAGCCTGAAAATTCGGAACAGCCGCAGGATACGAACAATAGCCAGATCGGCGGCAAAGAGCGTAAAGTAAAACGGGAAAATGGCTAGAAAGTCAATGATCGCACTTGTAGAGAACACATAGCGCAGACGACCCCAAAACCAGTGGCTATATTTCTCATTTTCGACACAAACCCAAATACGCAGGACGTATTCAATGGTGAAGAAGCCCACCGAGAATAATTCAAAATCAGTGAAGAGCTGGGCAAACCGCCGGTTGTATTCCGGCACGGTATGGAGCACAATCGCAACGGCATTGAGCGTAATAATGGTAATCAGCGTCAGGTTGAAAACCAGGCTTGCCCCCCGTCGTTTTCCGGCTGAGGTTTCAAAAATGCGGTACAGCGTTTTGCGGAGGTGTAGCATACGAAGAACGGTCGGTGGTTCTGCAAGCTACTAATCAAACGCTGAACTTTTATCCCGTTTACACAAAGTCGACAGGGGGCTAGAATGTACCTCCTTTTCAGACAGGATTACAGCCGGGCCGTCGACCCGGCTGTAATCCTGTCTGAAAATTAAACTTGTCCTTTAAGGATCGATAATCAGCGAAAACCTCATAATGACTCGTTATCACGACTTGTATAATGTCGTACGGTAAAGAAAATTGTAATTGTAGCGATAGCCGCTAATCCACCGGCAAAAAGCCCGATCGTTGGGGCTGAAACATACGTCAGCGCATGGCCAGCGATGAACGAACCGACAATGTCGGAGAGATTCACAAACGCCATGTACGTAGTGAACTGTGAGCCTTCCACACCTTTCCGGCAGATCGCCATCAGCACAGGCATTGCTGCTACGCTAATGCTGGGGTCCATAAAATATAGGACAACGAGGCCTGCTTGTGCAACTTCGCGCTGAATCCATATAGGCGACATGGCATTAAAACTGAGCAGATAAACTGCCACCATAGCCAGAACGATGACCAGCAACCGCCGGGGGCTAATGCGGTCGGCTATGTACCCGCCCAGCAGAGCGGCCCCTGTAGCAACCAGCATTCCATACGTACCCGTTAGGATTGACACGGAGGTGTCAGCCCAGCCCAGTTTCTGAATCAGATGATAATTGTAAGCCCGCATAAATAAACTGACGCTTACATAGGCCGCTACTACGGAACCGAACAGCAGTAGACTTCGCTTAGCAAAAAGCCCTTTGAAAAGCTCACTGAACAACCAGCGAAAACTATGATCAGGGATTGTGGTCTGCCTGGCTGCTGTTGCCGAAAGCGAATCAGATGATTGGCGTTTGAACGAAGGCAGAAGACGGTCGCCGGGGCGCTCCTTGATGAAAAACGTTAGTGATGTAAAAGCTAAAAGGCAAAGCGATTGGAGTAGTGCTGCGTTGAAAAAGCCGTATGTACGCAGAAACTGAGAAAACACAGCCGCCCCAACGCCAGTACCAATCAGGAAGCCAGCCCGCATAAACGCGTTTACCCGCCCGCGTTCATTTTCGGGAATTACTGAAATGGCCATCGCGTCGACACTGGCATCCTGAATGGCGGCAAAAACACTATGACCGAAGAAAAACCAGGCTAGAGTCGACACATGAGCTGTGGGGTTTCGAACAAACAATATACCCAACGAGGCCAGAAACGCCAGACACTGCGCGCTAATCACCCAGGGCTTTCGTCGGCCCATTGACGAGTTCTGGTAGCGGTCAATGACGGGTCCCCATATGAATTGGAAGGCCCAGGGTAAGCCTACAACAGCTGCGAATGACCCAATCGTGGAGGGGCTCACACCCTCGGCGGTGAGGTAATTGGCCAGGGCGGTCAGCGAAAAGCCAGCCGGAACGCCCTGCATTACATAA
>CAXTJJ010000623.1:0-3380 GCA_964244155.1 uncultured Spirosoma sp.
GGTGTTGGGTTCTCAGAGGCGACACCACGATACTAACGTCCACCTGCTCCACTAACTGCACCATTCCACTACTTACCAATTGCCCACCTCACCGCTTCATAGGCGTTCAATACCCCACCCGAACGACTCAGATTTTTGAAGGGTACCTGCTGGGCTGAGCGTCCGGGTTTGCGGACTTGAACGTCGGGTTTGTAGCTGCTTTTCAGTAGGATTTCTTTAACCTGCACGGCCGTCAGCCCTGGAAAATAGGAGCGTAACAAGGCAGCTACACCGGCCGTCATCGGAGCCGCCATGCTGGTGCCCGAAAAGCTGGCATACTGGTTATGAGGGAGGGTCGATAGAATATCGGTGCCGGGTGCGAATATGTCCACTGTTTGTACGCCATAATTAGACGACCGGCTGGGAAGCCCCTCGCCAACACGCCAGGTGCTGTTGCCAACTACCAGAACATTCTGAGCTATTTGTCCATTTTCATACGTTGCCGACGGATAGGACGGTAGGGAGTCATAATTTTCGCCGTTGTTACCTGCCGCGTGAACGATCAACACGTCATGCTCTTCGGCAAAGCGGATGGCTGCATCGATCTGTTCTTTAAAAGGTGACAATCGCTTGCCGAAGCTCATGTTAATCACTTTCGCCCCGTTTTCAACGGCATACCGGATGCCATTGGCCACATCTTTATCGCGCTCATCCCCATTGGCGGGCACGACTGAAACAGGCATAATTCGAACATTATCGGCAACACCGTCGATACCCCGGCCGTTACCGCGTTTGGCACCAATAATACCTGCCACATGGCTCCCGTGCATGGCCAACTGCTGCGAGCGGCCAATCAGCATGCGCGGGCTTCCGTAGTAGCGTTCGGTTGGATTAGACGGATCGTCGCCAACCAATGTGCGGGGATTATAATCAGGGTTAAACCCTATTGTTGCTTCACTGCCCATAATTTGTTGAAACCGCGCCCAATTACGGCGAACAAGCGTTAGGTAAGTTTTAAACGAGCCGTACTGAGGGTAGTAAGCCTCTGCCAGAATGGTTTGAACAGCCCTGGTTACCGAGTCAGTGTCAAGGTCGATCTGTCTGATGACGGCTTGCGTTACTGTCGTATCGGGCAGTTTTGCATTGATCTGGCTGGCTACCTGCCAGAATTTTGTGGTGTCGGTAAAAGCAATTCGCTTGGATTGCGTAGCTTGGTAACGGGCCAGAAACTGCTTTTTGGCTTTCTGATACGTATTGTACTGTCGTTTATCGGCCGGATTGATCTTGTTGGTGCTTATGTTCTTATATTTTTTCCTCAGCACAGTATACGTCTGCGTAATCTCTGGCTGGTCATATTCGTAAGTCGTCCCGTCTTTCGCGCCCATAAAATTCCAGCCCTGTACATCATCGGCGTAGCCATTTTTATCGTCGTCGGTCTGGTTATCAGGTATCTCTTTCGGGTTCTTCCAAATCACATCGCACAGGTCTTCATGAGCGATGTCGACCCCCGAGTCCAGCACACCGACGATAACCGGCACTGAGGGTTTGCCTTTCAATAATTCATAAGCCCGATACAGGCTTATGCCCGCTACTGAATCTAAAACTGGGTCAAGATAAGGCCAGTTTTGCGGTGGTTGACTCAGGGTAGGGCGGATACGAACAAACGCCGTCTTTGTTACAAATGTCTGTTTGCGTTCAGGGCACTCGTCCTGTATGGCTGTTAGCTGGAGTGACTCTCCATTATTCTGATAAACAAGCCGATATAAGCCCGTTGTTGTGATGCCGCATGAACTTTGCCCGGAAATTTTTCGAACCGCAAGCGTGTCGCCTACCTGCTGATACAGCAAAATTTCCAGTGGCACCGTGCTGCCCTGGGGGGTAATACGTAAGGTATCATTGCGAAACGTTAGCGTAACCAGCGCACTAGTTGGTGTTAGTGAAGCTCCCTGCCAGCTCGTACCCCGAATTGGCAATTGCGCCTGAGCAACGATGGAAAGCCCCATAAATAAGAGGATGAGAAGCAGATAATTTTTGGGGAAATGCATGATTGGTTTCGCTTACATTGATCAAAAATAATGCTTAGTCAGAAGATAAGTAATCGATCAAAAAAGAATTAACCACAGAGGCACAAAGCGCACAGAGGACTTTAATAGGTTACTTTTTTCCCCATTAGACCTCTGTGCGCTTTGTGTCTCTGTGGTTAATAATTATTAGGGCAAACAAAAAAGGCCCCCGAATGCTCAGAGGGCCTTTTTTAAAACGAGAAACCTGTTATCGGTTAGTTATCCGTCGCCAGGTTATTCAAGGCTAATTCCGAGGCCGAAATCGGCCATACATAGTTTGGCTCTGAAGGCGCTTTAGCCGGTACCGTTCCTTTGGCCGGAATGGTTTGAAGCAGACGCATCAGATCGTTATTCCGCAGGCCTTCGCCCAGAAATTCGATACGTCGTTCCAGCAAGATTGCGTTAGCCAGATCAGCCGAAGTGGCGAAGTTTGCTGCCGTAAATGTTGTAGCGGCATCAGACCGGTTACGAACGGCACTGAGCAGCGCAACAGCCTGAGCATCTACTGTGTTCGTGCTGCGAACTTTTGCCTCTGCCAGATTCAGCAATACTTCCGAGTAGCGAATAACCGGTACCCAGTCCGTATAAGGGCTAGCCGTTTTATACTTTATCAGCCAGTTCTTAACGGCAGTACCCGTACCCGACTGCTTGATAAACGACCGGCGTTTGTCGGTGGCTGTCCAGGTAGGCTCGGCAATAATTCCCTTTGGATTCAGCGAATACTCGCCGTTGCCTATGCCACCGTTGGCGGTGTTGGGTGAGAAGTAATATGCCAGCTGATTCTGCGTGCCTGGATTATCGCCCGAAGTTGTAGTCATTGGCATCGAGAATATCGACTCCGGATTTGCATAGGTTGTGAATACCGTAGTAATGTCAGGCTGTAGCTTGTGAGGAACGCCCGTTGGCGCACTGAACGGAGCCGTTGCACTTACGATTTTGTTCGCTTCCGTAATGACGCTGGCGTAGTTCTGCATGCTCAGATACACACGTGTTTTTAGCGCAATGGCCGTATTCTTATGCGCCCGGGTGGTGTTGTCAGAAGCCAGGGTATAGGTTGAAGGTAATCCTGTTTCGGCTTCGTTCAAATCCTTCAGGACTTGTGCATACACTTCGGCAACTGTGCTTCGGGCCAGATTAGACTGACCAACCCCTTTAATCCCGTTCAGGCGCAAAGGCAAACCGGGTTTGCTGCCGTTACCGTCGGCATACGGACGGGCATAAAACTGCAGCAGGCTATAATAACTCAGTGCCCGAATCAACTTAGCTTCAGCGACGTATTTAGCCGCAGCATCGGCACCCACAACGGTAGCGCCACCCGCGGCCATCCCGTCGAGGAAG
>CAXTJJ010000624.1:0-3375 GCA_964244155.1 uncultured Spirosoma sp.
CGGGAGTACACATTGACCGGGAAAAGCGGCTCTACAAATTAACAACCCGACTTAAATCGGGCAGCCTGAATACCCTGAAAACGAATCCCGACGGGCTGATTATGGGTAACGTGCTGGCCCGAAAACTCAACGTGCGCGTTGGCGACAAAGTAACTGTAACCACGCCCAAAGGGGGCATCCGGATTTTGCGGGTGGTGGGCACCTTCGGCTTTGGCATTGGAACCGTCGACAATACCAAGAGCTACGGCAACCTCTCTACAGTACAGGAAATGCTCCAGAAAGACCCGAGCTACATTACCGACATTCACATAAAAATGGTTGATCCTATGCAGGCCATTCCGTTCGGAAAACGATTGCGGGCCGTATACGACTATTATACCGAAGACTGGGCGACCGCCAACACGGCGATTCTGGCTGGGGAAAAAATACGAAATATGCTGACCTATGTCGTGTCGATCACGTTGCTGGTGGTGGCCGGGTTTGGGATTTACAACATCATGAATATGACCGTTATTAACAAGATCAAGGACATTGCGATTCTGAAAGCCACTGGTTTTGAGGGTCGTGATATCATTGCTATTTTCCTGTTACAGGCCGTCTTTATTGGCCTGTCGGGTGGTTTATTGGGATTGGGCATTGGTTTCGGGTTGAGTTACCTGCTGTCCATAACCCCGTTCGACGCGGGCGATTTTCTAAGCCTGAAAACATTTCCCGTCATTTTTGCGCCAACGTATTACGTCATGGGGCTTTCATTCGGCGTAATAACTACCGTTCTGGCAGGCTATTTCCCTTCGAAAAAAGCCTCGAAAGTTGACCCGGTTTCTATTTTAAGAGGATAAGTTTAGGATGTAGGATGTATGATGTATTTCCAGTCATCTCACCTACATCATATACCTTATATCCTACATCCTACATCCTACATCCCATGTCTACCGTTCTTTCTGCCCGGCATCTTAACAAATTCTTTTACGACCCGGAGAAATTCCAGGTGTTGACCGATGTTACGTTCGACGTGCAGAAAGGTGAATTTCTGTCGATTGTGGGCAAGTCGGGCTGCGGAAAATCAACGCTGCTCTACTTGCTTTCCACAATGGATACCGAATACGACGGGAAGATCGAAATGGCCGAAACTAAATTAACGGGGCGTAGTCAGGACTATCTGGCACACTTCCGGAATGAGCACCTTGGCTTTGTGTTCCAGTTTCACTTTCTGTTACCGGAGTTTTCGGCCTTGCAAAACGTGATGTTGCCCGGACTTAAACTAGGCAAATACCCCGAGAAGGAAGTGGAAGAGCGGGCCATGGAAAAGCTTCGGCTCATTGGCATGGCCGATTTTGCCCGAAAGCCCGCCAGTAAACTGTCGGGGGGACAGCAACAACGGGTGGCCATTGCCCGTGCCCTGATCAACGACCCAACCATTATTATGGGCGACGAACCGACGGGCAATCTGGATAGAGCTAATACCGAGAATGTCTTTACTATATTTCGGGATCTGGCCGCCAAAGGGCAAACCATCATTGCCGTTACCCATGACCCTGACTTTGCCGCTGGCACAGACCGCACTATTGAAATGTCGGACGGAATGATTATTGGCAATCATGAAAATAAAGTTCAATAGATACGTCGAATTCCTTCTGCTCTGGATTGCCCTGGGTGGATTGGTGGCCCGGCAATGGATGGTTCCCGACATCACCTGGCAGATACAGGCCTTTTTGTTTGTGATGTCATTTATTATGTTAAATCTGGTCTGGATTTTTCATTACCAGTTTAATGAATGGCTGAATCGGCGGTTGCCATTCGAGACAAATGTCCGCTGGCGGATTATTGTTCAGGTGTTGGTTGGGTGGACCATTGTCAAAACAGTGGCGCTCATCGCGGGCTACTTCGTAGCCACCCGGTTCTTCCCGCCTGCGTTGACCTTACTGAATAAATTCGGCTTCATCATTGTCGGGATGATGATTTTTCTGGTGAATACGGTCATCTGTCTGGGTTTTATCGCGAGTCATTTACTAAAACGCTGGCAGGAGAACGCCTTGCGAACGGCGCAACTGGAAAAGGAAAAAGTGCAGGTTCAGTTGGATAGTCTGAAGAACCAGGTTAGCCCCCACTTTCTTTTTAACAGTCTCTCCTCGCTCGACAGCCTGATTGACGATAATCCCGTGCTGGCCCGGCAGTTTCTGCAGCAATTATCGAAGGTATTCCGGTACGTTCTTCAGCATAAAGAGAAGGCCCTGGTCCCTCTCGAAACCGAACTGGCCTTTATTAAGAACTATGTTTCGTTGCTTCACACCCGATTTGATGGAATGTTTGTTGTTGACTGTGAAATTGATGAGTCAGCCATGGAGCAACTCATTGTGCCCGTAACGCTTCAGATTCTGATTGAAAACGCGATCAAGCACAACATCATCAGCGAAGCCAAACCACTCACCGTAACGATCAGCACGAAAGATGGGTATCTGTCTGTCATGAACCCGATTCACCGTAAACGACAAGTTGAAACCTCAAACCGACAGGGATTGGAAAACCTGAAACTGTTGTATACCTATTTAGGTAAGCGATCTGTGAAGATTAATGAGACCGATACTTATTTTGAGGTACGGCTACCATTAATTGAGATTGATTAGGTTTACGGTTTACGGTGTTTGGTGAGCTGACACGAAAATAGGCTAGCGCCAGCCCACCAAACACCGTAAACCATATACCATATACCCTACGCCGTATACCGTAAACTGCAAACCTCCATGACCATTCTACTTATCGAAGATGAGCCGCTGATTGCCCGACAATTGCACAAAATGGTCAGTCAGTTGGAGCCGGGGGCTGTCATTGATGGGCCAATCTCCAGCGTGCAGGGCATTTGTGATTACTTCACCAGCGGGCGAACCCCGGATCTTGTCGTTGCCGACATTCAATTATCGGATGGCGTAAGCTTTGAAGCTTTTGCACAGGTCAGCTTAAAAGCACCGGTTATTTTTACGACCGCTTATGATGAATACGCCATACGGGCCTTTAAGCTCAACAGCATCGACTACCTGCTCAAGCCTATCGCCCCCGAAGACCTGAAAGCGGCTTTAGCCAAATTTCATCGGTGGACAGCGACCAGCCTGTCAGATTTTAACGACCAGTTTCGGCATTTACTGGCAACGATGACTGGATCGTCTGCTTCACCGCACTACAAAAGACGCTTCTCTGGCCATTATCTCCGGCAAATCATTACGGTCGCTCAGGAAGAAGTTGCTTATTTCTGTCGGAACGAATTGATCTATCTCCATACGACGGAGGGTAAAAAATTAATTACCAACTATAAAACACTGGATGAACTAGAAGAACTGATTGATCCGGCCCACTTTTTTCGGGCCAATCGACAATGCATTA
>CAXTJJ010000625.1:0-3372 GCA_964244155.1 uncultured Spirosoma sp.
ACGCCGGTCAGAATCTCGGAAGGGATAGTGCCGATTCGCGGGGCCAATTCCGTAATAGGCAGCTCCGTGCCGAAGATAATTACTTCATCGCCCTCGTTTGCCGATGCGGCCGTCACATCGATCATGGTCATATCCATGCAAACGTTACCCACCGTTGGGCAGCGCGTGCCGTTCACCCATACGTCGCCAATGCCGTTGCCCAACCGGCGGTCGTAGCCATCGGCATAGCCTATGGCCAGGGTCGCGATCCGGGCATCATGATCGAGCACCCCCCGGCGGCTGTATCCCACCGATTCGCCCGCCCGTACGCTTTTTATCTGGCTGATTACCGTGCGAAGCGTGCCTACCGTTTGTAAAGCTGCCTGATCAATCTGGCTGGCTTCGACCCCGTAGAGGCCAATACCCAGCCGAACCATATCCAGTTTGTAGTCGGGGAAACGCACGATACCCGCCGAGTTAAGCAAATGTCTCAGCGGCCGGTAACCCAGCGCGGTTTCGAGAATCGTGCTACTTCGGATAAAGGACGCGTACTGCTCGTCTGTAAACGAGTTGAACTGGGCGTCGTCGGCACCGACCAAATGACTGAATACCGTCGCCACTTTTAAGGCCGGATGCTGGCGCAGGTAATCAACAACAGCGGGCAATTCGCTTTCCAGAAATCCCAGCCGGTGCATACCCGTATCAATCTTTAAATGGAAGGCGTATTCTTCGCTCCTCACCCCACGCTCCTCACTGCTCAAGAACCGCCCCCATTCGAGTAACAGGCGCATGCTGTAGATTTCGGGTTCGAGCTTGTGTTCCAGTAAGGTGGCGAAGGTTTCGGGGGCAGGGTTCATAACCATAATGGGCAGGTCGACGCCATTTTGCCGCAACGACACGCCTTCATCGGCGTAGGCTACTGCAAGGTAGTCGACCCGGTGAAACTGAAGCAATTGAGCTACCTCGGCACTGCCGCTCCCATAAGCAAACGCCTTTACCATCACCATCAATTTGGTATCGGATGGACCATTCCGCGCAATACGATCCCGATAATAGTTCAGGTTGTGCGTCAGGGCATCGAGGTTGATTTCGAGTACAGTACCATGTACTTTCCGCTCCAGCCGATGCACAATCCGCTCGAACGAAAATGGCCTCGCTCCTTTTACCAGCACCACACTATCGCGGAGTTCGCCGAACGCAAACCGCGTCAGAAACTCGTCGGTGGTAGCGAAGAACAGGCTGTTTGTTGGAAACAAATGCGCATTTCGGCTAACGACCGGGCCTATACCCACAAACTGTCCGACCTCATTGGTCCGCATTAATTCCCCAACCTGCTCATACAAATCCGCTTCGGGCTGCCCCAATTGTAATACATCGGAAAGGATCACCACACGGCGGCTTCGGGTTCCCTGCTGGTTAAGATACCGCAACGCCAGTTGGAGTCCGGCGACATCGTTATTGTACGAATCGTCAATCAAAACGCAGTTGTTGATGCCTTCTTTTTGCTCCAGCCGCATCGAAACCGGCCGCAGCCGATTCAGCCGGTTTTGTAGTTCGGCCTCATCCCAAGCCCGCAACGTTAGCATGGTCACCAGGCAATGCATCAGGTTCTCGACAGAAGCCGGGTCAGTAAAGGGTAGTGTTAACGTGAGGTTGACGGCTCTATCTTTTCCCGTCAGGCGTAACTGATTGTGTTGTACCGTAGCCTGATAGATGGCTTTCTGCCCCGTTAACGACCAGGTAATAAACCGCATGTCGGGGTTGACGGCCTTGAGCAGCATATTGACTTCTTCGTCAATATCGGCATAATCGGTCGAGTAAACGAGAGCACCGGCATGAATAAACAGCCTGAGCTTTTCGGCAACTTTCTGCTTACGTGTTCTGAATCCTTCGTCGTGGGCCGTGCCGACGTTGGTAAATATGCCGATGGTTGGCCGGATGATGGCTTCCAGCGACTGCATCTCCTGCGCTTTTGAAATGCCAGCTTCGAAGATACCAAGCGTATGGCTTTCCGTCAGTTCATGCACTGAAAGCGGTACGCCTAACTGCGAATTATAACTTTTGGGGCTTTTGGCAACCACAAAGCCATCGGAAGCCGGGCCACCCTCGAGGAGTTGCGCCAGCCATTCCTTCACAATCGTCTTGCCATTACTGCCCGTAATCCCGATGACCGGAATGCGGAACTGCCGACGGTGTTCGGCCGCCAGGGTTTGCAGTGTTTTCAGACTACTATCCACTTCAATAAACCGGGCCTCAGTATAGGAAGCCAGCTCATCGCGTCGGTCCGGCGTTAAAGCCGCCCGTTCGACAACAAATTGACGTATGCCTTTCCGGTACAAATCGCCAATGAAGGCATGTCCATCGTGATGTTCGCCCTGTATGGCAAAAAAAACGGCATCGGCCGAACGGGTGTCCGTAACAGGATTCATCACCTGTCTTGAATCGGTAAACCACTGACGACCCGTCAATTGAAAATTCTTCGTTAGCATAGTCTTGCCTCAGTCAACCAAACGCAACAAGCGATCACATCCAGCCGCTTCGTTTAAAATAAATGATTTCACCCACTGCAATAGCCGCCATGACAAACAGGGTCCAAAAATAGCCGGTTGGCGACCTTAATTCAGGCATATTGCTGAAATTCATGCCGTAGATTCCCGCAATAAACGTCAGCGGGATGAAAATTGCCGATACGATCGTCAGCGTTTTCATGACCGAGTTCATTCGATTATTGACAATCGAATAATACACCTCCATCAACCCAGAGATAAGTTCCCGGTATGAATCGAGGGCTTCAATTACCTGGTTGACATGGTCGGCAAGGTCGTGCAGATACGGCATTGTACCATGCTGAATCAAGTCCGATTCGCCACGAAGCAACTCACCCAGAATGTCACGTAACGGAAAAACGGTTCGACGGATATATGACAGTTCCCGTTTAAGTTTGTAGAGTGTCGCCAGGGTTTGCTGAGTGGCCTGTTCCTGCACAATGATCTCTTCCAGCTCGTCCATTTTTTCGCCAATACGCTCCGTTATTACGAAATAATGATCGACGATGACATCCATCAGGGCATACAGAAGATAGTCGGCTCCATTACGCCGGGTCTTGCCCGATGAGGCCTTGATCCGTTCGATGACGGGCTCAAAAATATCTTTGCTCCGCTCTTCCTGGAAGGATACCAGGTAGTTTTTGCCCAATACCAGACTGATGTGCTCGATGTCAATTTCCTGCCGCTGACGGCTGTGGTGCAGCATTTTAAGGGTTACAAACACTACCGTATCATCGTATAGATCGATCTTGGGCTTTTGTTCCGTATTCAACACATCTTCGAGCAACAGGGGATGCAAATGATACTGCTGACCAAGAGCCGCCACCACCTTTGGCTCATGAATACC
>CAXTJJ010000626.1:0-3363 GCA_964244155.1 uncultured Spirosoma sp.
TTAGTTAAACAAAAACTAGTAGACATAGGAAAAGAATTAGGTAGTCTTTATGAAGCCGTAAACGATCTACGGACCACTTACAAGGAAATTGATAAATAAACTTCCCTTTATGAAAACTGCTCTTATCTCCTTGTTTCAAACGATTAACGATGCAAAGCGGCAACTCATCGATGAACGAGGCAAAGACCATACAGATACCGAATTAGCCAGAATTCGGCAGGCAATAACACTCTTGGACCAGTTAGCGAGCGATATACTGATTCTGGATTTAGTTGCGCAGGCAGATGAGATAGAAGCCCAGGCACAGGCTATTCGAGACCTAACCACAAAAATTACTGAAACAACAAATCACCTTTCCCATATAACTGTTCTTCTGGATAGTATTACCAACAAGTTGGACGGCCTGCTGAAAGCAGCTTCTATTCTTAGTGGGGTGGGTCTTATTGGTTGATGAATAAGTATAATGTACTAAAATCAAAAAGCCGCGCTCGCTCAATGGCAAACGCGGCTTTTTAGAGATGTATGTTTGAGTCTACTCCTTCATCATGCCGATAAATTGATCGAACAGGTAATGAGAATCGTGTGGGCCCGGTGATGATTCGGGGTGATATTGCACTGAGAATGCTGGCTTGTCTTTCCGGCGTATACCTTCAATGGTTTTATCATTGAGGTTAATGTGAGTTAATTCAACATTGGCGTGGTCCATCACCTCTTCGGCACGAACAGCGAAACCATGATTTTGCGAGGTAACTTCACAATGTCCCGTAATCAGGTTTTTAACAGGATGATTCAGCCCCCGATGGCCATTGTGCATTTTATAAGTCGAAATGCCGCTGGCCAGCGATAAAATCTGATGACCAAGGCATATGCCAAACAAAGGTTTGTCGGTATCCAATGCCTGTTTTACTGTTTCAACCGCATAGGGCATAGCCGCCGGGTCGCCAGGGCCGTTGGCAATGAAATAACCACTCGGTTTCCAGGCCGCTAATTCAGCGTGAGACGTCCGGGCCGGAAATACCTTGCAGAATACACCTCGTTCGTTAAAGTTGCTTAAAATGCTCCGTTTAACGCCTAGATCGAGCACAGCTACGCGTAAGTCGGCTTCGGGGTTACCCTGCTCATAAGCTTCCTTCGTACATACCTCAGATGAAAGCTCAAGGCCATCCATATCCGGCACCTTATTCAACTCGGCAAGCAACACCGCGGGGTCCAGAATCTCTGACGAAATAATGCAGTTCATGACGCCTTTGGAGCGGATATAACGCACCAATTGACGCGTGTCTATACCATGAATACCAACAATACCCGCTCTTTCGAAATAGTCCTGCAACGACCCATCGGCTGTATAGCGGGAGTGGATATTTGAGAAAAAATTACAGACCATCGCCCGAATTTTTACACCACCCGATTCCTGTTCGGCATTGTTCAGAATACCATAGTTGCCAATGTGCGACGTAGTATTGATAATGACCTGCCCATAATAAGAGGGGTCGGTGTATATTTCCTGGTAGCCGGTCATACCGGTATTAAAGCAAATTTCACCTCCGGCTGTACCTATTTTACCGAGAGCCAAGCCTCGATATACGGTCCCATCTTGTAAAACCAGTAGGGCTTCAGGCTGTTGCGTATGTTTCATGTATGCGTTTTGGCTTGAAAGACTAAAAAAAAGGGCTAACCGTCAAACGGTTAACCCAATTCTATATGATGTGTGTGTACGTCACTCAGTTTTTCTTCTTAACCAACTTTCAAACGATGCGGTAGCTCTTTCAGTTCAACTAATGTTGTCATCCAAAGCTGTTCGCTCACTTCAGGTCGCTTAATTGTGAACAATTGCTTTGCAAAAATAGTATGCCCGGCGCTGTTCAGCAACTCAAAAAACGTGAACTTACGCTTTAGGCGTTTCAGAATCTTCGTCAGCGGCTGGTGTAGCAGCGGGCGCTTCTTCGGCTGGAGCAACTTCTGCTACTGGAGCGTCAGGAGCTTCGTCTTCCACAACTTCAGCATACGTTTCATCAACGGGTGCTGCGGCAGCCGGAGCTGCTTCAGTCGTTGCTTTAACTCCTGCTCCACGACGGCTACGACGAGTTTTCGTTGTGTTGGCTGCCGCTTTTTCAGACGCAGCTGCTAATAGAAGTTCGTTGAAATCGACGAGTTCAATCAGGCAGGTATCAGCGTTATCGCCTAACCGGTTGCCTAATTTGATAATACGCGTATAACCACCCGGACGGCTGGCAATTTTATCTGCCACAACGCCGAATAATTCTTTCATCGTATCCTTGTCATTCAAGGCCCGGAATATTTCACGACGATTCACAAACGTGTCGTCTTTGGCCCGTGTCAGGATTGGCTCTACGAATTTTCGAAGTTCTTTTGCCTTTGCAACCGTAGTTTTAATACGCTTGTGCAGGATGAGCGACGACGCCATATTCTGCAACATCGCTTCGCGGTGCGAATGTGTCCGACTTAAGTGGTTATCTTTTTTACCGTGTCTCATTATCTTGTGAGGTTTACAGTTTATGGTTTACAGTTTACGGTTATCTTATCGACCATAAATCACAAACCGCAAACCGGCTTAATCTTCGTCTAGTCTGTACTTTGCGACGTCCATACCGAACGTCAGGTTCTTTTCAGCAACGAGTTGCTCAAGTTCCGTCAATGACTTCTTACCGAAGTTGCGGAACTTCATCATATCGGAAATTTCTAACCGAACGAGATCGCCTAATGTCCGAACATCAGCAGACTTGAGGCAGTTGTAGGCGCGTACTGACAGATCAAGATCAGCCAATGACGTTTTCAGAAGTTTCCGCATGTGCAGAACTTCCTCATCGACTACGTTTTCCTCTTCTGGTTTCGCCGTTTCAAACGTCATCGTTTGATCTGAGAACAGCATAAAGTGCTGAATCAGAATGTAAGCAGCACCTTTCAGCGCTTCTTCAGGATGAATCGATCCATCTGTTTCGATGTCTAACAGCAACCGTTCATAGTCGGTTTTCTGCTCAACCCGGGTATTTTCGACGCTGTATTTAACGTTTTTGATTGGCGTGTAAATAGCATCGATCGGGATGTGACCGAAAGGCAGTTCATTAACCCGTGGTTCATCGGAAGGAACATAGCCCCGACCTTTCTCCACGAAAATTTCCATTTCCAGATCCCGTGTATCGTCGATATGGCAGATTTCCAGTTCTGGATTCAGCACTTCGAACGAGGGGGAGAATTTGGATATATCACCGGCCTTAAGAACCGATTGTTTCTTGATATTGACGGTGATCTTGTTGTCGACCATGTCATTGATCTTCTTGAAGCGAACCATTTTCAGGTTCAGAATGATCTCTGTCACGTCTTCAACGACGCCCTCGATTGATG
>CAXTJJ010000627.1:0-3359 GCA_964244155.1 uncultured Spirosoma sp.
TAGAATCCTGGAAACAAGCTAAGGTGAGGTTGGTTATAGTTAACAAAGCTACGAACTCATTTAATAAACCACCTTCTTTATGCAAGCTTATGATACACTCAGTGAAGCCCTTGATGGCTTACGTAAACAGGGCTTTACTCAGGATTATAACCTCAAAGCTGATCATTTACATTGTCAGCCAGACGATATTGTTCTGCGGCCTGCCGACTTCGATGTCGTTGACGTATACCGTTTTGAAGGCATGACAGATCCCGCCAATGAAGCTGTTTTGTATGCTATTGAAGCTAAAAACGGTAATAAAGGCGTGTTGGTCGATGGGTATGGTGCATCTTCCGAATCGATCTCAGCGGAAATGGCCGAAAAACTCCGGTATACGCCGGAAAACTGACGAACTTTTCATAAATAAAATTGATTTTACGTCAACAGAATGTAAGTTGATACAATGAACTGGAACAAGCTAACGAGTGACACTCAACTAGATACCATTAAGGAAGAGTCTGCCAAGCAACCTGTGTTGATTTTCAAACACAGCACGACCTGTTCAATAAGTGCGATGGCACTTAGCCGGATGGAGCGTAATTGGAACGACCAGTTGGGCGTAAAACCCTATTATCTTGATCTGTTAGCCAATCGACCTATTTCGGCTAAAATCGAGAATGAATTTGGTGTAGAACACGAGTCGCCCCAGGTGTTGCTGATTCGCAACGGAGCGTGTGTTTATGATGCCTCGCACATGGCCATTTCCTTTGCCGGCGTGCAGCAGGCAGTCTAGAAAAGAGGAGAAGGGAGGAAGGAGAAGAGGGAAAGCAGCACTACATACATTAATTATGTATTATTCTGGTGTCTTCCCTTTTCTCCTTCCTCCCTTCTCCTTTTACTCCTTCAGAGTTATCTTAGCCCGATGGCAAACGCCCCCAATAGGCGGGTTGAATTTCGATACGCTCACTTCAACGGCGTCCAGATCAGCGTACTTCGTACGTATTTCCTGAATGATCTGATGTGCAATATGTTCGAGCAATCGAGCGGGTTGCATCATGACGCTGGCTGTGATTCGGTATAGGTCTTCATAATTGACTGTTGCACTCAGGCGGTCGCGACGAGCCGCTTCTGAAAAATCGGCGGTTACGACGATGTCCACAGAATACTTGTTGCCTATTTTCTGTTCCTCGTCGTAAAAACCGTGGTAAGAGAAAAATTCGAGGCCTTCCAGGGCAATGGTTCCCATAGATGATAACGTGGTAATGCGATATGTTGAGGGAAACCCAATAATCCGGCAACGAGTTTCCATCGGTGTGCCGCATTACCGCATTACTCAAATCTGATCGAAAAACGATTCACTTTTTTTCGCTACGACTTCTTCCGGTGCTTCGGTATGCGTTGCTTCTGGTTCTGTGGTGTTGACTTCGGCCAAAACTGACTCTGACGCGGGCTGCTCAATAGGTTCAGCTACCTCTGAAACAGATGAAGCCGTTTCGTGATGATCTACGTGTAAAGCCTCATCAAGTTTTTCGACAACGGTCTCATCGACTGGAATCGCTTCAGGAACAGCCATTTCACGCTGTGTCAATGCAGGTAGCTCGGCAACCGACTCTGGTTGTGTATCCGACTCGGATGAAGCTTCGGGGGATGGGGTCTCTTTTGGTTCAGTCTGCTTTAATTCATCCTGAATCTGCGAAGCAATATCGTCCATTTTGCCTTTAAGGTTCTGCCTGGAAAATTTCTTCTCAAAACGATCCACGCTATCGACAGCATTGTTGGCAAGGGTACGAATCTGAACCGCTAAGTTTTCTTTATAGCTTTCCAGAGCCTTGAAATCGTGCTCTAACGATTTAATGTCATTCAAAATATTGTCTTTCAGGTAGCGGGCCTGATTTTCTGCATCCTGTACCATCAAGGCCGAACGTTTACGGGCGTCGGCCAGTATATCATCAGCCTGTTGCCGGGCTTCGCCGACGTATTTTTCACCTGCATTGTTAGCCTGCTCTGTTATTTGTGTACTCGTATCTTCGGCCATTTTGAGTGTGCGAAACAGCGTCATCTCAACCTCTTTCAGCTTTCCTAATTCTTTCTCAGCAATCTCTAGCTGCATTTTCAACATTTTATGTTCGCTAGTTAACCGCTCCCATTCCTGAGACAACGAAACCAGAAATGCATCAACATCTTCTGTTCTATAGCCGCGCAACCCCTTTTCAAACGTGTGCTGCCGGATTTCGATGGGCGTAATTTTCATTGGTGCGCTAAAGGTTTTTATGTGTTACTGAATAGCCATGTAAAGGTGAATTAACGGCCTTACTACCTATTTTACAAAAAATAGACTGAAAAATAAGGGAATCCTACTTAATCCACCTGTTTTAGCTCAATTTCCATACCGAAATCGTCCGATCATCGCTGGCTGACAATAAAAGTTCGTTATAATCTGTCCAAAGCACCTTGTTGACCGATGTGCCATGACCGGCATGTCTGGCCCGATCAACAACCTTTATTAACTTATACGTATCGGCATCCCATATCTTGATGGATTTATCCATGCTGGCGGTGGCCAACAGGGTGCCCGATGAATTGAAGGCCAGATGATTGATCGCAAACATATGGGCCACAATATCATCCTGCAGTGCGTAGCTTTGCTCAACATCCCATACTTTCAGATGGGCATCGCGCCCGGCTGTAATTAGATGCTGAAAATCCGCAGAATACGCAACTGTAAACACCGAATTACTATGCGCCTGAATAACTCGCTTAAGCGTGTGGGTCGTCAAATCAAAAATGCGGACAACATGATCGCTGTAACCAACGGCCAACTCCCGTTCAACAGGATTGATCGCTATGCAACGCGCCGATTGATCTGAGGCTTTGATGTGTTTTTTGACGACGAGTGGATTGGTTGACAAAACGGCAACAACGCCATCTGAGAGAGCCAGAAATGCATCGTCATTATGGAATTTAATATCAAAAATAGCGGCCGTTGTAAGCTTCAAAGATGTAACTTCCTCTCTTCTGATCGGATTAATCAGGTGCACTCCGTCGAAGTTCTGCCCAACCCACAAAAGTCCGCTGGTTGGATGCAGAGCCAGCGCATAAACAGAGGTGGGTACTTTGGCAATCAATTCACCTAAATCGGGCCGGTTAAGGTGCCATTGAACGACTTGACCGTCGCCACCCGCCGAAAAAAACTGCTCGGCAAGAGGGCCACGTTCGAGTGTGTAAATGGGGTCGCGGTGCCCGCCGAACGTATCTATTTTTTCTACGATCACAGATTGGAAAAACAAGTTGGTGATCAAAGGTCGTCAATCCTTTCTTTTTCTCGAACGACTTCCGACTTTTGATGGTGACTTTTCATGTAGATATAAACGGCGGCTGTA
>CAXTJJ010000628.1:0-3353 GCA_964244155.1 uncultured Spirosoma sp.
ATTGAAATTCCTGGCGTTAGCACAACTAACTTTCTGAAAACAGCTCTCAACGAAATTCGTAAATATCGGGGACAAGATCCGCTCGACGCTGTACAGTTTTTGAAACTAATGAAAGAAAAGATGAAACTCGTCAACATCGACCAATCGCTACTGAGCCGGTCGTTGAACGAAGGATTTTCGGGAGGAGAGAAAAAACGGAACGAAATTTTCCAAATGGCCATGCTCGAACCGAAACTGGCTATTCTGGATGAAACTGATTCGGGTCTTGACATTGATGCGCTGCGTATTGTGGCCGATGGCGTTAACAAGCTTCGGTCGCCGGAGCGGGCTACTATTGTGGTAACTCACTATCAACGCCTGCTGGACTATATCGTGCCCGACTACGTGCACGTATTATATAAAGGTCGTATTGTAAAGTCTGGACCTAAAGAGCTGGCCCTCGAACTGGAAGAAAAAGGATACGACTGGATAAAGGCAGAAGCCGAAGCCATCTGATGTATGATATATTATTTATGATGTATGATATAGTCTATACCATACATCATACATCATACACCCTTATACATCATACATAAAATAATGACTCCCTCTTACGCATCATATAACGATTTTAAAGAGCAGTTGCTGGCGTCTTTTCGGGACAACGAAGAGCGCATGAACGGTGAACGGAAATCGCCGTTACACCAGCTTCGACGCGCAGCTCTGAAGCAGTTTGAACAGCTTGGGTTTCCTACAATTCGTCATGAAGAGTGGAAATATTCCAACGTCATTAACCTGCTTAAAGAAGATTTCGGCCTCGACGCAACGTCCAGACTGACCGCTGAGGACCTGAGCCCGCTCGAAATTCCGAACCTGGAAGGCAACATCCTGTACTTTGTGAACGGCATCTACCATCCCGAACTATCGCGGATTATTAGCCCGGCCAACGAAGTACAGATCACAAGTTTTGCCGAAGCGATAAAAACTGACCCAGACTTCATCGGGTCGCACTTTGCCCAGTATGCCGACTACCAGGAAAATGCCTTTACGGCACTGAATACAGCCATGTCCAGCGATGGTGTTGTGATTCGGGTACCGGCAAATACCACCGTTGCGCAACCGATTATTCTGCGTTTCATTACCGATGCCAGGGAGAAAAACGTTGCCTCACAGCCTCGTAACCTAGTCGTTATCGGTAAAAATGCCGAAGTGATGATGGCCGAAGCCTACCGGACACTTGGCGAAAAATCCAGTTTCGTAAATGTCGTGACGGAAATCGTTCTCGACCGGGATGCGCGGATGCAATACTATAAAGTGCTTAACGAGACGGAACAGGCCTATCACATTGGAACTACGCAGGTAAGCCAGTCGGATAACAGCCATTTCTATTCAGCAGCCATAACGCTGAACGGTAATTTTGTTCGCAATAACCTGAATATCGTGCTGAACGGTCAACATGCTGAGTCATTTATGTATGGGCTCTACATGCCTAATGGCCGCCAGCACGTAGACAACCACACGTTGGTCGATCATGCCATGCCTAACTCGTACAGCAACGAACTTTACAAAGGCATTCTGGACGACAACAGCACGGGCGTGTTTAATGGTAAAATCTTCGTTCGGCCCGACGCCCAGAAAACTAACGCGTATCAGTCGTGTAAAAACGTGGTATTGTCGGCAGGGGCGTCGATGAATACAAAGCCGCAGTTGGAAATCTACGCCGATGACGTAAAATGTTCGCACGGCACCACCACGGGTCAGCTGAACGATGAAGCGTTATTTTATATGCGCTCACGCGGTATTCCTAAAGATGAAGCCCGGACATTGTTGCTATACGCTTTCTCGCAGGACGTATTGAGTCAGATCAAAATTCAGCCCATCCGGGAATATCTGGAAGGGGTCGTTCGGGAGAAATTGACGAAGTAAGGTTGGCAAGATTAATAAGACTTTCGTGGTGTCGGGTTCTAAAACCCGACACCTTTTTTTATGGCTGGAGATGCCGATAACGAGCCATTAGTTTGGGATAAATACCCCTAACTTAGCGCTATCTACCGAACTTATGCGACGATTACACTTACTTATTTATTTACTACTTATTACCTACGCAAGCTACGCCCAACGTCTACAATTTACCTTCGAAGGCGACTCTCTGACCCTGCCGTTCGTTCGCGACAGCTTGCGAGGCATTTCGGGACTCGACATTGTGCCATCAACCGGCGAGTGGCACCTGGTGAGCGACCGGGGCTGGCACTTTACGTTTACCAACGTTCGCAGTATCCATGATTTAGGCGATGGCTCACACCTGAAGGCGGCACAAAAAACGCCCTACTGGTTTGAAGGTGTACGCTTCGACACCAAGACTAACACCTATTTCTGGGCTGATGAACACGAGTATATAACATCCATCCAATACGGCAAAACCATCCGCGACAGTGCCGCTCAGGTATTGTTGAAAATGCCCCTGCCCGGCCCAAACAAAGGCATCGAAGGGCTGGCGTTTACATCCACCGGCTCCCTGTGGATTGCTCCCGAAGCGGGTTGGGAAGGCGAAACCCGCATGAATCAGGACACGATCACGTTTTTTCGCTACCCGAATCCAACCGCTGCCGATCCGGCCGTAGAGCGATTTGCGTACCCTATCAATCGCTGTCCCTTTGCGCAGGGGGAAGAGCGTATTGGCGGCATTTCAGAAATTGTGGCCGTAGATGATACCCGATTGCTGGTGCTGGAACGATGTTACGACGCGCAGCAAAAACGAGTAACGGCAAACCTGTATCTGGCTACGCCCAACGAGAAGACGCACACCTTACAAAAGGAGTCAGCGTTCGATTTTAATACCCAATTTCCGGGTACAGTCTGTAATCTTGAAGCGATGGCCTGGGCTGATGAACAGCATACCAGCCTTGTACTCATGGCCGACGATAATTTCCGCCGGAACAACACCCTTCGGAATCAGGTCATCGTTTTGAAAAGACGGTAGTATTTATACGAACCTAACCACCCCTGATTTACGTTTTATAGATGACTCTTTAGTCAATGGTACAGTTATCTGCCCTCTTTTCGGTACGAACACAACATGCAATCAGCGATAGAAACTACCCTCGATATTCAGCAAATCCGTCTGGATTTTCCCATACTCGATCAACAGGTGAACGGTCGCCCGCTGGTTTATCTCGATAACGCAGCGACGAACCAAAAGCCTACGGCGGTCATCAATGCCTTGACGGGCTATTATGAGGGATATAACGCGAATATTCACCGGGGTATTCACCACCTGGCCGAAAAGGCTACGGCGGCTTTTGAAGCGTCGCGCCGGGCCATGCAGGAATTTTTGAATGCCAAACACTGGCAGGAAATTATATTTACCTATGGCA
>CAXTJJ010000629.1:0-3334 GCA_964244155.1 uncultured Spirosoma sp.
ACGAAAACAGGAGGCTAACCTGACCGAGATTGGTGAACAGGAAGCAACAATGAACCTGCGTCGGGAGTTTGACCGATTAAAGAAAGGAACTGCTGATCCGGTCATTGTAGCACACATACGGCAATATCTGTTCGCGCTGGACGACCTGAATCGGCAGGCCATTGTTCGCAAAAATGAGATTGCCAAACAAACGGCTAAAGACGCGCTCTGGTGGCTGGCCGTTGTTGGCACTGTGTGTTTTCTGATTCTGTTTTCGTTCATCATTAACTTTCCCGGATATGTGGCCAATCCAGTTCGGGAACTAACGCGAGGTATTAGGCAGATTGCCAGGCGGAATTTTGAAGAGCGGTTACACATTGAATCCAGCGATGAGTTTGGCGATTTGGCACGCTCCTTTAACTCCATGGCGCAAAAGCTGGATGAATACGAACACTCGAATCTGGCGCGGGTGCTGTTCGAAAAGCGCCGTATCGACACACTTATTCGGATTATGAGCGAAGGGATTGTGGGTATGGACGAGAACAAGCGCATTCTGTTTGCCAATCCGGTGGCCTGCCGGTTGCTGGGTGTTCAGGAGTCGCAGTTATTAGGGCAATATGCGCCCGATGTAGCCGCATCGAATGATCTGATGCGAACGTTGATTCAGGATGTTATGACCGGAAACAAAACAGAACCTGAGCGAAATGGCTTTCTGAAAATATATGATACCGGAATTAATGGGGATGAGCCTGGCAAAGAAAGCTATTTCAACCGGCGCACGCACATCGTAGAAGTGACCCGCACGGGTGAAGAACACCCGCAATTGGCAGGGTATGTAATGGTGCTCGAAAACATAACGCCCTATAAAGAACTGGATTTAGCGAAAACTAACTTCATTGCCACCATCTCCCACGAGCTTAAAACACCCCTGTCGAGCAGTAAAATGAGTCTTAAATTATTGGAGGACAGGCGGGTAGGGGAGTTGAATGATGAACAGAAATCGCTGGTAACCAACATCGGAGATGATATAAACCGGCTGCTCAATCTGACTGGCGAACTGCTCAATATGGCTCAGGTAGAGTCGGGCCAGATTCAATTGAACATACAAGCCGTTGCTCCGGTCGATATTGTTACCTATGCCACCAGTGCCCTTCGGGTAGCGGCCGAAAACAAACATATCGCGCTGACGTTGGCTGCCCCCAAAAACCTGCCTGCCGTACTGGCTGATCCGGATAAGGCATCCTGGGTGCTGGTCAACTTTCTCTCCAACGCCATCCGACATAGCCCTTCCGATAGTACTATTGAGGTAAAAGCCCGGCAAGTTGGCACATTCGTTGAGTTTTATGTGCGCGATCACGGGGCTGGTATTCGCCCCGAACACCAGAGCCGGGTTTTTGACCGCTACTTCAAAGCCCCTGTCCTGAACGGGCAAAGCAATGGATTGGATAACAAAACAGTGGGCGGCACTGGGCTTGGTTTAGCAATTTCGAGCGAATTTATCCAGAGCATGAACGGTCAGATTGGGCTTGACACAACCGTCAGGAATGGGGCCGCCTTCTTTTTTCGTCTTCCCATAAACCCGGAGTTAATCAACACGCGTAGATAAAGTGGGGTAGTTGCTTATAGATTTCATGACCAACCCCAACCGAAGCGTCGGCCGGTGTCGGTAGTAAAAGTCTTAGCTAATACAGAACATGATTCGATTTAAAATCTCTCTGTTGTCTTTTTTACTTCTATCCGTAATCAGCATTAGTCAGAGTCAGAACATTAACTGGAAGAAAGTCAGAGTCCTGGTCTATACCAAAAACGGTAAAGGCTATGTGCATGATAACATTCCGAATGCCGTTCAATGCATCCAGAAATTGGGTAAGGAAAACGGTTTTTCTGTGGATGTATCCGACCAGCCGACGGTTTTTACCGAAGACAACCTGAAAAAATACACCCTGCTGATCTTTCCCAGCACCAACAACGACGTCTTTGATACCGATGCCCAACGGCTGGCCTTCCGGCGATACATCGAAGCGGGGGGCGGCTTCGTGGGTATCCATTCCGTTATGGGCACCGAGCGAAACTGGACCTGGTTCAAGCGGATGATTGGGGGTACCTTTGCCTGGCATCCCAAATTTCAGACATTTACCGTTGAGGTGATCGACACCAAAAACACGTCGATGCAGGGCCTGCCAAAAGAGTGGAAGAAAGAAGACGAGTTTTACTTTACAAAGGATATGTCGCCCGGTCCAACGGTCATTATGGCCAATGATTTGACGACCTTAAATAACGACGAACCTGAGAAGGTGAAACAGTTCGAAGGGTCCTATACGAAGCTGTACCCTTCTGCCTGGTACTATAATTTCGATGGGGGCTACACCTGGTGTACCACCCTCGGCCACGCCAAAACCGACTACGAAAGCGATGCTATCTTTATCAAACACATCTTTCAGGGCATCCGGTACGTAGCTGGTCAGGTAACGAAAATCGACTATAGCAAAGCCTACGCCGATTCGCGGGATACGCCAATTCGGTGATGATCTGTAACAAATCGCCTGGTTTTCGCGCTAATGGTTCAAAAATCAAATTGTACCATGCAAACTCTTCTGAACAGATCAAAATGGGCTTCCTGCCAATACGCTCAGCCGCCTGTCGAACAGCTATCTGACAAGCAACTGCTTGTTCGGCAAACCTAAAACGATCGGGCGGTGAGCGGTGTCGGTATGCTCGTGGCATTGATGGTAGCAATGGCTCTCGTGCTGGATGATATAGCCAGATTACTTACTACCTACTGTCTATTGGCGTTATCTGGTCGTACTGCCTGATACTACTGAGTGGCTACTTAACGGCTAAATTCATTCGCTTCAACCTGCCGGACCTGTCGCTCCAAACTACCGATGCTATTCGGGCATCGCTTGCGCTCGTGCGGCCGATCAACACATTTCAGATCAGTTTTTTGACCCGCTTTGCCCCCGTCGTTTTTCTGGCCAGCTTACTGGCTATGCTTACCTATAGAGGAAAGCACCTGGCGGCTATCATTACCGATCCGCTCGCGGTGGCTGTAATCGTCACCTCAACGGCATTGATCCTATAAGCCGTAAAGCCAGGAATGGTTTATAGCTGTTCGTCAATGCGGGGCACTTATTGCCAAGCTGGAGGAACAGCTGCAAACACTGGAGAAACTCGAATAGACTGATTATAAAGTGGTAGGTTAGCAGGTATAAACAGGCCCTGATTATCAGGCTGCTTAATGATTAATAACCTGCCGCCTGCGCATCGACGTGTAAATAAACGAATAGCGGGAGTAGTTTTGCGGCTTCGGAAGCTTACTGCTTATAGAAAAGAATTTACCCGATCTCTCTTATGA
>CAXTJJ010000630.1:0-3330 GCA_964244155.1 uncultured Spirosoma sp.
GCGTTCATCCTGAGCCAGGATCAAACTCTCCATCGTAAATAATTGTGTCATGCCAGTGGCGTGACTGTCTTGTTCAACCGACGACCGAAGTCGTGAAGTTGAGTTGTTTGTTGTGCTGACCGTTTGTCAAAGAACTTCTCGCCTGACCCGTTGGTCAAGCGTGGTTGAGAAGAAGTTTAAATCAATTAAACCGTGTCTCGTTGTTTGGGAGTGCAAAGGTACACTTTATTTCCCGATTGTCAAGTAAAGTTGAAATTATTTTTAAAACTTTATTTTTCAACTTTTCCTGGTAACTGATTGATAATCAAAGCGTTAAGCTTGCTTTCTCAATCATTCCCGATATTTGGGAGTGCAAAGGTACGAGACGTTATTTGTTTTGTCAAGTAAATCTGAAAATAAATTTTTAGGTTGATTTTCAGGACTTTGCACGTAATGAGCTGGTTTCCACTAACTTGCGTTGTTGTTTTCACCTCATTCCCGATGTTTGGGAGTGCAAAGGTAGGACCATTTTGGTCCTCTGTCAAGACCTACTCTGAAAATAGATTTAGAAGTGCCAAAGATTATTTGGTAAGCCCCGTATGCTCAATTAGTTACCGTATGAAAATATTTTCAAACTTTTTTACTCAATGCCTGTTTGGCCGCTTAAAATGGTATCAACGCAAGCTGAAACAGGCTTTTTTGACGGTTATGCAAGCCTTATGAATTATATTGCATGAGCTATTTGTATTCCTTCATCCGATACAGAGAGTTATTCATCCAATGAAAATTTTACACACGGCAGACTGGCATCTGGGAAAACGGCTTCAGGATTTCCAGCGTCTACAGGAGCAACGCGACGTATTGGCCGAAATTACAGAGATCGCCAATCGGGAAGATGTGGATTTGGTTCTAGTGGCGGGCGACTTATTCGATACCTTTAATCCCGACCCGAAAGCCGAAGACCTACTATATAGTACGCTTAAAGAATTAACCGCAAACGGTAAGCGGACGGTGGTGGCCATTGCAGGTAACCATGATAACCCGGATCGGATTGAAGCGCAGGATCACTTTGGGCGAGAGTGCGGGATTATTTTCGCGGGTTTTCCCAAAACGGAGGTACGTTCCTATGAATTGAGTTGTGAAGCAAAGCTGCTTTGCTCGGCCCCAGGGTTTATTGAACTGAAGTTACACCAGCATGAATACCCTGTACGTATTATACTAACGCCTTACGCCAATGAGACCCGGCTCCGGTCCTACCTCGGTATGGTTAGTCTCGATGACGAACTCCGCCAGCATTTACACCAGCACTGGGCAGCCCTGGCAGATACCTATATGGATGGGCAGGGCGTCAATCTGTTAATGGCGCATTTGTTTGTGATGAAACGGGGGGGAGAGCAGCCCGAAGAATCGGATGATGAGCGGAGTATTTTACAGGTTGGGGGCGCATCGGTCGTGTACACAGACATGATTCCGCCCCAGATTCAATACACTGCGCTTGGGCATTTACACCGGTATCAGCAGCTGGCGGGCGGGCCTTCTCCTGTCGTATATAGTAGCAGCCCCCTAGCCTACAGTTTTGCGGAAGCCGATCAGCAGAAATACGTCGTTATAATTGAGGCCGAACCGGGACAAGCCGTATTGGTTAATCCAATTCCGCTGGCAACCGGCAAGCGGTTATTACGTCCCAAGTTCAAACGCGTCGATGAAGCGGTTAACTGGCTTAATGAAAACCCGAATTGTTATGCCGAGATCACAATGCAAACCACAACGTTTCTGACGAGTGATGAACGACGTCAGCTTCAACAGGCGCACGAGTCATTGGTAACGATTATTCCTGATCTACAGGACGTGGACGAGCCGGATAAGGAAGAGGCTACCGCTATTGACCTCACCCAATCAATGGAAGCACTATTTACAAGTTATTTCAAGAATAAGAACAAGGGGCAGGAGCCGAATGAACGCCTACAGCACCTGTTCAAAGAGATTTTAGCAACAGACCCTGAATGATACCCATTAAATTATCCGTACAAGGACTCTATTCATATCAGGAACTACAGGAAATTGACTTCCAGAAACTAATCGGTTCGAGTGTATTTGGCATTTTCGGCAAAGTAGGCAGTGGCAAAACGTCGTTACTGGAAGCCATTAGCTTTGCATTGTACGGCGAAACAGAGCGACTAAATAGCCGCGACAATCGCCTGTATAATATGATGAACCTGAAATCGAATCATCTCATCATTGATTTCGAGTTTCAGGCCGGCGCCGACCAGGAGTTATATAAGTTCGTCTATGAGGCTAAACGCCATCCCAAAAAACACCACGAAATAGGGCCCGGCGAACGTCGGTCCTTTATCCGCCAGGGCAACGAATGGCAACCGATTGGCAATGAGAAGGAAGATGTAGCGGTGCTGGCGAAGCAAATTCTGGGCTTAGATTACGATAATTTCAAACGAACGATCATTATTCCGCAAAACCAGTTTCGGGAGTTTTTGGAACTCAGCCCCCGCGACCGGACGGAGATGATGAATCAGCTGTTTAAACTTGATCAGTATGACTTGGCTGGCCGAGTGAGCAAGTTGAGCAAGGCCAATGACAATCAATTGGCCGAGCTACGTGGATTATTGTCGCCCCTCGAAGCCGTTACTCCCGAAGCCATTGAGCGGGCAAATGCGGGTATTGCGGTAGTGGCTGAGGCTCTAATCAGCAAGGATGCCGAAATTAATGTATTGGTCCCGGATGAAAAACGGTTGCTGGAAAACCAGAAACGGAGTAAAACGCTGGCCGCAACACAACTGGAACTAGCCCAACTTCTGATAAAGGAACCTGTTTATCGCCAACGTGAGCGGGATTTAGCCGTTTATGAAACCTGTTTGCTCGTCTTCCAGGCTGATTTTATAGGACTTGATAAGCTGCATGCCAAAAAGCTAAAACTAGCCGAAACCGAACGCGCGGCCCAGCAACAACTGATTTCGGTTACGAAGCGGCTGACTGGTTTACAGAGCGTGTATGATGCGGCCAAGCAAGCCTACGAAACCAGAGATGAACTTCAGCAGAAAATTGACGAGCTGGATACGGTTCAACAAATCAGAACGCTGCAACAAACAATTGGCCAGCAAACCCGTAATCGGGACACTCTAACAAGGCAGCTTGACCAGCAGACCAGTCAGCTTGACCGCTATAAATCGGATCGGACCCGACACCAGCTTATTCTGGACAATGGCATCGAGCGAACATCTGATCTGGAACGACTGTATAAAGTAAAAAACTGGTTCACGGCCTATAAGCCACTAAAGAAACAGGCCGACGATCTTCAAGTGGCCCTTGATAAATACGATCTGGCTCTTGAAACCC
>CAXTJJ010000631.1:0-3322 GCA_964244155.1 uncultured Spirosoma sp.
AGACTGCGAAAACCACTCGATGGGGTTATCCGCGAAGTTACTCAACCAACCATCCCCTTCACCCTCAAGGCCCGATGGCAAACTGATCTCATTCTGGTAAATTTTCCAGGAAACGCCGTTTTCTTCCAATCGCTCCGGAAACGTTTTCCAACTCACCTCCGACCCATAGTCGACGTTTTCATTCCGCACATTGGCCATTGCCTTCGGGTCGCGGGGGTCACGAAGGGTGCCGGTCCAGAAAAACAGGCGGTTTGGCGTGGTGCCCGTCAGCGAGGAGCAGAAGTTCTGATCACAAACCGTAAACGCATCGGCCAGGGCGTAATAAAAGGGCAGATCTTCGCGGTTATAGTAGCCTAGGGTTAGCGGCATATCGGCATAGGCTTTGTTACCCGACTTCTTGGCATCCAGCCATTTATCATTCCGTCCGCCATTGAGTGCATCGACCTGGTTTTCCCACGAATGCGGCAGCGAACTCATCCAGGTGGCTTTCGTATCGCGCAGATTCAGCCTGAAAGGCGCGTAGGTTTCGCCCGCCGAATTGGTCTGAAGCCAGACTTTATGGTTATTGGGCAACCGGATTGCCCGGGGGTCATTGAAGCCCCGAACCCCCTGGAGCGTCCCAAACGTATGGTCGAAGGAGCGGTTCTCCTGCATCAAAATCACCACATGCTCGGCATCCAGATAAGTTGTGCCGGGCATCGGATTGATGGCAAAGGCTTTTTGAATCGAATCGGGCAGCACACCCGACAAACCCGTTGACAACAACGCTGCTTTTTTAAGAAAGTCTCTTCTGGAATCCATACGCGAAGTGAGTGTTCCGGCTCGCCGATTTTATAGGCCAAAAATAGGCCAGATACAATCAAAAAACCTTTCTGTCAGATTATTAAATCATTTTGTTTCACTTTTCGCTTTATACAAAGACTGTCTATTAGCTGTTTCAAATTCAACCAAGACTTAACTCTCCAGTCCATTTTACCCCTGAATCCTCTGAAGGAGGCTTGACTCACTTTCGAACAAAGTCCCCTTCAGGGGATTTAGGGGTAAAATGGACTGGAAACAATAATCATAATCAATCGCACTAAGTATGTCGTAGGCAAGAGACAGCCCTACCTTACACTTTACGCTCAACGTTATGTGGATTCTCTTTGCCTGTCTAGCCGCCTTATCGGCCGCTGTTGTGGTCACTTTATCTAAAGTGGGCGTAAAGGATGTCGATTCGAGTCTGGCCTTCGCCATTCAGTCGGTACTCATTTTAATTGTCTCCTGGAGTGTCGTTATTTTTCAGGGAAACCTGCCCGACGTGACGCGCATCGAGAAACGGGTCTGGATTTATTTAATTATTGCCGGGGTAGTCACCTGTCTGTCGTCGCTGTTCTCATTCCGGGCTTTAAAGCTGGGCAACGCTTCGCAGGTATCGCCCTTAACCAATACATCTCTGCTTTTTGCGGTCATTCTGGCAGCGGTTTTTCTGAAAGAAAAGATAAGCTGGCAGGTTGTTGCCGGGGCGGTACTGATGGCAGCCGGGGCGATAATCATTGCCATCTCCAGGGAGTAAACGGCTAGAGGGGTAATGACATTTTGACTACGAACTCGTCTATAAAACGAGTATCTTTGTCTATTATCTCCTGTGCGTTTTTATGACTGTTTCCGTAAACGAAAAGCTTGACCTTGCCCACAACTTTGTCCTGCATACCAACCAGAATATTTTCCTGACCGGGAAAGCCGGAACCGGTAAAACAACGTTTTTACAGCAGATCAAACAACTGAGTGCCAAGCGTCTTGCGGTCGTAGCACCAACGGGTGTAGCCGCTATAAACGCCGGGGGTGTCACGATTCATTCCCTGTTTCAGCTTCCGTTTGGTCCTCTGACGCCGGGCACGACCCAGCGCGAAGGCAAGAAATTCAACAAAGAGAAAATCAACTTACTCCGCACCCTCGACCTCCTGGTGATTGACGAAATCAGTATGGTTCGGAGCGACGTGCTGGACGGTATTGACGAAGTTCTTCGGCGATATCGGTCCAGTTCAGCCCCCTTTGGCGGGGTTCAGTTGCTTCTGATTGGCGATATGCAACAGTTGCCGCCGGTCATTAAAGACGATGACTGGGCCTTGCTGAAACCGTATTATGATACCGGTTATTTTTTCGGCAGTAAAGCCCTGCGTCAGACCTCTTATGTGCCCATCGAACTGACCCATATCTATCGGCAATCCGACGAGCGGTTCATCAGTCTGCTCAACAGCATACGGGAGAAGACCGTCACCCGCGCGCAGCTGGATAATTTGAATCAACGTTATATTCCAGATTTCTCGCCAGGCGACAATGAGGGATACATCACCCTGTCGACGCACAACACAGCGGCCCAACAGATCAACAGCCAGAAACTGCAAGTCCTAAAAGGTAAGTTACGCACCTTTACAGCGACGATCGAGGGTGACTTTCCGGCGCACACCTACCCAACCGATGCGAGCCTTGAATTGAAAATTGGCGCTCAGGTCATGTTCATCAAGAATGACATCTCCCGCGACAAACTGTATTACAACGGCAAGATCGGGCGTATTACGGACATCGACGACTCGGCCATTTATGTCAGGAGTCAACAGGACGGGGAAGAAATTGTCGTTTATCCGGTTGACTGGACGAACATTAAGTATACGCTGGACCCAACGACGAAAGAAATCAAGAGCGAACCCATTGGCACCTTCCGGCAGATGCCGCTCAAGCTGGCCTGGGCCATTACCGTTCACAAAAGCCAGGGGTTGACCTTCGAAAAAGCCATTCTCGATGTTTCCTCAGCTTTCGCTCATGGTCAAGTGTATGTGGCCCTCAGCCGCTGCAAAACCCTCGATGGGCTGGTGCTTCGGTCACCGATTCCGGCTCACAGCATCAAAACTGAACTGGAACTGGAAGATTTTCACCAGCATGTTCAACTGCAAACGCCCAACGAACAGCACCTTCATCAGGCGAAGCTAACCAACCAGCAATACCTCCTGCGCGAGTTGTTTTCGTTTGAGCGGGCCAACTCGCTGCTCTATCGCTGTCGGCGGGTGGTGAACGAACACGCCAGTAGTTTAGATGCCGAAAGCTCCCCTATTTTAACGCAGCTCACCACTGTTTTGCGCGAAAAAGCCAGCGATGTGTCGGGGCGCTTTCAACAACAGTTGCCCAGCTATTTCGCTAACGATAACCTGCCCGAACATAACCCGGCGTTACAGGAACGGGTCTGCAAGGCAGGGACTTATTTCAACGTGCTCATCGGCACCGAATTATTGCCGCTCCTGCACAGCTTCCCTACAGATTGCGACAACAAAAAAGTGCGCGAGCT
>CAXTJJ010000632.1:0-3290 GCA_964244155.1 uncultured Spirosoma sp.
GGCTTATCTGTGTATGCAGACGATGCTGGTCGTTGCCGCTGCTCAAACGGGTAAAGTTGTAAACGTGAAGCACGGCCAGTTCCTGGCACCGGAAAATATGAAGCACCCGGTCAAAAAGATCGAAGATTCGGGCAATGAGCAAATCATTCTGACCGAGCGTGGTTTCACCTTTGGCTATAATGACCTGGTGGTTGACCCACGGGCGTTCTACCATATGGCCCGCACCAATTACCCGGTCGTGTTCGACGTGACGCATGCCATTCGGAAATATGGTATTCCGTCGGCCGATGCGAAAGGTGGAGCCCGCGAGTACCTGCCTGTATTAGCTCGTGCGGGTGTGGCTGCGGGTGTCGATGGTTTGTTTGTTGAAACCCACACCTGCCCATCCGAAGCTCTTTGCGATGCGGCCAGCCAGTTGGATATTCGCTATCTGGAGGAATTCATGAAGCCTCTGATTGAACTTCATGCCGTTGAGGTAAAATACCGCAACACATTGCCGGAACTAGCTTAATGATGTATGATATAGGATGTATGATATATCATACATCCTATATCATACATCCCTCTCATGGTTGACGTAGAAAAAACCTTCACCGCCCTTGGTGGCCAATTCGTTACACCCGCTGATGTCCTGACGGAAAAGCTTCGGTCTGTGAAGGCCATTGTGTTCGACTGGGATGGGGTTTTCAATGACGGTATCAAGACCGAAGCGGGCAGTAGTTCTTTCAGTGAGGTTGACTCCATGGGGACTAATTTACTGCGTTTCGGCTTCTGGCTGCACCACGGCGGACAATTGCCCATTGCTGCGGTGATTACCGGCGTTACGAATGGCTTAGCTGATGCACTGGTGGGTCGTGAACACTTCCATGCCTGTTATTCGCAGGCCAAGCACAAAGTGGATGTGCTGGCTCATCTGCTGGAGAAGCATAATCTGGAGCCGAAGGAAGTTGCCTTTTTCTTTGATGATGCACTTGATCTTTCCGTGGCAGAAATCGTTGGTATACGCATTATGGTGCGTCGGCAGGCCAATCCATTATTTACGAATTACGTAGTAGCGAACGGCCTTGTCGATTACATAACCGGAAGCCAGAGCGGGCAGTTTGCCGTGCGCGAAGGCTGCGAACTCATGCTCGGCTTACTAGGCCAGTTTGATACCGTCATGGCCGAACGGCTCCGTTACAAGCCTGTGTATGATAACTATTACCAACAACGGCAGGCCATCGAGCCGAGCTATTGGGTGGTGGGGCCGAATGGGCCTGAGCGGCAATAGTCTGCAATGTCTCAAACAGCCTCTGGCTGTTTATTCTTTTAGCTAAAACCAAACAGCCAGAGGCTGTTTGAGATAAGTACTGAACATGATTATCGGAATAATTCCCGCTCGTTACGGGTCAACGCGTTTTCCCGGCAAACCCTTGGCTGATATTGGCGGAAAGTTCATGATTCAGCGGGTGCTTGAACAGGCTAGTCAGGCAACATCGTTATCGAAAATAGTCGTGGCTACCGACGATGACCGCATTGCCGAAGCGGTTCGCCGTATTGGTTTTGAAGCGGTTATGACGCGTACTGATCATCCCAGCGGCACCGACCGTTGTTGGGAAGCTTATGACCGACTGGTTGCCGATGGTATCATTGCCGGAAATTCGTCGGATTATGTGCTGAATATTCAGGGCGATGAACCCTTCATCGACCCGGCGCAGATTGACGAACTGGCGGCTATTCTGGATGGAACGGTTCAACTGGCTACCCAGATGGCTACGGTCGATTCGGCGGCCATGTTACACGACCCAAAAGAGGCCAAAATTGTGATCAACGAGCAGAATGAAGCCTTGTATTTCAGCCGCTTGGCAGTTCCATATCTTTGGGGAGTTGAACCCGATCAGTGGCACGCGCACCATGACTACCATCGCCATGTAGGGTTATATGCCTACCGTGTCGATGTGCTGGAAAAGTTGACTCAATTACCCCCCTCGCCATTAGAACGGGCTGAATCGCTGGAGCAACTCCGCTGGCTGGAAGCTGGTTATCAAATCAAACTCGTTGCCACAAATTTCCAGACGCCAAGCGTGGATAGTCCGGAAGATATCGAGAAGATCTTACAAAGCGGATTGTAGAAAATGCTTTTTGGAAAGCGAAAGCAGTGCTAGTGTTTATCAGAAAAATAAGCAGGCATCGCTCTCTATCAGGCGTATGTTTTAATCGGCTCAGCGTGTTTTGGTTGCGTCCAGAGTTGATACTGTACCCGCCCCCAAACCAACAGACACGGCAGGGCTTTGATGTTATAGGGCTGAAAAAACTGTTTCTGTACTACCTGTGGGAAAATGTCGGTGGGTGAGAGTGAGGTAAATACGATCACCAGCCCCAGTAAAATCTGGTCGAAGCGGCTGGGGTTTTCGAGTGTAACCCACCAGAGTGCTACACCCGTTACGGCCAGCACATAGGTTGGTGACTCAGCCATTTTATTGAAGACAATCATAAACAGCAGGAAGTAGGCTACCATCCGTCGTTGAAACAGCCGATCCTTCCAAAGCCCAAACCGAAGAAAGGGAAGCAGGAACAGGGTTGCACCTATGGCTTCAATAATACGGTAATTGCTGTCTGTTTTGGCCATGCCGAACCAGGCCTGCGCAATGCCCATGACCGATACCTGCAAGCCTAACTTGCTGACAACTATAACATTGAACCATTCCTTATATTCGGCCAAAAGATGATTTAATGGAATCATGGTTAGGGGGGCAACGGCAAAGAGAACTATCCAGACAACCATAGCCAGAATAAATTGAGGCTTTTTAGGATAGAATAGAAAGAAGCCCGCAGCCGCTACGCCGTAGAACTTTATGAAGCCGCACAGAACAAAGAAAAAAGCCGCCTGCCAGACTCGCTCGTTGCGGAGGTGATACAAGCCCAGTAACATAGCACCCACAATGAGGTTGTTACTTTGCAGATTTTGGGCTGTAATGAGGGCTTCCAGAATGATAATGAGTAAGGCCACCCGCCGTTGTCGAGCCGGGTCTTTCTCGTCGGACAAGTAAAACCAGACCCCTGCCAACAGCACCAGTGTATTGATCAAATTCCAGAGAATCATGCCTGCCAGATTCGGCATGTAATAGAATGGACCCATCAGCCAGGCGAAGGTCGGGCTATATTTGTAGTTGTCGTCGTAGAGATCAGGATGCAGGCCGTAGATGCTTTTATCAAGCAACAGGTTATGAAACGGCTTGGCAAACATCAGGTAGTTGTTGTAATTGCCAAACCCAAGCAGGTAGTTCTGAACGGCCACCAGACAGAAAAGA
>CAXTJJ010000633.1:0-3290 GCA_964244155.1 uncultured Spirosoma sp.
GGCCACGCCAACGGCTATGCCTAATAGAAACAACACGCCCCGTATTTTCTCTGAGTCGGTTTTCTGGCCGGGATTCGTGGCGTATTCGTCGATAAGCTTACCGAAAATGATTGGGTCAACCAGTGCTAATATCTGGGCAATACCCGCCAGTGCTAAGGCCACCACCGCCAGCCAGCGATACGGCTTGAGGTATCTCCAGAGAATAGTCATTTGTGTTGGTTAATTATTTATTCGTGCTGATGAGGTCTCATAAAGCAACAATTTAAAAAAGGATTAACCACAGAGGCACAAAGAGCACAGAGGTGTGAAGGGACTAAATCTGCTGCGTAAACCTCTGTGCTCTTTGTGTCTCTGTGGTTAATCCTTTTTTAGATTAGGCATTAATTGGTTATTGATTATCGGGCAATAAATCAAAGTCCTGTCAACCAATAATTACAGATCCAGTTGCTGAATTCGGCCCAGATGTCGGCCGCCTTCAAAGGGAGTATCGAGCCAGATTTGGACTAGCTTGAGGGCTGTTTCTTCACTCATCATCCGTTCGCCGAGCGAAATGCGTTTAGCGTCGTTATGTTCCCGGCATAAGCGGGCCGACTCTTCATTCCAGCATAAACCGCACCGAACGCCCTTAATTCGGTTGGCCATAATGGCTTCACCGTTTCCAGAGCCGCCCAGCACAACACCCCGGTCAACGTCGCCTGCCGCAACGGCTTCGGCTACCGGTCGGATATAAACCGGATAGTCGACGGAGGGTGTTTCGGCATATGTGCCTTTATCAATAACCTCGTGTCCGAGACCGGTGAGGAACTGTTTGATCGCTTCTTTGTAACGGAAACCAGCGTGATCGGAACCTATGGCAATTTTCATACGTAAATGATAGGAAGTAAAAACAAGGGCCAAAAGTAGCAGAAAGGTTGCCTAAGATGAAACCTTAATGAAGTAAACTTGTTCGGAAAACAGACTGGCGGTAATTTGCAGCCCGTCCATAAAACCGACTATGATTCCAGCTACTAATCAGCGTCCACCAGCTACGATCCTGTTTATCTTTGGGGGAAGCGGTGATCTGAACCTGCGCAAATTGACTCCTGCGCTCTATAATCTGTTCCTTGATGACTATTTGTCTGACCATTTTGCCGTGGTTGGATTAGGCAGAAGCCCCTATACGGATGACTCATTTCGGGAGCGGTTACTCGATGGTGTCCAATCGTTTTCACGACGAAAGAATGGCCCTGAAGACACTTGGGCCTCGTTTTCAAAGGCGATCACCTATCTTCAAATGGATGCTGGCGACGCGGGTGCTTATACAAAGCTGACCGATTTCGTTGCGGAAAAAGAAGGTGAATGGGGCGGGCACGCAAATATAGTTTTCTACCTGGCGGTAGCGCCCCAACTGGTGCCCGGCATTGCGACAAATCTGGGCAAACTACCCCTCTGTGGCGATAAGGCGCGCGTCCGGATTGTGGTTGAAAAACCCTTTGGGCATGACCTTAAAACGGCGCAGGAACTAAATGCGTTGCTGGGCGGGCTGTTTGCCGAAGAGCAGATCTATCGCATCGACCATTATTTAGGTAAAGAAACGGTACAAAATATTCTGGCACTTCGGTTTGCCAACTCGTTGTTCGAACCTATCTGGAATCGGCGCTATGTCGAATATGTGCAGATAACCGCTTCCGAAACGGTGGGACTTGAAGGACGTGGAGGGTATTACGAAGGGTCCGGTGCCTTGCGGGACATGATTCAGAACCACTTGCTCCAGATGTTGTGTATGGTGGCTACCGAAGCGCCTATCTCGTTTGACGCCAATGAAGTTCGGAATAAAAAAGTGGATGTGCTGAACGCCATCCGTCGCATTAAGCCCGAACAGGTGAAAGATGTGGCTGTCCGTGGGCAGTATGGTCCGGGTGAAAAAGACGGCAAACCAATTCCGGGTTATCGTGAAGAAGAGGGCGTAAAGCCTGACTCGACAACGGAGACCTTTGCCGCCGTTAAACTATTTGTCGACAACTGGCGGTGGGAAGATGTGCCGTTTTACCTGCGCACCGGCAAGTCACTCCCCGAAAAAGCGACGGTTATCAATATTCTGTTTAAACCGGCTCCCTACTACGCTTTCCCCGAAGAAGCTACCGAGAACTGGCAATCGAACCAACTAACCATCGGCATTCAACCAGCTATGGATATCCGGTTACGGTTTCAGGCAAAACGGCCCGGTCAGACACTCGCGATTGACCCGGTTGAGATGGTGTTCAGCTACAAGGATGCTTATGAAGGGCAGGAGCCGGAAGCCTACGAAACCCTCTTGCTGGATGTCATGACCGGCGATGCTACGCTGTTTATGCGGGCCGATCAGGTAGAAGCTGCCTGGAAGGTGGTGACCCCTATTCTGGAAGCCTGGGAAGCCAATACTGTCGATTTCCCGAACTATGCCCCCGGTTCATGGGGTCCGGATGAAGCCATGCAACTGGTTGAGAAAGATGGCTTTCAGTGGATGATGAAATAATAAACCGAATACCAAATGCCAACCCAACTCGCTACCCTTTTTGTCGATGACCAGAACCTGCCCTGGGAACAGGTTGCCGAAGGGGTGAAACGTAAGATCATGACCTACGATGCCAACCTGATGATGGTGAAGGTTGCCTTCGAGACGGGTGGGATTGGGGCCGCTCATAGCCATGTCCATACGCAAATGAGTTATGTGGCCAGCGGTGCATTTTCCATCACTATTGCCGATGAAACGCGAATTGTGCGGGCGGGCGATGCCTATTACATTCCACCGAATGTTTGGCATGGTGCCGTTTGTGAGGAAGCCGGTGTACTAGTCGATGTGTTTACACCCATGCGTGAGGATTTTGTGAACCAGTAATGCCATAGCTTTAAGCTATGGCATTACTCTGAAATGAGTTTATGCAAGTCATCATAAAAAAGAATCCGGCCGATCTGGCGAAAGCCGCAGCCGATTTTATTACAAAGCGTATTAAGGACGTTCTGAAAAAACAGGACCGATTTACGATTGCGCTGTCGGGGGGAAGTACGCCCAAAGCCCTGCACGAATTGCTGGCGAAGGCACCTTACGTTGATCAGATTCCGTGGCTACAACTACACGTCTTCTGGGGCGACGAACGCTACGTGCCCATCGACGACGAGCAAAGTAATGCCGGCATGGCCTACGACACATTGCTGGGACACGTTTACACGCCCGAAGAACAGATTCACGTTTGGCGAACCGACCTGGAGCCTGATGCTGCAGCCGCCGATTATGACCGTATTCTGCACGAGTATTTCGGCGAAAGTGGCCC
>CAXTJJ010000634.1:0-3274 GCA_964244155.1 uncultured Spirosoma sp.
TTCTTCGGATTGATAATCAATTGTTTTTCAAATTAATATTCGGTTTAGGCCTGAGTACCAGAAACTCTCTTTTGTCTGATGAACAAATTATGAACGATTATATGGTTTATTAATATTATATTAATCTCAGAAAAAATAGGCCTTTCGCAATATGATTATTCATTTGTTAAGTTTGTAAGACACTTCACAAGCAAATTAGTTTTAAGAGGGAAGTTAAAGTAAAGCCATGGGATATATTGAACCAGCTCCAATAAAAGACAAAGAGAATCCACTTGAATCAATGATGTCACGTTTCGATGCCGCTGCCAAACTGGTTGGTATTTCGGATGAGATGTATGACATACTAAAAGTGCCAGCCCGGCAGGTTATTGTTGGATTACCCGTTACAATGGACAACGGGTCCATTAAGGTTTTTGAAGGATACCGTGTTATTCACTCCAATATTCTGGGACCAGCGAAAGGAGGCATTCGGCTCGATCCGGGCGTACACCTTGACGAGGTTCGTGCATTAGCGGCCTGGATGACCTGGAAATGCGCCGTGGTCGATATTCCGTATGGTGGAGCTAAAGGCGGCATTGCCTGTAACCCCCGTGAGATGTCGGCAGGCGAAATTGAGCGATTGATTCGCCAGTACACAGTAGCTATGCTTGACGTGATCGGGCCTGATCGCGATATTCCAGCCCCCGACATGGGCACAGGACCGCGCGAGATGGCCTGGATCGTGGACGAATACTCCAAAGCCAAAGGCATGACCGTAAATAATGTGGTAACGGGCAAGCCCCTTGTGCTGGGAGGTTCCCTAGGCCGTACTGAGGCCACAGGTCGCGGTGTTACGGTGGCGGCTTTGGCGGCTATGGATAAGCTGCGTATGAATCCTTACCGCACCACGGCAGCCGTTCAGGGGTTTGGTAATGTTGGGTCGTTTGCCGCCGAACTACTTCACGAACGTGGCGTTACTGTAGTGGCAGTGAGTGATATATCAGGTGGTTATTATAACAGCAATGGTATTGATATTACGGCTGCAGTAAGCTACCGGAATAATAATAAAGGAACGTTGGAAGGATTTGCAGGAGCTGAGAAAATTTCAAATGAAGAATTACTCTCATTAGCTGTTGATGTGTTGGTGCCAGCCGCCAAAGAGGATGTTATCACAGAAGACAACGCAAACTCAATTCAGGCGAAAATGATTGTTGAGGGAGCCAATGGTCCAACCTCAGCCAGTGCCGACGAGATTATCAACAGTAAGGGTATTCTGGTTGTGCCCGATATTCTGGCCAATGCAGGTGGCGTTACCGTCTCGTATTTTGAGTGGGTGCAAAACCGCATTGGTTATAAGTGGACGCTCGATCGTGTTAATCGACGGGCTGACCGGGTTATGAAAGATGCGTTCGACCGCGTTTTTGAAACGTCACAGCGGTATCAGGTTCCCTTGCGCCTGGCAGCTTACATTGTTGCCATTGATAAAGTAGCCAGCACTTACAAATACCGGGGCGGATATTGACAGATTTTTGATTTACGAAGTACGATTTACGATTTTTGTTGTTCATTTACATAAATCACCCAGTGTGGGCTAAATCAAATCGTAAATCGTACCTCGTAAATTATTATTCAATTCATGCGCTTACACCGCGAAGGTTACACAATTATGCTCACGACGGGGCTGGTTCTACTAGCTCTGAATTTGCTCGCGTACTACTATTTGTTTTCCGATAATTCAACAGCTATTGCTTTATTAGCGATAATAAGTGTGATTCTGTTTTTATTAATCGTCCAGTTTTTTCGTATTCCAACCCGGCTGTTAACGACCGGCGAATCGCAGGTAATTGCGCCAGCGGATGGTAAGGTTGTTGTTATCGAAGAAACTGTTGAGGGTGAATACTTTAAAGACCGCCGTCGGCAAGTGTCAATTTTCATGTCACCGCTGAATGTGCACGTCAACCGCAATCCTGTTACGGGCATTGTACGGTATTTCAAGTACTTTCCGGGTAAATATTTAGTCGCCTGGCATCCTAAGTCAAGTACAGAGAACGAGCGAACAACCGTTGTTGTTGAGGTTGCTAACGGTACACAAGTCTTGTTTCGACAGATTGCAGGAGCTGTTGCCCGTCGTATCATTTGGTATGTGAAGGAAGGCCAGCCAGTTAAGCAGGGCGAAGAGTTCGGCTTTATAAAATTTGGCTCTCGGGTAGATGTATTCCTACCGCTCGATGCTGAGATTAAAGTCAATATTGGCGATGTGACAAAAGGTGGTGTTACGGTATTAGCCGAGCTGCCTGGTTAAGTTTTTATTCGTTCTTACCAATTAATACCCGTAGCGTAACTGGCAGTACTGCTGTTACGCTACGGGTATTAACTTTTATGCTCGTTTGACGGCTTGTCAGTTGACTTATTCGTAGAATTTATTGTGCTTTAGGCTTTGTGTCTATCCTCAAGTAATTATGGATTTCGATTACATTATAATCGGTGCCGGTTCAGCAGGTTGTGTATTAGCAAATCGGTTATCGGCCGATCTAACAACGTCGGTTTTGCTACTGGAAGCGGGTGGACCTGATACGAAAATGGAGATTCATATTCCAGCCGCTTATACCAAACTACATGGATCGTCGGTTGACTGGGGCTTCTGGACAGAACCACAGATGGCACTCAATGGCCGACGGATGTATCAGCCAAGGGGTAAGACGCTTGGCGGGTGTTCATCAACCAATGCGATGGCTTATGTGCGTGGTAACCGGCTCGACTACGATGGCTGGGCTGCTTTGGGTAATCAGGGTTGGAGTTACAAAGACGTATTGCCTTACTTTATGCGTTCTGAGCATAATGAGCAATATGATCGTCTCGATCCGGCCTATCACGGCAATTCTGGCCCGCTGAATGTTACCTACGCTACCCGATTTCAAACCCCGCTGGCAGGTGCTTTTGTCGATGCCTGTACGCATGTGGGTATTCGACCCAATGCCGATTATAACGGTGCAGAGCAGGAAGGGGCAGGCTTTTTTCAATTCACTATCAAAAATGGCCAGCGGCATAGCGCAGCAACGGCATTTTTACGGCCAGCGTTAACGCGACCCAATCTAAAAGTGATCACTCATGCACACACCACACAAATTCTGCTCCAAAACGATCGCGCTACGGGTGTTGACTTTTTAACGGGTAAAAACCAGACGCAGCGGGCAACAGCCCGGAAGGAAGTTATCTTATCGGCAGGAGCCTTTCAATCGCCCCAGTTGCTTATGTTGTCAGGTATTGGCCCTTCGGACAGGCTTCGATCCGTAGG
>CAXTJJ010000635.1:0-3266 GCA_964244155.1 uncultured Spirosoma sp.
CTGATTTACAACTAATAATAACAAACTCAACCGGACAACCAATTCACACAAGCACCTGGCCTGGTCTGTCGGCAGGCGATCATTGGCAAACATTGCCAAATAATTGGCTGCCAGCTACACCGGGGGTATATTTCCTGCACCTGAATGCAAATGGGCAAGGTGTCAGCAAAAAAATGGTCCGGCATTAGGCAAACCTGCCTGAGCAGGAGTAAGACAGCGAATCGTAAAAGGGTCTTATCTTTGGCTTTTGTCGTCAACCCATTCCGTATCTTATGAAAGTAGCCGGATTCAGTTTTATCCGTAATGCCGTCCAGTTCGATTATCCAATTATAGAAGCCATTACGTCTGTCCTGCCCTTGTGCGACGAATTTGTCATTGCCGTTGGCGATTCGGACGATGATACCCTTGGATTGATTGAGGCAATTCCGTCGGATAAAATTCGAATCATTCGGACAACCTGGGATGAAAACGCAAAGGCTGGTGGGCGCGTACTGGCTCAGGAAACTGATAAAGCACTGGCAGCGATTTCGCCGGATGTAGATTGGGCCTTTTATATTCAGGGCGACGAGGTACTGCATGAGCACTACATCCCGGTGGTTCGGGAAGCCATGGAACGATACCTGACGGATAAAAACGTAGACGGCTTACTCTTCAACTACCTGCATTTTTACGGTTCCTACAGCTATATAGGCGACTCACGGCGGTGGTATCGGCGGGAAGTTCGGGTGATTCGCAATACGGGAAACATTGTTTCCTATAAAGATGCACAGGGCTTCCGGACCCGCGACAACCAGAAACTAAAAGTGAAATTGATTGACGCCTATATTTACCATTATGGCTGGGTGAAGCCCCCAGAAACCCAGAAAAAACGGCTTCGGAATGCCAACCATTTCTGGAACACCAGCGAAACCATAGCGAAAGCCGATGCCAGTGTCGATGCATTCGACTATGGCCAGATTGACTCCCTGGCCCATTTTACGGGTTCACACCCAGCAGTGATGCAAGCTCGCGTAGATCGACTGAACTGGCCTTTTATATTCGATACCAGCCAGAAACGTTATTCCCCCAGAGTTCGCTTTCTAACATTCATTGAGAAATTGACAGGCTGGCGAATTGGCGAGTATAGGAATTATAAACTATAAAAGGAGGAAGGAGGAGAGGGAGTAAAGGGATTGATACTACATTTACTTTACTCCCTCCCCTTCCTCCTGATTTTTAAACATCACACAACAAGACCGCTTCTTTCAGACTGGTGAGTGGATCACGTTTAGGGATAAACTCCTGCGCCACAAAGCCTTTGAAACCCGTATCAACGATGGCTTTCATGATAGCCGGGTAATACAGCTCCTGCGTCTCATCGATCTCGTTACGACCGGGATTGCCGCCCGTATGATAGTGCCCGATATACTTATTATGTTCCCGGATGGTACGGATGATGTCGCCTTCCATGATCTGCATGTGGTAGATATCATACAGCAGCTTAAAGTTTTCTGACCCAACGCGTTTGCATAGTTCAACCCCCCAGGCCGTATGGTCACACATATAATCTTTATGATCTACTTTGCTGTTCAGCAATTCCATAATCATGGTGACACCATGCTTTTCGGCACTTGGCATCAGGCGTTTCAGACCTACGGCGCAGTTTTCAAGTCCTTCTTCGTTGCTCATGCCCCGCCGATTTCCCGAAAAGCAGATAACGGTCGTCAAGCCCGCAGCTTTCAGTTTCGGAAAAATGGCTTCGTAACTGGTCACCAGTTCATCGTGAAATTTTGGACTATTGAAGCCGTCAACAATGCCTTTGCCTGCACCTTGTGGCAAAGCAACCGTTAAGCCATGTTTTTGCACGACTGGCCACTCATCAGGATTCAGTAACTCAATCGACTTGATACCGATTTCTTTTGCCGCTTTACAGAAATCTTCGAGCGGGATTTTGCTGTAACACCATTTACAAACGGAGTGATTAATGTGGCCCTTCAGCATCGGGACTATTTGTTCAGATTGTGCCATAGAACTTGCAAGTGAGTCTGATAGCAAGGGTAGCGTCAAGGCGGTACCAGTGAGCGTTTTAAGGGCCGTTCGGCGTATCATAATGATGAATGAGTGAGTGATAGAATGAGTGAATGGAAAATGGAAAGCTATTCGCTCATTCACAATTCACTCATTCCAGCATTAGTTACAATTCGCGTATCCGAATATTGCGGTACCAGACTTTATTGCCGTGATCCTGTAAAGCAATATGGCCGGTAGCATATTTACCAAAGCCTTCCCACCCTTTAAATTTACTCTCCGATACCATTTTATCCCACTCTGGTCCACTGGTTGGGTATTCGGCCGTTTTTTTGCCGTTCAGGAATTGCTCCGCTTTGCCATTGCTGATAACCAGTCGAGCCTTGTTCCACTCACCCGCCGGTTTAGCGGCTCCGGGCGTAACGGGCTTTTGCAGATCATAGAGCGAGCCTGCCGTACGGTTTCCATCCCGACCCTGTTTGGCATCGGGGTGACGTTCATTATCGAGTACCTGCATTTCGGGACCCGTTTGATAGGTAGCCTTAAATTTAGGGTCTTCGTGAACGTGGAAAATAATACCGCTATTTCCCCCCTCAGCAATTTTCCACTCGATTTCCAGTTCAAAATTACCGTACTCCTTGTCGGTCACCAGATCACCGGCACCACCTGCGGTCAGGTGAATGGCGCCATCATCGACTGTCCACTTGTCTGATACGGGCTGCCCTTCTTTCAGATAAATATGCCAACCGGTTAGGGTTTTGCCATCGAATAGAGTTTCCCATTTGCCCTTCTTCATCAGGTGCGTTGGTTGGCCAATAGATGGATGGTGGGGGTTGACGCCCGCATCGGTTGATGGGACGTTAAGCGTCAGGGTTAGGGCTAGCAGACCAAGCGTTAATGGTGGCCGAAACGTAATACCATTTGCAGAAAAACGCAGATAGTTCATAGTTGAGAATCGTTAGGATTTTGTCGGGGCAATAGTACTAAAAAAATACACACCCAGAACGTTTACTAAATATTTACCCTTGAGCTTGCTTCGATGCAATTTTAGATAGTCTAAATCTGTTGGATTAATGCAACACTGATTTGGGTTACCTATTATTGTAAAATTATGGAAGCGACAACCTTAGTACCTGCTGAAAAACAACGGTATCAGAAACACTTGAACTTACCGGAAATTGGCACCAAGGGCCAGTTGAGGCTCAAAAATGCCCGTGTTCTGGTGGTAGGCGCAGGTGGTCTGGGTTGCCCGGTATTAC
>CAXTJJ010000636.1:0-3258 GCA_964244155.1 uncultured Spirosoma sp.
ACCAAAAAAGTACTGCCCATTACTCAAATCGGCGAATTAACGATTGGCAACGGGCATGTTGGGTCAACATCCAAATTTTTGCTGGAGCGTTTCGATGAGCTGGTGAAGTCCTGGTAGTTTCGCAGACCTATAAGGTTTTAGAAATGTTACAGGTCTGATTTAGTAAGCCCGCATATTTTATAACAACTTCTTTTGTAATAGCCTCCTCCTGCCCGATTCGGCCCAGACAGGGCAACCCTGTATAATTTAAAATAAAGGTTTCTGTAGAGGGAACAGTAGGGCCATTGAACAGAATCCCCACTAATGGAATAGTACGACTCCGGCAGGCTTCGACTGATAGCAATGTGTGGTTGATACTGCCCAGATAGTTTCTTGACACTAATACCACTGGCAAATTCAGCTTTTTCACTAAATCAATGGTCAAATCATGGCTATTGAGAGGTACCATGAGCCCACCCGCCAACTCGATTATCAGATTATTTTTGGTTTTTGGGATGCTAAACCTATCCAGCTCAATTGTAATACCGTCTATTTCGGCCGCAGCATGCGGTGATAGCGGTTGCGTAAGCCGATACGCTTCCGGATGAAAACAGGACATTGGATTACTTATCAACCGACGTACGGTATCCGTATCGGAATCATCCAGGCCACCCGACTGTATGGGTTTCCAGTAATCGGCCTGTAAAGCTTCAACCAAAACTGCCGATGCGACTGTCTTCCCGATCTCAGTTCCGATTCCGGCAACAATTAATTGTTTATTCATTGATTGACGTTGCTCAATAAAGTGGCCCGTAAAATGGCCAGTAATTTGTCTATTTCGTCGGTTGTATTAAACGCATGAATGCATAGCCGCAAACGCTCCTGCCCTGCCGGAACCGTTGGGCTTAAAATGGCGCGCACATCCAACCCGCTTTGCTGCGCTTCTGTAGCCACCGCCCGTGCGTTGGTATTGCCCGGAATGAGTAAACACTGAATGGGCGATTGACTGTTTGTCCAGGTTGTTCGGGGTAACAGGTCATGTACTTGGTGGCGGAAATAACTGAGTTGTTCATGAAGCCTTTGTAAAGCCTCCGGATTCTGTTTTAGCTGCTCATGGGCACAACGAATAGCTAACAGACTATGAGGAGGTAGCGCCGTTGTATAAATAAAAGGTCGGGCAAAATTGATCAGGTACTGCCGAAGCACAGTCGAGCCTACAATTGCGGCCCCATGAACGCCTAACGCTTTTCCAAACGTATGCACCCTGGCCAGCACGCGATCCTGCAAGCCCAGAGCTGCCACTACCCCTTCACCGTTTTGTCCGCCAGATCCGGAACCATAGATACCCGTTGCATGTGCTTCATCAACGATCAGAGCAGCCCCATATTGGTCGCAGAGGTCAGCTAGTTCAACAAGTGGAGCCATATCGCCATCCATCGAATAAACCGACTCCACCGCCACAAAAATTTGTCCATCCTGTTGCGATGCGTGTTGAAGCTTGATTGCCAAATCGACCAGATCATTGTGTTTAAACCGATGCCGCGTGGCATAACTAAGCCGCGCCCCGTCAATCATACTCGCATGAATTAGCTCATCCGTCAGGAGCGTATCACCAGTTTGAGGCAAACAAGCCAAAAGGCCAATATTGGCATCGTAGCCCGAATTGAACACAAGTGCAGCTTCTGTTTTATAAAATCGCGCCAGTTCCTGTTCCACTTCATCTGCCAGGGCCGTTTGCCCCGCTAACAGTCGGGAACCAGTTGCTCCTGTGCGGGTATTGACCTGATTCACATCGGCTTGTTGAATAGCGATCTTAAGAGTCGTTGACCGAGCAAAACCAAGGTAATCATTCGAGCAGAAGTCAATAAAACCATCAGCCGTCCGGAGTTGACGCAGTAAGCCTTCCTGCTGATAAGAAGCCAACCGGTCAGACAGTGTCTTAATTACTGAACGCGTTACTGTAAACATGACAGCAAAGGTAAAGTGTGAAAGAGGATCGGTGACAGTATATTATCATGAATTGCTAAAATGTGCGTAAGTACCAAGTTATCCACAATTGTAATGTGGATAACTATCCACTAAAGATACATTTACCGGTAAAAGTGTATGAATCGATTCTGAATTTTATTCAGAAGATAACAAATTGGTTAGTCATCCATTTATTTTAAAAACAATTTTCCCAAACTGCTGGCCATCTTTCATTTTTTTCATGGCCTTTTCTATGCTGGTTAAAGGAAAAATTTCATCCAGCACAGGCACGATTTTGTGGGTATCTACGAACGAAAGCATATCCGCAAATTCACGTTCAGTACCCATCGTTGAGCCGAAAATTGATAGCTGTTTAAAGAAAACTTTTGGCGGAACAATATCAGTAATAGTACCCGTTGTTCCTCCAAAAAAGGCGATCCGCCCACCTGGTGCCGCGACATCAATTAGTTTCGCAAATCCAGCACCGCCAGCACTGTCAATAATAACATCAAAGTACCCCCCTGTCAGGCTGCCGACACGACTACCACCTACCTGAGCCATGAGCGTTTTAGCCCATTCCGGGTCCCGGTAATTGATGCCTCCCAATGCACCCAAGTTTCTGGCTTTCGTCAATTTCTCATCTATCCCAGACGTTACCCATACTTCGGCTCCGGCGGCTACCGCAAATTGTAAGGCGAACAATGCGGCTCCGCCACCAACTCCGGTAATCAGGACTTTTTCGGGCATGCCGGATGTGTGTAAAGCGGCTCGTGTCATTAGGGCCCGCCAGGCTGTTAGGCCCGCCAAGGGAATCGCAGCTGCCTGCTCGAATGAAAGGTGAGCGGGCTTGTGATGAATGTAATTTTTATTAATCACTACATACTCAGCGAATGTGCCATTGTCAGGCATGCCTAAAATCTGAAAGTCAGCGCCGTAATGCCCTGGATTGTCGCCCCAGTGCATTGCCGGATTAATTATTACGGCTTGCCCACGCCAGGCAGGATCGACACCTTCTCCTACGTCAGCTACAACGCCCGCTCCATCGGAGCCCAAAATAGCCGGGAGCCTGATACCCGGATACAATCCTTGCTGAATAAACACATCACGGTGGTTCAGAGCCGCAGCTTCTACTTTTATAAGTACTTCTTTTAACCCGACGGTGGGTATCGGCCCGTCGATCAACTGTACTGGTTGATTTTTTTCAGTAAGCAAAACGGCTTTCATAAACTGGTACTGAATAATTTTGAGAAGTGGCCAACTACTGGATCGTTACCTTTGCCTACAATTTGTGGCGAGTTATGATACACTATA
>CAXTJJ010000637.1:0-3254 GCA_964244155.1 uncultured Spirosoma sp.
CGTAAATTGAGTTACTCGAAATTCCCAGTACGGGCGGGACGCCCTCCCTATAGCTCTCACTCGGCAAAGCCGAGCGACAACGCTGGAGCCGAATGTCGGACTTGCTGTTATCCTGTCCATAATCCTGTCTAAAAAATGAATTTTAGCGTTGTTGATCTGTTAACCCAATAGTTTCGGTTAAGTTTGTGATTCTACTGTTCCGGCTAGTGGGATGTCAAATTCTACGCCAAACAGCACCTTTTCGCTCGATTAAACTTGTTCCGATTTCCTATGCAGCCTGATCTTGCATCACCCGAAAAAGCCTTTGCCGAAACCGGCCTTACATTACCCCCCGCTCCACAACCAATGGGCGTTTATAAACCTTACCTGATTGACGGGAAGTACCTATACATATCGGGTCATGGTCCGGTGCAGGACGATAAAAGCCTGATCGTTGGTCGTGTGGGCGTCGATCTGGATAAAGACCAGGCTAAACTGGCCGCTCGCCAGGTGGGATTAACAATCCTGTCGACCATCCGCACCAACTTAGGCAGCCTTGACCGGGTGAAGCGCGTTATTAAAGTATTGGGTATGGTCGGTTGTACGCCCGATTTTGAACAGCATCCCTATGTCATTAACGGCTGTAGCGAACTCTTCTCGGCGGTTTGGGGACCCGATAATGGCATTGGTGTACGGTCGGCGGTGGGGATGGGCTCGTTACCTGGAAATATTCCGGTTGAAATAGAAGCCTTATTTGAGCTGGTTTAAGTTATGGAGCAAGCGCCCTGGTACTCGATTAATGACGTTGCTCAACTCGATACACCCGCCCTGGTCATCTATACGGATCGGGTGAAACAGAACATTGCCTTCTTAATCAAGGCGGTGGATAAACTGAGTCGGTTGCGGCCTCACGTAAAAACAAATAAATCGCGGGAAGCCTGCCAGTTGATGCTGGACGCCGGTATCACCAAGTTCAAGTGCGCGACCATTGCCGAAGCCGAAATGCTGGCCATGCTCGGTGCTCCCGATGTGCTGTTGGCTTACCAACCAAACGAGGCCAAAATGCATCGGCTATTGAGTCTGATCCAAACCTATCCGGAAACCAAATTTTCCTGTCTGGTCGATAACCTCACCACGGCCAGTAAATTGTCAGAGCTGGCCGTAGAGGCTAACCTGGTCGTGCCGGTTTACATTGACCTGAACGTTGGCATGAACCGGACGGGTATCGCTCCCGGTGGTGCGGTGCTGACACTCTATGCCGAGCTAACTAAATTGCCGGGTGTACAACCCGTGGGCTTACATGCCTACGATGGTCACCTGCGCGACCCGGACATTACGGTTCGTACCGCGCAATGCGATGCAGCTTTCTGGCCTGTGCAACTATTGAGTGATACGCTGACCTCGCAGGGTTTTGCCCGGCCGATACTGGTTGTAGGGGGCAGCCCCACCTTCCCAATCCATGCCAAGCGGCCGGACGTAGAATGTAGCCCCGGCACGTTTATATATTGGGATAAAGGATACCAGAGTATCCTGACCGAACAACCGTTTCTAACGGCGGCACTGGTGGTATCGCGGGTGATCTCTCTGCCCGATGCAACAAAAGTTTGTCTGGATCTCGGTCATAAATCAGTGGCTGCCGAGGGCGAACTACCCCAGCGGGTTACGTTTCTGAATGCACCGGAACTGAAGGCACTGGGACAGAGCGAGGAACATCTGGTAGTCGAAGCAGGCCCAGGACATGCCTATAAAGTGGGTGATATTTTATATGGATTGCCCAACCACATCTGCCCAACCGTGGCCTTGTACGAACGCGGGTACGCCATTGAAAACGGCGAAGTAACGGGTGAGTGGCTGACGGTGTCGAGAGATCGAATGATTTCGGTATAGGTTGGATATTACCCCCGAACCCCTCCAGGAAAGTACTACTAAGTTCCTTTTTTTAGCCCCTCTCCTTCTTTTCAGGAGAGGGGTTGGGGTGAGGTCGGCCGTTGACGTGAGGTGAATCCCTGAAGTTGAACGCTTCCCCCTCACCCCCGGCCCCTCTCCCGTTTTGGGAGAGGGGAGCCAAAAGGAACAATAGAATTACACCGCCTGCTGCCCTTCAACCGCCAGCAAGTACACCGCCATCGACTCGCCAACGGTGGCAATCCAGTTGTCGTAATCAACGATAGCCTGTAGGCGCAGATCTTCGCTGATATACCCGGCACTAACTAATTGCGGCCCCCGCAACTCGGCAACTTCCGCCCATAACCGACTGGCGACGGCGAAATTGGGATCACTTTTGTGGCTTATCTCAAACTGTTCTTCTACTTGTACAGATTCGAAACCGATGTGCTGTATCATCTCTTTGAGGTGATCAGCAATGGCGTTGTCGAAACCCGCATCCTGCCGCCATGTTAGAAATGCGTCGTAAAAGGTTTGCATCGATCCGGGCGGCTCGGGTGTCCAGGCGATTTTCTCGTGGTTGAAATCCAGAATAGCCAGATGACCACCGGGCTTTACGAAGCGTTTCATGTTGCGTAAGGCAGCTTCGGGTTTTGCCAGCCATTGCAAAGTTCGCGCACAGGTAACCAGATCGAAACGCTCTTTGGTATCGAAGGAATATACATCGGCTTGTTGGAAAGCTAGTTCCTTTCGACCGTTCACATGCTGGTTGGCCTGTTCAATCAGGCTTTCATTTGGGTCTATGCCCAGTACCCGACCAGTAGACCCGGTTTTTTCGGCAATACTGCGCGTTATGGCCCCCGAACCGCAGCCGACATCGAGCACGCTTAGACCCGGTCGCAAATACTTGAGTAAGTTGCGATTCGCGTTATCGACGGTTCGTCGCTCCAGAACCGGATTGAAACCCTTGGGCATCGTTGCCCGCTCAGTGCTCGTTTGATCAGCCATAATAAAAATAGGTCGTGCTCGCCAGATGGGCGGCACGACCTAAAATAAAGAAAAAAGGTTTATTAACCACAGCGGCACGGAGGCCACAGAGAATCTCACTTTGGCATTTCTCTGTGGCCTCCGTGCCGCTGTGGTTAATAAACCTTTTTTCTTTCTACTTCTTAGTAGAAAACTGGTAGATGGTCGTGGATCTGTAGGTCTGGCCGGGTTTCAGCTCCGTTGTTGGGAAGGCCGGATGGTTTGGCGAATCAGGGTAGTGCTCGGTTTCGAGGCAGATTGCATACCGTTTTTTATACGCGAACCCTTCGCGCCCCGTTACGGAACCATCCAGAAAATTGCCGGTGTAAAACTGGATGGCGGGTTCGGTGGTGCGTACTTCCATA
>CAXTJJ010000638.1:0-3243 GCA_964244155.1 uncultured Spirosoma sp.
CTGTTTCCGCATCTGCTTATAATTCCCTAAGGCGGGCTCCCAGCTCTGGCGGATTTCCTTTTCGGAAACGCCCGCAATGATTTGTTTCTTGAGCGCTTCGTTACCGCTCCGGTAGTTGAAATTACCCATTTGCTTGCTATAACTCGTATCGAAGAAACGGGCTTTGTCGGGATACGCTTTGTACAGCTCCATCAGCCATTTCAGGTTGAGCTGTTTTGTTTTGCGAAGCAGGTTGCTGTCGTAGTTCCGAAGATCAAGTCCGTAGCAGTCCTCATCCTGGTGTAGGGGTGTTTCGCTCATGCCTTTGATGCTTACGGGTTTGAATGAGAATGCGTACTTACCCTTCAGGGCGGGTGCTCCTAAAACGGTAAACGGCATGTATGTACCCCGGCCCTGGCTGATGATCGTGCCTTCGAACCAGCAAAGGCTGGGGTACAATAAAATTGACTGCTGCGTATTCAGATTAGGCGAGGGCAATACAGGTAACGTGTAGGGCGTGTCGTGCGTGTAGTTTGCCAGCTTGATAATCTTCAGCTTACACGGATTCGTTTTGGCAACGCCACCCCAGCCTTCGCCGTTGATCATCTGGGCAAACTCGGCGATAGTACAGCCGTGCGTAATAGGAATGGGGTGCATACCAATCCCCGAATACAGATGAGCCTCCAGAATTGGTCCGTCAATGATAAAGCCGTTCGGATTCGGCCGGTCCAGAATCATCAGCTCTTTGTTGTTTTCCGCGCAGGCTTCCATCACGTGGTTGAGCGTGTTGATGTAGGTGTAAAACCGGCAACCCACGTCCTGAATGTCAAAAATCATCAGGTCGATGTTCGCCAGCTGCTCCTTCGAGGGCTTCTTATTTTTGCCGTACAGCGAAACGACGGGAATGCCCGTTTTGGCATCGACCGCATCGTCGACCTTCGCCCCGTTGCTGGCATTGCCCCGAAAGCCGTGTTCGGGCCCGAAAATCGAAACAATGTTCACGCCCAGGCTATGTAAACTATCGACGCTGGGTTTGCTGCCGATGATGGACGTCTGGTTGACCACCATCCCGATGCGTTTGCCTTTCAGGTAGGGCAGATAAGCCGTGAGCTGGTCGGCCCCCGTCATGAGTTTCTTTGCCTGTAGAGAAGGTGTATCCGGCGTTTCAGAAACAGATGATGGTAAGGAGCGAACGGCCGGGTGAACGGCACATGACAAACCGATAACCAGGGGTAACAGAATGAGTGAGCTAAGTTTCATGAATTCGGGGTAGCGGTAATAAGAACGACGATGTATTGGAGACTAGACAGCGGTAAACTTAACAATAGATATGGTAAAAGCTCACCATTCGTGAATAGCCTATGGCTGAAAGTGAGAAATTCAGTCATAGGTACACGAGACAGAATGGATGAAAAAATTGTCCATTGCGGGACAAATCCTGTCCATTTGCGGACAAACTAATTGACTCACCTTTCGAAAACAGGCCTTTTAGCGGATTGTGAAAGCTTTTTTTTATTTGGCCTTAGATTTGTACGATAAAATAGAGACTAATCGAAACGAACCATGCGTCGAACCTATTTAGGTGAATTTGAAGAAGTGGTATTGCTGATGGTTGCTATCCTGGATGGCGAAGGGTATGGCGTTACCGTCAGTCAGGCACTGGAGGAGCATACCAGGCGGATTGTGACGTTTGGCACCGTTCACAACACCCTGATTCGGCTGGAAGAGAAAGGCTTCGTTCGTTCGGAACTGGGCGGGGCTACCGCCGAACGGGGCGGACGACGCAAACGGCTGTTTCGCGTGACAGCACTGGGCAGCCGGGCACTGCAGGAAATTCAGCAACTACGGCAGGAATTGTGGCAGATGGTGCCCCCCGGTGCCCTTCAACTCAGTGGTTTATGAACCGTTCATCCAACAGACCGAACCGTCGGACCGCACCCCGCTGGGCGCACTGGCTGCTTACCCGGTTTCATCCCGAAAACACCCTCGAAGAAGTGGAAGGCGACCTCGACGAACTATATACCCACTGGTATGAGCGGTCGGGCCAGACACAGGCTACCCTACACTATGTGCTCAGTGTGATATCCGTACTGCCGCCCTTCGTGCGTCGGCGCAAAAGCACGAACGACTATATGCAATCATCCTTTTTCCTACATCCCGATATGCTGCGAAATTATCTGAAAATCGCCTTTCGTAATCTGAGAAGGCAAAAAGTGTATTCATTCATAAACATTGGTGGTTTGGCCGTGGGCATGGCCGTCGCTATGCTGATTGGGCTGTGGGTTTATGACGAACTATCGTTTAACCGATCCCATAAAAACTATGACCGCATTGCTCATGTCATGCAAAACCAGACCATAAACGGAGCAGTCAGTACGGCACCCACCATTCCCATTCCACTGGTTGATGTATTGCGGAAAACCTACGGCACCGACTTCAAATATGTTGTCCTGTCTTCCTGGACAGAAGCGCATGTCTTGTCGTTTGGCGAAAAAAAATTCAGAAAAACGGGTAATTACATAGAGCCCGAAGCACCCCATCTGCTTTCATTGACCATGATCAAAGGGAATCGGGAGGGCCTGAGAGAACCCTATTCGATTCTGATTTCAGCGTCTGTTGCCAATGCCTTGTTCGGCGCGACTGACCCCATCGGGCAGTTATTGAAAATAGATGCCCAGACAGCCGTTGAGGTGACGGGTGTGTATGAGGACCTGCCCTATAACTCCCAGTTCAATGGTCTTGACTACCTGGTTCCCTGGCAGGTGAACGTAGCCATGCGGGACTGGGTAAAAAAGTCGGCGCAGAAATGGGATAATAACTCCTTTCAGATTTTTGTTCAGCTCGCCGACCATGCCGATATGCAGCAGGTGTCGGATAAAATCAGAGATGCCAAGCTGGTTAATGTATCGGCGCAGCTGGCCCGCTTCAAGCCTGAGATTTTCCTGCAGCCAATGAGCCGCTGGCATTTGTATTCCGAATTCAAAAACGGGGTCAATGTTGGTGGGCAGATCCAGTTTGTCTGGCTGTTCGGTATTATTGGTGTTTTTGTGCTGCTGCTGGCCTGCATCAACTTCATGAATTTAAGCACGGCCCGAAGCGAGAAACGGGCAAAAGAGGTAGGCATTCGCAAAGCGGTCGGTTCCCTTCGGGGGCAGTTGATCGGTCAGTTTTTGAGCGAATCGATACTCGTCGCCGTCATTGCTTTTTTGATCGCCCTGCTGCTGGTGCAGTTGAGTCTGCCCTATTTCAATGAGGTTGCCGCTA
>CAXTJJ010000639.1:0-3219 GCA_964244155.1 uncultured Spirosoma sp.
CTACCGTTTAAGGTATTAAATGTTCAAAAAATCGTGTCGTACACTGGTTTCCCTTTCCCCGACTGAAGAGGGTCTGCCTGGACCGAACAAAAAAGGCGAAGCAACCAGTCAAAATGAGTACGCCAAACACCCCGTCCGTGTATCTTTGCCAATCAACTCGCTCTTTTTCCAGTACTCGCCCCTATGAACTCCATTCGTTTGCTGCTTATTTTCGTTAGTTGCCTGTTCGGACAAACCCTGCTGGCTCAATCGTCGCAAAAACCGGGCCCTTATGTCATAATCGGGTATGTAACGGGCAATGGCTGGACGAAAGCCCAGATTGAAGCCCAGAAGTTAACCCATATCAACTATGCATTCGGCATCCCCGACAAAGCCGGAAACATTGCGCCCCTATCGGCCAAAGATGCCGAAAATCTGGCAGCCCTGGCTTCCCTGAAATCGGCCAATAAAGACCTTAAAGTGCTGTTGTCCATTGGCGGATGGGGCGGTTGCAAATACTTCTCCGATGCGGCCCTCACCGATGCGTCGCGCCGGAAATTTACGGCCAGCGCGGTCGATCTGTTGAAAAAACATCAGCTCGATGGCATCGACATTGACTGGGAATACCCCGATCAGATCGGCGATGGCAACATTTTTCGGCCGGAGGACAAAAAGAATTTCACGCTCTTTTTAAAAGCCCTTCGGGATGGACTGGATGCGCAGGGCAAACTGGACAAACGTACCGGCGCCAACCATTACCTGCTTACAGCCGCCACCGGGGGCGACACGGCTTTTGTGAACCATACAGAACTGGGCAAGGCACAGAAATATCTGGACTACGTGAATATCATGACCTATGACCTATATCATGGGAACGATAAAGTAACGGGTCACCATAGCCCTCTGTATCAATCGGCTAAAGGCGACCACGCACGCAACAGCTCCGCCGATGCCGTAGACGGGCACATAAGAGCGGGCGTTCCTGCCAGTAAGATCGTGCTGGGGCTGCCATTTTACGGGCGTGGCTGGGGCGATACCCGCAACCAGGATAACGGCCTGTTCCAACCGTCGACGGGCAAGCATCTGTTTATCAGCTACGATGAGTTAATGGACAAATACATCAACCAAAATGGGTTCACCCGCTATTGGGACGCTGATGCCAAAGCACCGTATTTGTGGAATCCAACAACCCATACGTTCATATCCTACGCTGATCCTGAATCGTTCACTTACAAAGTAGGCTATGTCAAGTCGAAGAAACTGGCGGGTGTGATGTTCTGGGAGTACATCTACGATCTGAAACAAAAGAGTGTACTGTTAAATACACTGGTTAGTGAGTTGAAAAAGTAACTGGTCAGGCCCCTCACGCAGACGTTCGCACGTTGACGCTCGGCTTAGCCGAGTGTCAACGGAACGGGAAAGCCAGACCTCAATCGCGAATATCCCAACCATAAAATGTCGCAAATAGACCCCTCTGCCCTCGACCATCTTGCTCAGGACCCGACAATGGCCCGCATCATTGCGGAGACGCCTGCGCCTAAACTTTTCAATGACTACGCCGATGATCTGTACCTCGCCTTACTTGAAAGTATTGTATCACAGCAGATTTCGGTGAAAGCGGCCGATGCGATCTTTGGCCGCTTCCGGGCGCTCTTTCCCGACAATTACCCAGAAGCCAATGCCCTGTTACTCAAAACAACCGACGAACTTCGGAGCGCGGGGCTGTCGTTTCAGAAAATAAAATACCTGCAAAGTGTAGCGGAGTTCTCGCGCGAAAAGTCGCTAAGACGAGCGTATGTCGACACCATGACCGATGAAGAAATCGTGCAATACCTGGTGCCCATCAAAGGCGTTGGACGCTGGACGGTAGAGATGTTGCTCATGTTCGTACTTAACCGGCCCGACGTGTTTCCGATTGACGATCTGGTTATCCGGCAGCGGATGATACGGGCCTATTCCGAACAAACCGAGGGTCTGGCAGGGAAAGCTCTCTATAAAGTTCTGTGGGAAATTGCAGAGCCCTGGCGACCCTACCGAACTACCGCCAGCCGGTATCTGTGGCGCTGGCAGGGGAAATGATCGTTACATGGTATAAATCATGCGCCATATCTTGAAGATATGGCGCATGATTTATACCATGTAACGGCAACTTAAAATTTACAATCGTTTCACTTTCACCGCTACTTTCGATTGCACTTTAATCAACACCTGTATGCCATCGGGGCGGACCACAATCCGCTGGGGAATTAAACGGAAAGTGTCAATATTGAGAGCCGTTTTCTGACCCACTTTAGCGCGGGCAAAGGCCGTTTCGATTTTTGTTGGAATCGACGTTATCTGTTGACGCAACGGAATAACCATCGCGGCCTGAATTGTATCCCGCAGGTGGTCGTGCAGCAGCCAGTCGGCGGTGGCAAACAGGCGTTCTTTGGTATCCACGTCGAAATCTACGTCTTTCATGCCCAGTGTATTGGTAAGTGTATCATACTCAGGGCTCCCATGAAAGAACAGGGTTCCTTTTACCCGGCCGCCTACGTCGGCTTTCAGGATGAGTTTCCGGCCACTGCCATATACCGACGCACGTTTAATAGTCAAATTACCGCCAACCAGATCAAGTTTCTGTTTCGCCAGTGTGCGAGCCAGTACCTGATTAACCTCGTTGTAGGGAATGAACGCCAGCACCTCCAGCCGCGTAGAATCCGGCAAAACTTTCCGTCGTAACAGTTTGGGTAAGTATTCAAGCGTGTCAACCATTGGTTTTGGACCTATGCGTGTTTTCACCCGAAACGCTATTTGCAGCGGCACCGTTATCTGGCGTGCGTTGCCATAAACGGGAGCAGCGGCAATGCTGAACGGCTTAGGCATTAGCCAGATATTTTCCGGCACTTTGGCAATCCGAATCGGGTTCTGCATATCCCGCCAAACTTTGCTGACCTCCCGGTTGAGGTGAAGACCGTCGTGCACGGCTTTATCAATAGCCGATTCGATGTCAGCTTTTCGGTTGTTCAGAATTTTTTCGGCTAGTTTCTTCACATTCACTTTAATACCCAGCATCTGAACCCTGGGCTCCTGTGTCCATTCGTAATTTTCGAATCGGGACTTTGTGGCCAGCCGCCAGTTGGCCCCTACGCCAACGGGACTGTTAAACGTTACAGAAAGCGCACAGAGCGGACGGCTTTTGCGTTGCTCCGCTTTACGAAGGCCAATGGGATTTGAGTACCACACTTGCAGGGGTGCCGA
>CAXTJJ010000640.1:0-3217 GCA_964244155.1 uncultured Spirosoma sp.
AAAATACTTCGTTCGAACAGTTCGAGTTGAATCGGCAATTACTGAATGCCGTAGCCGAACTTGGTTATACAGAACCGACACCTATTCAGCAGAAAACGATTCCGCTGAGTCTGGGGAATCATGATGTGCTGGGTATCGCCCAGACCGGAACCGGTAAAACAGCAGCCTACCTGCTCCCCATACTCATGAAAGTGAAGTATGCACAGGGGAATAACCCGCGTGCGTTGATCCTGGCCCCCACGCGCGAACTGGTTATGCAGATCAACCAAGCCGTTACGGAGCTGGGGAAATACACCGACCTGCGCCATCTGGCTCTTTTTGGTGGCCTTGGCCCAAAAACGCAGATTGAGACCCTTCGAAAAGGCGTCGACATTATTGTGGCAACACCCGGACGGTTCATGGACTTGTATCGTACCGGCGAGATTGTGACGAAAGAGATTCGCACGATGGTGCTCGATGAAGCCGACAAAATGATGGATATGGGCTTTATGCCCCAGATTCGATCTATTCTGGAAGTTATTCCGACAAAGCGGCAGAACCTTCTTTTTTCGGCCACTTTTGGCGGGCGGGTCGAACGGTTGTCGGGTGAGTTCCTCGAAGCACCGATCAAAGTAGAGGTATCTCCGCAGGCATCCACCGCCGATATGGTGAATCAGGTAATCTACGAAGCACCTAATTTTCGCACCAAGATCAACGTACTTAATTACCTCATTACGAGAGAAGCGTTTCAGCGAGTTATCATTTTTGCCCGAACAAAGGGTACTGCCGAAAATATTTATAAATTTTTGTCTCGCAAAGTGTTAGACCCCGAAAAGGTCCGGGTAATTCATGCCAACAAAGGCCAGAATACCCGTATCAATGCGATGGAAGCCTTTAAAGAAGGAAATATTCAGGTACTGGTTGCCACTGATGTAGCTGCCCGTGGTATTGATGTAGCCGAAGTTAGCCATGTAATTAACTTCGATCTGCCCTTAATCTATGAAGATTACGTACACCGGATAGGCCGAACAGGTCGTGCAAATCATAGCGGTGAAGCCATTACGTTTTTGACAAAGGCGGAGGAGTACCATGTCCAAAAGATTGAACGAATCATTCGCATGACGATTCCTCGCCAGCCGTTGCCGCCAGAAGTGGAAATCACAGAAACGCCTTTTGAAGAAGAACAAGCCATGTTGCGTGAAATTGATGAGCAACGCCGGAAAGATGATCCAACATTTTTGGGTGCTTTTCATGACAAAAAGATCGCTAACATGGCTCCCGGTAAAGAGCGGGATAAAGCTCAGGCGAAACTTAGTGGCAGCCAAAAAGCCCCTTCAAAAGGCGCGGGTGCTCGTCCGGTTAGTTTCAATCGCAAATCGGGTGGAAAAGTAAGTAGCAAATCGGGTGGCACCAAAAAATCAGGACCACGCGGGGGCCGTCGGTAATCGGCTTAAAATGTACTAACTTGGATTTCCTTTTCGTTCTATCGAGACAAAACCCCCTGGTATAGTACTTTCTATGAACGTTCGGATGAATCTGATACAGTGTACTTTAGTTGTGTTACCGTTTTTGGCGGCAGCTCAACCAAGGCAACTTATTATATCGGCACGTTCGGGCGACTCAATTCGGCCATCCCAGCCCGCTCAGCGAAGTACTGAATCACTTGCGCAGCAGCCTGCGGAAGCCGTTCCGACGGATATAGCGGCATCTGCCAGTGGCCCTGTCAATAGCCTGCCTCTATTTGGTGAACGTCCCAAAACAACGCAACAGATCGATGCTGAGATCCACTTTCTGAATGACTGTGACCGTAATTTTGCCAGTCGCCCAGAAGCCAGCGATTTCTTCTCGGCCCGAGGCTGGGATTATGTTGCCAGCGGCCAGTTAGACACAGCAACTCACCGGTTTAACCTGTCCTGGCTTCTTAATGACCGAAACGGTGACGCTTATTGGGGATTAGGTGTGGTCTGTTACCAGAAAAATCAACTGCCGGAAGCGATCCGAATGCTACGCAAGGGTTTAGCGGTAGCTGATAGCAATGTTGCTCTGATGACCGACCTCGCTACTGTGGAAATAAAGCATTACCAGGATAAACCCACAACCGAACTCTTAACAGAAGCTGAAAATCATCTGCAACGAGCGGTTACTTTAAGCCCGGTTAATGCTTCTGCTTATCAGAAACTGTCAGTTGTCTATTATTTAAAGGCCGATTATCTGAAGTCGTGGGAGTATTTCCATCAAGCCTATGCGCTGGACCTGTCTATTCTCGACATAGGCTATTTAAATGACCTTCTGGCCAAACAGCCTGATCCCAAAGGAAAGTTTAAATAAAATTAGTCAATAAGTGGCTGCGCCTAAGTCGGTAAGTCAGTAAGTGGCTGACCGGCGAAAGCAACACTCGCGTCAGCCACTTACTGACTTACCGACTTAGGCGCAGCCGCTTACTGACTAATTTTCCGTTTCGTCGTCCTGAACGACTTTCTCTTTAGCGCGTTCGTAGGTTATTTTACCTTTTTCATCCCACTCGCTAATGGTATAGGGCTCAAAAGAGGTATCCCATTGATCGCTGGCGTATTGCGAGAGCTTCCGGCGCATGCGACGCCCGTTTGGGTTGACCGGATAATATTCTGTCCAGCGGCCTACTTTCACCCCGTTGTCGTACTTGCCTTCTTCAGCCAGCAATCCATTTTCATAAAAGGCCATGTACGTGCCTTTCACTCTGCCGTATTCGATTGGAATAATTTCTTTGATCTTGTGGTGAGTTGAATCATAATATACCAGCCTCGACTCCGCCGGTACACCCCGATACCAACGGGTTTTATCGGTTAGCATAAACTTGCTGTCGTACTTCTCCCAGCGTCCATCCCGCATACCGGCATAATAGTACCCCTCTTCGACTAAATCACCGTTCTGATAACGCTTGTAAGGGCCATGAAGTAATAAACCTGTGCCCTCATCACGAACAATAGAACTTGTAACACGCGATGATTTCTGATAATAGCGGTAGATATCCCGAATATAGGGCAATGGCTTTGCTGCATCATTATCGCGCAGAACATAAAACTCTTCTACAACAGTCCGGTCACCGCTGCCCATCTTTGTGTACGCTTTAATCATCGACAGTCCTTCATACTCTGTTTTGGACAGCTTAGTCTTACTTTTCCGGTCGGCCTTTAATTTTTTCAGCTGTTTTACTTTCAAGCCTAAATCGGGCATGATACCAGCCAGATACGAATCTTTC
>CAXTJJ010000641.1:0-3212 GCA_964244155.1 uncultured Spirosoma sp.
AGCAATCGTGATGGCGAACTGCTGATAGAGTCGCCCGACAATTCCCGGTATAAAACCAACCGGCACGAACACGGCCGCCAGAATAAGAGCAATGGCAATTACCGGAGCCGATATCTCGCGCATAGCCTCCCGGGTGGCATCTTTAGGCGACATCCCTTTATCGATGTTCACCTGAACAGCTTCCACTACCACAATGGCGTCATCAACTACAATACCAATGGCCAATACGAACGCAAAGAGCGTTAATGTGTTGATCGTAAAGCCCAAAGGAACAAATAAAGCGAAGGTTCCGACAATAGAAACCGGAATCGCCAGCAACGTAATCAGTGTAGCCCGCCAGCTTTGCAGGAAAAGAAACACGACCAGAATAACCAGACCCAACGCTTCCAGTAAGGTTTCAACCACTTCGGAGATGGATACCTGAATGACCGACACCGACTCGAAAGGCACTACATATTCAATATCTTTCGGAAAGGTCTTTTTCAGGTTGTCCATAGCCGCATAGACCCCCTTGGCCGTTTCCAGCGCGTTGCTGCCCGGTAACTGATACACCAGCAAATAGGAAGCCCGTTTGCCATCCACAAAGGAGTTACTGGCATAAGAGAACTTACCCAACTGTACCCGTGCTACGTCGCTCAGGTAAACCAGCGAACCTTTCGATGGGTCACTTCGAACGATGATTTTTCTAAATTCATCTTCTTTACTGAGTCGGCTGTTGGTAAAGACCGAATATTCAAAAGCCTGTGAAGCGGGCTGTGGAGACGCCCCTACCGATCCCCCGGCTACCTGTAAGTTCTGCTCCTGTAAGGCCGCAACCACATCATCAGGGGTCATACCCAGTTGTGCCAGCCGATCCGGCTTGAGCCAGATCCGCATACTGAAGTCATCGGCCCGGCTGAAAATATCGCCTACACCCGGCACCCGCAACAGCGCATCGCGGATGTAGATGTTGGTGTAGTTATCCAGGAACGAAACGTTGTGCGTACCCTTTGGCGAGTAGATCGCCACAAGCATAAACAGCGAAGGATTTCGTTTCCGAACCACGACACCAAGGCGGGTAACTTCCTGAGGCAGCTGCGGTTGCGCAATACCCACCCGGTTTTGCACATCGAGGGCGGCAATGTTCACGTCGGTACCTACTTTGAAGGTCACGTTCATGCTCATTCGACCGTCGTTGGTGGCGTTCGTTTGGACGTAGTCCAATCCCGGTGTACCGTTTACCTGAGTTTCGATGGGCGTTGCCACCGTTTGTTCCACCGTCTGGGCATCGGCACCGGTGTATGTACCCGTTACCTGCACCACCGGGGGCGTAATGTCGGGGTACTGACTTACGGGTAAACTTAACAAAGCCAGTATGCCCAGCATGACGATCACAATGGATGCGACAATGGCCGTAACGGGGCGGTTGATAAATATTTCTGCGAACATGTTAGTTGAGTTTGACGCTTTACGGTTTGTGGTTTAGAGTACTCCGTCTCAGGGGTGTTTGCTAGGCTGACGGACCACCGTAAACCATAAACCGTAACCTACTTTGCTGCCGTCTGGCGACTACTGGAATCACCTTTTGGATTTCCCTGCTGGCCGGATTGACTAATTCGAACCTTCGCGCCCTCGCGAACTTTCTGTGTCCCCTCGGTTACGACAACATCACCTTCCTTGATGCCGTCTTTCACAATTACCTTATCGTTGATCCGGGCACCCAGCGTAACTTTTTTCTGAGTCACTTTACTACTGTCGCCTACCACAAACACAAAGTACTCGCTCATTTGCTCGGTCACAGCCTGATAAGGAATCAGCAATTGAGGTTGGCCTGTGCTGTTTTTCACCCGGACGTTGGCGTTTATTCCTACTTTCAGTTCTTTATCAGGGTTTGGAAAAGCGATACGCACACGGAGTGTACCCGTTTGCGGGTCAACGGCACGGTCAATAATGCGTACGGAACCGGGATATTTATAGTTGGTTCCATCGGGCATCATCAAGACAAGTGTTGAGTCGCGGCCAACATTTTTCTGATTTTGCAACTTCACAAATCGGGGAATTTCAGATGCGTCAACTTGTAAATCGGCAGAAATAGGATTGTCAGACGAAATCGTATTCAGGGGCGTTGAGCCCGGCGCGACTGCGGCACCAAGACGAACTTGCGAGATACCGATTGTACCGTCCAGAGGAGCATAAATGGTGGTATATTTCAGGTTCGTCGCTACCTGTTCAATAGCCGCCTGCGACGCTTCAACCTGCATCTTGGCCGCATCCAGGGTGGCATTGGCATTGTCGACCAGTTGTTTAGCTACCGCATCCTGCGACGCTAATGTATTGTATCGATTGGCGTCTTTCTGCGCACGGTTGAGATTCGCTTTCTGTACGTTCAGATTCGCCACCGCCTGATCGTAACTCGCCCGATATTGTTGTGGGTCAATGGTATACAACTTTTGTCCCTTCCGCACCTGCTGGCCGTCCTGGAAAAATATACCGGTAATGTTGCCCGCTACCTGCGGCTGGATTTCGACTTCGAGCAAAGCGGTCACCGTTGCCGGAAACTGATCATAATAGGTTGCATTCCCCTTCTCAGCCTTCACAGCCGAAACGGCAGTGGGTGGTGGCGGAGCCTGTTGTTTGTCATCTTTTTTGCCACCACAGGCGGCAAGTGAGAAAGCGAGTACGGCGCTTACAATTGACAGATTTATATATTGTTTCATAGTTCTAGAACACATTCGTTAGGCTTCGGCACCGGTCGCCCGGCTTTGCCGGCCTAACAAAAATTAAAATTGTATAGCGCCTAATGCCCGTTGAACATCCAGCTTACTGATCAACACCTGATATAATGCATTGAACACATTCAGTCGGGCAGTTCGCAGGTCGGCTTCGGCGATGGTCACATCCAGATACGTTTTTATACCGGAACGATATTGAAGGTTGATAACCCGATACACATCTTCAGCCAGAAGCTGGTTCTCGCGCAGGGCCAGATAGTTACCCAAATTTCCTTTGTAGCTAGCCAAAGCCTGAGCATATTCTGCATCAACGGCACTGGTCAGCGCGGCTAAATCCCAGTTCAGCCGCTGCACCTGCAACTCCGCAATTTTCGTCTGCTGAATGCGTCGCCCGCCCTGGAAAATGGGCAATGCAACCGATACACCAATCAACGAGTTGGGAAATGTCTGATTAAACAACTGCCCGAACGCATTATTCTGATAGAGCAGGTTATAGTTCGC
>CAXTJJ010000642.1:0-3210 GCA_964244155.1 uncultured Spirosoma sp.
ATGAATCCGATCTGCTGACCAACTCGATTGTCGAGTTTATACATCCCGACGATCAGGCAGCAACCCAGCAGGAAATTGACCGGTTGGCCGCTGGCAAGACGACTGTCAGCTTCGTTCATCGTTTCCGGTGCAAAAATGGAAGTTACCGGGATTTGCAATGGGTAGCCGCACCAGAGCCCCAAACAGGCTATCTGTTTGCAATTGGCCGGGACATAACGGAGGAAAAACAAAAAGAACTCCGGTTATTCCATTCGGAAAATAAATTCCGGTCGTTTTTCGAGAATTCGCAGGGGCTGATGTGCATCCACGACCTGGACGGGAAGTTGTTAACCGTGAATACCGCCGGTGCCCATGCTTTAGGCTACCAGCCGGACGAACTCATAGGCCAGCGCCTGATCGACATCGTACCGCTGAATCAGCAGGAAGGATTGACCGCCTATTTAGATACCATACGTAAAACCGGAAAGGCCACCGGGCTGATGCAGACGCTTCACAAGGACGGGTCTTTGCTCATGTGGTTATTTAATAACATTCTGGAAAAAGAAGCAAATGGGCACAGCTATGTAATCGGAAATGCAATTGATATCAGCCGTCGGCATCAGTTGGAAGTTGACCTGAAGCGAACAACGCAAATGCTGAAACAGACCAACGAGGTAGCTCGAATAGGCACCTGGGAGGTTGATGTTAACCGCAATACCCTCATGTGGTCGGCCGTTACCCGCGCCATCCATGAAGTAGGCGAAGACTTTACTCCCGATCTGAACTCGGCTTTATCATTTTTCACCGGGCAGAATCTGGAGATTATCACAAACGCCATGAACCGTTCCATTGCCGAGGGGGTGACCTATGATCTTGAATTGCAGATCGTAACCGCTACCGGTAAAAACATTTGGATTCGCGCCCTGGGAACGCCCGAGTTTGAAGATGGCAAATGCAAGCGCCTGTTCGGCACCTTCCAGGATATTGATGAGAAGAAAAAAGCCGAACAGGCGATTCTTAACGAGAAGTTACGACTCGCAGCTTTTGTGGAACACGCTCCGGCTGCCGTAGCTATGTTCGACCGGAATATGCGTTACATAGCGGTCAGTAACTGCTGGATGGAGAATTACCATTTAACTGAAAGCGTCATTGGCTTATCCCATTATGCGGTGTTTCCGAACCAATCGGATGAATGGAAAGTCATTCATGCCCGTGGGCTGGAAGGGGTTTCGTCTAAAAAGGTGGGCGATGTCTGGCGACCAAACGGGTGGGATCATGATCAGCACGTACAGTGGGAAGTAAGGCCCTGGTACCAGTTCGACGGTACGGTAGGGGGTATTATGCTATTCACTCAGGACATAACTGAAGCCTATTTACAACGGGAGGAGTTAACGAATGCCAAATTACTGGCCGAACAGGCCAGCCTGGCAAAATCGGAGTTTCTGGCCAACATGAGCCACGAAATCAGAACGCCTTTAAATGGAGTAATCGGTTTCACCGATCTGGTGTTGAAAACGGCGCTCAACCCTACTCAGCATCAATACCTGTCCATCGTCAATCAATCGGCCAATGCCTTGTTGAGCATTATCAACGATATTCTGGATTTCTCAAAAATTGAAGCGGGCAAACTGGAGCTGGCTGTTGAAAAAGCAGACCTCTACGAAATCGGGAGCCAGGCAGCCGATATTACAACCTACCAGGTACAGGGCAATGCCATTGAAATGTTGCTCAACATATCTGCCAACTTGCCGCGATTCGTGTATGTTGATTCGGTTCGCCTGAAACAGATTTTGGTTAACCTGCTGGGGAACGCTATTAAATTTACTAAAAAGGGTGAGATCGAGTTAAAAATTTCCGCCCTGAGCGATCCAGAGCAGGCGTATGTAACCCTTCGTTTTGAAGTTCGGGATACGGGTATTGGTATAAAAGCCGATATGCAAACGAAAATATTCGATGCTTTCTCGCAGGAAGATCCATCGACTACAAAAAAATACGGCGGCACCGGGCTGGGGCTGACCATCTCCAATAAATTACTGGGGTTGATGGGCAGTCGCCTTCAACTGACCAGCAAACTCGGTGAAGGAAGTTGTTTTTTCTTTGAACTAAGGCTGAAAGCCGAACCGGGCGATCCAATTGAATGGCGGAATCTTGACCAGATCAGGAGGGTACTGATTGTCGATGATAATGACCATAACCGCCTTATTTTACGGCAGCTACTGCTATTGAAGCAGATTGTTGTGGAGGAGGCCAGCAATGGGCTCGAAGCCCTTCAGTTAATTGCGCAGGGGAAACTGTATGACGTCATTCTGATGGATTACTATATGCCTTACATGGATGGACTGGAAACCATTCAGAAAATACGCAATAATTTCTCTCACCCCTTCGATAAACAGGCTATTATTCTATTGCATAGCTCCTCGGATGACGAACGAATTATTAAAGCATCCCAGACACTGGATATCAACCAGCGGTTGGTGAAACCCGTTAAACTGGATGCCCTGTATCATGCGTTATCGCACCTGGGCCAACCGGATGACAGTCCTTCGCAACAGCCCATCCAATCGGAAACCCCCGGCGCAACCAAACTGATGAAGGTGCTGATTGTTGAGGACAACAAGGTTAACCAGTTGCTGGCGGAAACCATCGTTTCCAGAATAGCTCCTACCGTGCACATACTGCTGGCCAACAACGGAGTCGAGGCCGTTCAGACCTATGAACTGGAACAGCCCGATCTGATCCTGATGGATGTCCAGATGCCGGAAATGAACGGTTATGAAAGTACACAACGGATTCGGGAAATAGAGCGGAGTATCCATAAGCACGCGACGATTCTTGCCCTGACGGCTGGCAACGTAAAAGGGGAGCGGGAGCGGTGTTTGGCGGCCGGGATGGACGACTATATTACAAAACCGATTACGGAAGAGACGATCAGCCCATTTTTTACAAAATGGCAGCCAATCGTTCCGCCAGCCATCGAAACGGATGATCAGGCAGAAGATACCGCCATGCACCTCGATGTCCAGCAGCTTAAGGAAATTGCCGGTCATAATCAGGCATTCGTTATCGAGTTAATGAAAGTAGCCGAAAGCGAGCTTAAAAATTCAATATCAGCACTTCAATGGCAGGCTGAGCAGGGAAATTTAACGGGGTTGAATGCCGCCGGTCATAAGCTGTACGGAACGGCCGTAAGCGCCGGTATGCCAATACTGGCTAAACTGGCCCGCGAATTTG
>CAXTJJ010000643.1:0-3206 GCA_964244155.1 uncultured Spirosoma sp.
GGCTTAAAAAGAGTACCTCTCGGTGTGGCCCCCTCCTGTTTTAGGAGGGGGTTGGGGGTGGTAAATTAATGCCGCTCTGACTGCTGTTTCCGGCCCCTAAACCTTTCCTCTCAGGAATGATACAATCGGGGCGAAATCGGATTGGGTAGACTGAGCTGTGATTTTTCGTGCCCCTGCGCATACACAACAAGCGATTCGGGCGGCAGGGTAATAAACGAATGGGTATCATCCACCGAGTCGGGGGCCGACGGGCAATCGGTTTGCGGGAGCCATTGTGGGTCGGCTGAGTCGAGCAGTTTCTGCCACGGTCTGTTGTCGTCGGTTATAGACAGAGATACGGCCTGTTGCTGTTTGTTGAAGTTCATTATGCACAGTACATGCTGGTCTTCATGCCAGCGGTGCAGCAGCAGCGTTTGTTGATCGTTGCAGGTAGTGACTTCCAGTTGTTGACGATTCAGGGTGTATAAAGCCGGTAACTGCTGGCGTAAGGCAATGAGCGTTTGGTAATACCGAAGAAGCGATTGGTGCGGCTCCTGCTCAACCATATCCCATTGTAGTTTGGTCTTATCATACGTCTCTTCCGTTTGCGGGTCAGGCACAGCCTCCTTCGATGAGCCAAATTCGTCCTCCCGACCTTGTTTTACGGCGGCTATCAAAGCCGGTTTGTAATGAGTTGCGAAATAAAAGAATGGATTTGATTCGCCCCATTCCTCGCCCATGAACAACAGAGGTACATATGGACTGAGCAACACGGCGCCCGCCATCAATTTTATCGTATCGTAACTGTATAACTGACTCGACCGTTCGCCCTGTTTACGATTGCCTATCTGATCATGATTCTGCGAGAAAACGATAAACTGTTGTCCCGGATTTTTATCGGCTTTGACACCAAAAAGCTTTTTGCGTACAGATGAGAATTGCCCATCATACACATAAGCATCCCGATAGGATTTTTCCAGGTGATCAATGCCGTTAAAATCAGCATAGTAGCCAACTTTTTTCTCGCCGACAGTTACCCGTAGTGCATGGTGAAACTCATCCATCCACTGCGCATCCATTCCGTAGCCGTTCTCGCTAACCGGATTAATATAGCGCGGATCGTTCAGGTCATTTTCAATAAACAGATGGTGCCGACGGCCAGTCACTTCCATTAATTGATCGACCTTTTGCCGGATTTCCTGCAAGATATGCACCGGGCTAAAGTCTTTAATGGCATGAACGGCATCCATCCGAAGCGCATCGATATGGAAATCCCGAAACCACATCAGGACATTTTCAATGAAGTAATGCCGGACGCCATCGCACCAGGCATCATCGAAATTAATCGCGTCGCCCCAGGGTGTGCAGTATTTGCTGGTCAGATACGGGCCAAATTCGTTGAGGTGGTTGCCCTCCGGCCCGAAATGATTGTACACCACATCCAGTATTACGGCAATACCCCGGTAGTGGCAGGCATTGATCAGGTGTTGCAGACCAGTGGCACCCCCATAGGAGTATTGAGCGGCAAAGGTAAAAATGCCGTCGTAGCCCCAGTTGCGGGAATCCGAAAACTGGGCAATCGGCATTAGTTCAATGGCCGTAATGCCCAATGCTTTCAGGTAATCGAGTTTGGTTTCCAGGGCCGCAAAAGTACCTCCGGGTGTGAAGGTGCCTACGTGAAGCTCATAGATGAGGTAATTTTCTACCGGCGGATTGACCCAGCTTTCATCTTCCCAATAAAACGAAGCAGTATCTATGGCCAGTGATGGCCCATGTACTTCGTTCGGCTGGCAAAGAGAAGCCGGATCGGAGCGTTCCGTCTCGCCGTCGAGAAGAAAAGTATATAAATCGCCGGGCTTGAGTTGGCTGGTCTCCAGACACCAGTACCCCAGCGCTTCCCGTTTTAAGGGAAGCCCTGCCGACTGGTCATTTATTTTTACCGCGATTTGTTTGGCATTTGGTGCCCATACAGCTACCTGCGCTTGTTGATGAGCTGGAAACGTTACGCCAAGTGATCGTTTGTTGATGCTTAACTGATACATTGAATCTATCAACTGGTTTTTATCATGTTGGTCTATCAACTAGACATAACCACAATACAGTAACTAGATGCAGACAGGCAAGTTAGCAAACGGCCCGAACAATAGGCTAACGGGTTCATTTTGCCCGATACCAGCCCGATCCGTAGCCCGGCAACGTAACGGTATAACTGCCATTCGCGCCAATTTGGGTTGCTGTATTGTCCAGTAGGTTAGTCATTCCTTGCCCCGATTTCAAGGATGTTTGAAACTGGCATTGCTGCGTGTCTTTGCTAAAGTTGTAAACCATGACCAGCGTGCGCCCCAGCCAATTATATTGAATAGCCAGTACGTGCTGCGAACCCGTATCAATAAGCTTCCAGGCTCCCCAGCCAATTTCGGGACACTGTTTGCGGAGCCTGGACAGTTTGATTACCTGGTTCAGGAGCGAAGTCGAATCGGCGATTTGATCCGCTACGTTGACGGACGTATAGCTGTATTTGCCCTTGCTAATAACAGGCCGAACGGTTTTAGCTATGCCCGAAAAACCGGCATTGGGGGCGGTGGACCATTGCATGGGTGTTCGAATGGATAGGCGCTCTTTCAGACTCAGATCGTCACCCATGCCAATCTCTTCACCGTAGCGAATGACGGGCATACCGGGCAACGAAAACAAGACACTGTAAGACAGTTCAATTAGTTTTGGGTCACTCAACATCGGAGCAAGCCGCCGACGAATGCCCCGGTCATAAAGCTGCATGGTGGTGTCAGGACCGAAGCGAGCATACACTTTATCCCGTTCCGTCTCGCTCAGTCGACCTAAGTCAATTTCATCATGATTACGGAGGAAATGTGCCCACTGGGCAGTTGGGGGTATGTTCTTGGTATCGTCCAGTGCCTTCCTCAGCAACTTGGTTTCGCCGGTGGCCAGGGCGTAGAACAGGTGCTGATTGACAAAGAAATTGAACATCGTCTGCATATTTTCTCCTGCCTTGCCAAAAAACGGCTCCTGTTCCTTGGGGTCGACATTGGCTTCACCCAGCAAAATAGCGTCTCGTTTATGCCACTGAATATACTGGTGCAACTGCGTGATAATGTCGAACTGGTGGTCGGGTTTATCGGGGTCAAAATCCTTATTGGCAATCTCGATCAGGAAGGGGACGGCATCTACGCGAAAACCGGCCACTCCTTTATCGAGCCAAAATCTGA
>CAXTJJ010000644.1:0-3203 GCA_964244155.1 uncultured Spirosoma sp.
CAAAAAACAGTGGTGGTGTACCGGCCAATTTCAAGAACTACTTTGTCATTCAATTTAATAAACCGTTCGCCAATACAGCGGTGTGGCATGGTAAAGAGCTGGAAGCGAAACAACTTGAACAGAAGGCTGACCATGTTGGAGCTGTCGTCGGTTTTAAAACCACCAAGGGCGAGCAGGTCTATGCCCGAGTAGCTTCATCGTTCATTAGTGCTGAACAGGCCGAGCGCAATCTGAATGAGATTGGTAACGACTCATTTGATACTATAAAAGACAAAGCAAAAGCGGTTTGGAGTAAAGAGTTAAGTCGGATAACGGCTGAAGGAGGTACGGATGACCAATTACGTACATTTTATTCCTGTCTTTATCGGACCATGCTCTTTCCTAGAAAATTCTACGAACTGGATGCAAATAAGAGAGTAGTGCATTATAGCCCATACAATGGCGAAGTTTTACCGGGCTATATGTTCACCGATAACGGATTCTGGGATACGTTCAGAGCCGCTTTTCCGCTTTTTAATTTAACGCAACCAACCATGAATTCGCACATCATGGAAGGTCTGGTAAATGCTTACAAAGAAAGCGGGTTTCTGCCTGAATGGGCTAGTCCTGGACACCGGGATTGTATGATTGGGTCGAATTCGGCGTCGATCATTGCGGACGCGTATTTAAAGGGTGTTAGAAACGGCGTTGACATCAATACGCTCTACGAGGCTATTCTAAAAAATACGGAGACTGAAGGGCCGTATAGCTCGGTCGGCCGCAAGGGTGCTAGTTATTACAATAAGCTGGGCTATGTACCGTATGATGTTAAGATCAATGAAAACGCAGCCCGGACGTTGGAGTATGCCTATGACGATTTCACGATTTATCAGCTGGCAAAAGAATTAAAGCGACCACAGGCAGAACTGGATCGATTCGCCAAACGCTCTCAGAACTATCGTAATCTGTTCGACCCAAGTACCAAACTGATGCGGGGCAAAAATGAGAATGGAACATTTCAGTCGCTTTTCAATCCGTTCAAATGGGGCGATGCCTTTACGGAGGGCAACAGTTGGCATTATACCTGGTCTGTTTTCCACGACGTGCAGGGTTTGGCTGATCTAATGGGTGGTCGCAAAGAGTTTGTGAAAATGCTGGATTCGGTTTTTGTTGTACCGCCTGTTTTCGATGACTCGTATTATGGCTTTGTCATCCACGAAATTCGCGAGATGCAAATCATGAATATGGGGAATTACGCCCACGGCAACCAACCGATCCAGCACATGATTTACCTGTACAATTATGCCGGACAGCCCTGGAAAACACAGTATTGGGCGCGGGAGGTGATGAATCGGATGTATCAGCCTACACCCGATGGCTATTGTGGTGATGAAGACAATGGACAAACATCGGCCTGGTATGTATTCTCGGCCATGGGATTCTACCCGGTTTGCCCCGGTACCGACCAATATGTACTGGGCGCACCACTGTTCAAAAAAATAACGCTTAAGCTGGAAAATGGCAAGACATTAACAATAAATGCGCCTGCCAACAGTGAGAAGAACCGATACATCAAAGGCCTTACTGTAAATGGAAAAGCGTATAGTCCAAACTGGTTGAGCCATAAAGGACTAATACAGGGTGCTACACTTGATTTTCAGATGACAGATAAGCCAAATACCCAACGGGGTACAGATACTGCAAATTTTCCTTACTCGTTTTCAGCGGCTAAGCGATAAAGTAAGGGCGATTTCCGGGAAACTAAACGTTATCCCAGAAATCGCTTATCATTTTCAAAACTTCGTCAACCGTATCTGCCACAAGCAGTATAGCCCTATTTTCGGCTTTCAGAAAACCGTCGGCAACCATACGATCAAGTTGCTTGAGCGTCAAATCATAAAATCCGTTGGTATTGACAATCGCGACAGGACCGTCGTAGAGTTTGAGTTGACGCCAGGCTAATATCTCGAATAGTTCATCCATGGTTCCATAGCCGCCCGGCAAGGCAATCACACCTTTTGATAGTTGCACCATTTTGAATTTCCGTTCATGCATTGTCTCCACAAAATGGAGTTCGGTGAGCGTTTGGTGAGCTACTTCAAGGTCAGCAAGAAAATTGGGAATTACGCCCGTCACTTCGCCCCCACTCTGCAAAACAGCGTTAGCAACATTGCCCATTAGGCCAAAACCACCCCCACCGTAAATCAGTCGAATATTATTAGCCGCCATTTTCTCGCCTAATTCGGTAGCAACCTCATTATAAATCGGATTTACGCCGAGGCTCGACGCACAGTAAACGACAATACTTTGCATAGGATTTGATTCAGAATAGGTAAAAAGGCCGTATTATATGAGTTGCTCTGCCAGCTCGGTTAAATCCAAACCGCCAAAATCGCCGGAACTCATCAACAGAAAAACGCTGGCTGAATTGCGCTGTTGAACAAGATGAGTTTTCAGGTCGTCAGGTTTATTAATAACAGTAAGCTCCGACTTTCCAAATGCAGTAATTACGTCGTTTGCTGTAATGATGTCTGGATTGATTTCTAACGCGTTTTCGCCAACGTAGACTATACTTTGATCAGCCGCATCCAATGTGCCTTTATATTGGTCCAAAAATGCTTTGTTTAGGCTGCTGAATGTATACAACTCAACAACAGCTACTAATTTCCGATTTGGATATTGGTGTTTTACGGCTTCAGTAGTGGCTTCGACCTTAGCTGGTGAATGAGCAAAGTCGCGGAATAGAATACGTTGGCTACTCTCTGCGACTTTTTCCAACCGCATAGCCACGTTTTTAAAGGTTGGAATGGCATCGTAGAACTGATCTTCAGTAATGCCAATCCGGTCGCAGACGGTCATAGCCCCGGAAATATTTTTCAAATTATGTTTACCAAATACCTGAACGGGTATTCTGGTGCCTTTCTTGGTTAGTAGGATCGTTTTGCCTTCAACCGTAGTTGCAGGATGAGGCAGGTAAGGAATCTTGGTAATATCCGTTCGATCTTTCTGTCCAATAATATCGAGCATATCGTCAGACTCGTCGAAGATCAGAATTCCTGCTTTGGGCATAGCCTCGGCAAGTAATTCAAAAGCATCGACGTATTCTTCCCAGGTTGGGTAAATGTTGACGTGATCCCAGGCAATACCGCTGATCAGAGCTATATGAGGCTGATAATGTAAGAATTTTGGCCGGACGTCGGTTGGTGACGATGGGTATTCGTAGC
>CAXTJJ010000645.1:0-3192 GCA_964244155.1 uncultured Spirosoma sp.
CGGCACCCGTCCGGTTATTATCGGTCGCTGTGCCCATCTGACTAAACCCCAGCCAATTCATTATCAGCAGGGTCGGGCCCAATGTCAGAATCGCTCGTTATGTCAGCGGGGTTGTCCGTATGGCGGGTACTTTAGCAGTAACTCCTCTACCCTACCCTGGGCAGCTAAAACAGGCAAAATGACGCTACGCCCTGACTCGGTAGTGCACTCGATCATCTTCGATGAGAAACGAAATAAGGCCACGGGCGTTCGGGTGATCGACGCGCATACCAAAGAAATGACGGAGTACTACGCCCGGATCATCTTTGTCAATGCCGCCTGCCTGAACTCCAATCTCATCCTTCTGAACTCGACATCAACCCGTTTTCCAAATGGCCTCGGCAACGACAATGGCTTGTTGGGTAAATACGTGGCTTTCCACAATTTTCGCACAACCATTTCGGCAGAACACGAAGGATTTAAAGATACAACGACCGAAGGCATCCGACCCAACGGCAGTTACATTCCCCGTTTCCGCAATGTGTTCAAACAGGAAACCGATTTCCTGCGCGGTTACGCAGCCGGTTTTGGTTCCAGCCGCATGACAAATGTAGACACATCGGGCATGGGCGAAGACCTGAAAACGAGCCTCATGCAGCCTCAGTATGGCAACTGGCGGGTGAGTTCGCACATGATGGGCGAAACCATTCCAAAAGAGAGCAATTACGTAGCCCTGGATCAAACCCTGACTGATGCCTGGGGTATTCCGCAGCTAAAAATATCGGTGGGTTATGATGAGAATGACGAAAAGATGATCGCCGATTTTCATCAGCAGATGACCGAAATGCTCACAGTAGCTGGCTTCAAAAATATCCAAACTCACGACAAACCCGACAAAGCACCGGGACTCGACATACACGAAATGGGTGGTGTTCGTATGGGTAAAGACCCTAAAACATCGCTGTTGAATAAATGGAATCAGCTACACACCTGCAAAAACGTATTTGTAACGGATGGTGCGTGTATGACTTCAACCTCAACTCAAAACCCATCGCTCACGTTCATGGCCATTACTGCCAGAGCAGCCGACCATGCTGTCAAAGAATTACGGAGAGGCCTATTATAGTAAAATTTGATGTAGTTTGTCTTCCCATCGGGTAGTGTGACGTCACAATAGCGATTCTGCTACGGCATTACCCTACCCGATGTGCCAATGAGTAGGCTTGTCTTTATGTCGATTTCCAAAAAAATGAGAAAGTACGCCCTGGGTTTATTCCTTTTTTGTCTGCCATTTTTCATCAACTGCTCCCTGCCAGCCATCAGCAACACCCCACTTCGGGAAGCACCATCCAAACCGTTAACGGTTTCACTCGAATTAGTCGATAACAATTACCAAAATCAGGGACGTTCCCACTCTGTTTTAACCTTAACCAACACGAGTAGCGAAGACCTCCCCGCTACCGGCTGGAAGCTGTTTTTCAACGGTGGCAGCCCCAGCAGTTTCGATGCATCGGTGGCCCAGGTGAAGCTCTTCAACGGCGATCTGCATTACATTAGCCCAGGGCCAAAATTTACGAAACTGGCTCCAGGCCAATCCACAACGATACAAGTTCTGGCTGGAAGGATTCGAAATAAAACCGACTTTCCGGTCGGCTTTTATCTGGTGCTGGACAAAAATCCAGAACAAGCCTATCCCGTCGACGTAGTTATAAAATCAGGTACGATCTACGAGAAGTCAGACCGTGCGCTGGCCGAAAAAATCTTCGACCGAAACGAAAAAATACAGCCAATCTCCGACGACAAACTTCCCAGGGTATTTCCGACGCCCGTTTCCTACGTTGAGCGGGGGAGCCCATTTGTACTGGATGATCAGGTGGTTATCGTAGCTGATAAAGAATTTCGCCACGAAGCTGATTTCCTGGCCAACAGCTTAAAAACAACATTAGGAAAAAAGCCCGCTGTTCAGGCGCAGGCAACGGGCAAAACCATCTCGTTCCGAAAAAAACCGTCGCTGGCTGCTGAGGGCTATGAGCTGCAGATAAGTGCTGCGGGCATAAGTATATCGGCATCTTCCGGGGCGGGCATTTTTTATGGCATTCAATCGTTGCAAACCTTATTGCCGGCAGCCGCCTTTTCGGGTAAAGTTAATGCCATTACCCTGCCGGGTTTGACCGTTAACGACGCCCCCCGCTTTGCCTATCGAGCCTTGATGATGGATATGGCCCGAAATTTTCAGCCCAGGTCAGAAGTAATTAAAGTGCTGGACGCGATGGCGTTATACAAGCTGAATACGTTTCACTTTCACTTTAGTGAAGACGAAGGCTGGCGGATTGAAATGCCCTCTCTACCTGAATTAACAGCTGTTGGTGCGGTACGGGCTCATACTACAGACCCAACCAAAAACCTCATCCCATCTTACGGCTCCGGCCCAAGTTCAGCGAATACGGCCGGTACGGGTTTCTATAGCAAAGCCGATTTTATAGAAATCCTGAAGTATGCCCATGACAGACACATTACGGTGATTCCGGAGATCGAATCGCCGGGACACGCCCGAGCCGCCATAAAAGCAATGGATGCCCGTTATGAACGGTTCATGAAAGCCGGTAACAAAACGGAAGCCGAACGCTATCTTTTACATGACCTGAACGACAAATCAGTCTATCGGTCGGTGCAGGGTTGGGACGATAATGTAATGGACGTGTCGCTGCCGTCTACCTATACCTTTCTGGAGCGGGTAGTCGATGATTTACGGGCCATGTACAAAGAGGCTGGCGCACCCTTGCAAACGATTCATTTTGGGGGCGATGAAGTGCCGGGGGGCGTTTGGGAAAAGTCGCCTTCTGTTAAGCAACTGATCGCCAAAAATCCATCTGTCAAGAACACAGATGATTTATGGTATTATTATTTCGGAAAGGTAAACCAACTGCTCAAAACCCGAAATCTGTTTCTGTCTGGCTGGGAGGAAATCGGATTGAAAAAAGTGAAGCAAAATGGCCGGACAACCTGGGTGCCGAACCCAACATTTGTAACTCAGAACTTCCGGGTAAATGTCTGGAAAAACAGTCCCGGTTCAGGAGCGGAAGACCTCGCCTACCGCATGGCCAATGCAGGGTACAAAGTGATTCTGACGCCTGTAACTCATTTTTATCTAGACCTCGCCTACAACCAATCGTCTGAAGAGCCCGGTCAATATTGGGGTGGCTATGTGGACAT
>CAXTJJ010000646.1:0-3187 GCA_964244155.1 uncultured Spirosoma sp.
ACGGCTGGTTCAGTTTACGAACAACAGCCTCTACGGTTGCCCTTAGTCCATCGGACTGAAATTTCTCCAGCACTTGCTGTACCTTCTCGGGCTGCTGGCGCACCTTGGCCAGCAGACTCGCTTTCCCGAATTCAACCAGCATCCGCTCCGTCCCTAACGAAACCAGCGACCGCCGGGTCTGAATCAGTACCTGCCCCGGATGCACTTGTGGCATAGGTACATCCTCAAGTAAAGTTTCGCCCGTTTTGAGATTCTGGATAAGTTGCTTCATATTTTTTGGGACACAGAGATGCACAGAGTCGCCACGGAGATATACAGAGAAAGATCTCAGTGAATTGCTGTGGCACACATAATTTTTGCGATTCGACCGGCGGCTTGGCCATCCCACAAAGGAGGTATCTGACCAGCTTTGACGCGTCCATTCAAAATCTCCTGCACTTTTTGTCGTGCAGTTGCCGGGTCTAAGTCGGCGAGTAATTGATTCGTACCCAGTTCAATGGTTACCGGCCGCTCGGTTGTGTCGCGGAAGGTGAGGCAGGGTACGTTTAAAAAGGTGGTCTCTTCCTGAACCCCGCCAGAGTCGGTGATAACGATGGCCGCGTGGGTCATTAATTGCAGAAATTCCAGATACCCCAGTGGTTCCAGTAGTCGTACATTCGGGATGGCGGCAGGATGGCTCATCAGGTCGAATTGAATCAGACTTGCACGGGTACGCGGGTGAAGGGGGAACAACACCGTTTTGACTAAGGCAGTGTCCTGTACCAGTTGCAACAACTTGTCCAGCCCCTGTCTGGTATCCACATTCGATGGCCGGTGCATGGTCATCAGCACATAACTCCGGGGAGATATGTCGAGTAAACCAAGCGTATTCAACTCAGACGCTTTCTGGCGACACTGCACCAGCGAGTCGATCATTACGTTGCCTACAAAATGAACCTTCCCGTCGTCAACCCCTTCCCGGCGAAGGTTATCCAGTCCGGCCTGTTCGGATACGAATAGCAAATCGGCGATGGCGTCGGTCTGAATCCGGTTGATTTCTTCAGGCATCCGGTCATCTCCTGACCGAAGGCCAGCCTCCACGTGTGCTACCCGAACGCCCATTTTTGCAGCTACCTGTGCACAAGCTAATGTGCTTGTTACATCGCCAACGACCATCACCCAACCGGGCTGTTCAGCAATAAGTACAGCCTCAAATTTCTGCCTGATCTCAGTCAGTTGCCGGTCCGGCGTTCCAGCCCCCACATTCAGGTAAAAATCGGGCTGAGGCAGATCAAGTTGCCGGATGAAGATATCGCTCAGTTGAACATCGTAATGCTGACCTGTATGCACGATTTTCGGGTGAATGCCCGGCTGATTCAGAAAGGCCCGATGCAAAGGGGCTACTTTCATAAAATTTGGCCGTGCCCCAACGACACTCAGAATTTTCATGGTATGGATATGTACGAGAAACAAGCAGCCTACGCATCCCGGTAACCATCTACGTGCATAGTCGCGGACGTTTCCAGGGCTTCTTTTGTTTTCAGCATCAGGTAGCCCGTTTCCCAGATCATCCTGATCGCTTCCTGATGTGACGAGTCAGACAGCATCAAGTAACTTTTCACGATTGAATGTTTGTGACCGTGATCTCTTAACCATAATCGTCGACGAATTACCCTTTCGGTTATGTCCATACGTAACTCGCTGAAATCAGTTAAAGTAGCCAATAGATTTCCCTTATGGAGATTCAAGGTTTCGCGCACTCCTTCAAACGTGTGCCCCTTCGCCGAAAACGTAATTGTTCCAATGGAGCCATCGGCAAATACATACGAAACGCTAATGTCGCAGTCCGATTGGCGGGAACGTACCGGTGTAATTTGAACAGGAAAGCGGTTTGCGTCGGGAATTAACCGCATCGTGAAATCAATCCAATGACAGAGATTACCCAGAATCCGTCCGCCTTCTTTCTCCGAAAAATACCAATGATCGGCGGCAATGGCGTGGCCCGCCACAAACCAGTTTAGCATGGCAGGACCGGATTGAGCGGCTACATACCGTTTCAGCACCGATCCGAGCGTACTGTCGGGCCGGTTGAATCCTACCCTGACACGCCCGTTATGCTCCCGAATGGTCGCACATAAGCGTACCAGTTGATCTTCGTTCACCACATGCGGCTTTTCGATATGTACCGCTTTACCCTGCTGGATGGCAGCAATGGCGTATTCGGCGTGGGATGCGTGATTCGAGACAATATAAATCAGGTCAATATGCGGATCGTTTATAACATCGTCGGCGCAGGTGGTATAGTAATCTGCCTGATACCGCTGGCCAAGCGAGATGGCCCTATTTAAGTCGGTATCCATAACGCCCCGAATGACGGTCCCGAATTTCTGGTGAACATAATAGGCCACGTTCGCATAGGCAAACGTCCCGCAGCCCAGAATACCAACGTGTTTACCGATAGTCGCTGTAGGCACTGGCAGCGACTGCCGTCCCGAAAACTGCCGCTTCATGTGGTAGTGAGCCTGCACTTTGGTCCATGTTCTGGTAAGGCCAAACAAGCGTACATAGCGAATTACTTTCTGAATCTTGACGCGGATCGGTTGCTGGGTGTAATCCATTAGGTAATGGGTAGAATTCGTCTTGCTGCCTCATAAACATCGACCCATCGAGCCGGACTGGCCGTTATATCATAATCTCGGCGGGCCAGTTGCAAGGCCCGCTCTCTGTATAATTCGTAGGTATCAGGCGACATGGTCAGGAATGATTCGATAGCCTGCCGAAGTAAGTCCGGTTCATTCGACACCCACCGGCCAGCCGATTCTTCCTCAAGCACCTGCCAGGGCGTGTTGGTGGATGCCACAACGGGCGTTCCCTGCGCCAGCGACTCAATAACGACATTGCCAAAATTCTCGGCCTGCGAAGGCAAAATCAATAAATAAGCATCGGCGTATAGTTGCTCTTTTCGTTGGCCCTGCATCGCACCAGTAAATGACACCTTTGCCGAAAGACCCAGCGTTCGCACCATTTCGTGTAGCGTTTGGGTATATGCTTTATCGGTGTCAGGTCCGGCAATGAGCAACGAGTAGTCACTTTCGCGAAATAGGGTTGATCTGCCCGGTGCTTCCAGCAGTCGGTCGATGGCTTTGATCGGGTGCAGTCGACGCACAGACAGCAACTATGGCTTGGCTACCCGTAGTTTCGGACTAGG
>CAXTJJ010000647.1:0-3179 GCA_964244155.1 uncultured Spirosoma sp.
AACGCAATCACACCTCCTAAAAGCGTATCGAAAAAGCGTTCCTCGGCTACACCCAAATAGCTGACACCCAGAAAACTAAAGAGGATCAGCACAAAAGGCGTTACACAAATAACCATCACGATATAGTTTATGCGCTGGGCACTGTACGTACCCAGCATAAAGAGTACCATGAAGCCAAACTGCACATTTTTATTGGGGATGTATGTCAGAATTAAAACGCCAATGAGACCACCGGCCAGCGTACCAATAATTCGTTCGATGTTTCGCTGTTTGGTAAGACTAAAAGCCGGTTTAAGAATGACCGAAATGGTTAGTAAAACCCAATAGCTAGGATGCCCATAGGGGAGCAGTTTGGTAATGACAAAGCCAAGCAGCATGGCAATGGCTACCCGTAACGAATACCGGAACGTGGCCGAACTAAATGTCAGGTTATCCAGAAATGATTTAAGTTCGATTTCCTGATGAGACACAAAACGACCATATTCCATGTCGTCGTTATCGACGGGACCGGCAGTCGGGCTGGCAAGATTCTTTTGTAAAGTGGCTACTCGCTGGCTGATGGTACGCAAGCTGACCAGCACTTTCTTAAGCACCAGGGTGCTCCCGTCTTCATCGCCAAGCGCGTCGATATGTTGTTTTAATTCGTCCAGTCTTGGCGATATGTCAATGGGTGTATGGAACGGAACGGGCAATTGAATGGCCAGGCCAATGTGATCGAGTTCGACCGACAACCGGCGTATTGATCGCGCAATTTGATTGAGTATACCCGACTTGCCAAAACGCTCGCGAATGTCGGAATAGTCGTAATACATAGCGATGATCTGCTCGTATAGATCGACTACATCGACAAAGGTCAGTAGTAATAACCGGCCGGTTCGGGTTGATTCGGCCACAATACGCCGACTTTTGAACAGAACTTCCCGAACCGCGTCCTGCTTTTCACTCACATCGACCTGTTGCGCAATCAGGTGCCGATAGTTGTCGTCTAAGTCGGTCTTAAGGTCATAGAAATCAGCTTTTATGGCCATGAGTTTGGCAATCTCATGGATGCACTGTCCCAATGCCTGTTGCGCCAGCCGGTACGGTTGCAACCGTGACGCCACTAAGCTGATGACGCTGTACCAGACACTACCCGACAGCACCAAGGCACTCTCATGAATAACGCCCCTGGCATCCATAGGGCGGTCGATCATCAAAATCATGATCAGCAGGGCCGCCGTTCCTACCGAGGTTGCCCGGCTGCCATAGATGGCAAACATGGAAAAGAAGAAACTAAATACCAGAATCTCAAGGCCCAGTGTGTACTCGTTCATTCGGGCGAAACCCGTTACAAACGTTACCGAAAAGCTAATTAGGGCACTGGTAACCATGCCGTTTCGACGGTGCATGACCGGGCCGGGGGCATCGCTCAGACTAACGTTCAGAGCGCCCAGCGACATAGCCATGCCTGCCTGAAGCTGTCCGAATTGCGATAACAATAAGGCCGGCAGCAGGATGGATAGCGTGGTTCGCAGACCATCGGAAAAGTACTGGCTGGACAGAAAGTAACTGACCTGCCGACTACGTTTGTTCATAAGGAACTTCTGTGTTAACGCAGGCTTTAATTACGCCCCAACGGTCGACAGGCCCGTTCTGCGTTCACCAATTTGCTGTCGCCACATGGCATAATATAGGCCCTTTTGCGCAACTAACACATCATGGCTACCCATTTCAACGATCTTGCCTCTCTCCAGTACAAAGATCGTGTTAGCGTGCAGGATAGTTGAGAGCCGGTGGGCAATCAAGATGGTTATCTGTTCATTCAGGGCTGACACGCTCCGAACAGTATCCGTAATTTCTTCTTCGGTGAGCGAATCGAGGGCCGACGTCGCTTCATCAAAAATTAACAGGCGCGGGTGCCGGACCAGGGCGCGGGCAATGGATAACCGTTGTTTTTCGCCCCCCGACATCTTCAGCCCCCCTTCGCCAATCTGCGTGTCGAGTCCATTTGCCGAGCGAGCCAGCAGGTGATCGCAGGCCGCTTTATCCAGTGCGTCGAGCATTTCGGCTTCGGTAGCGTCGGGTTTCACAAATAACAGGTTTTCCCGAATGGTGCCGGCAAACAGGTGCGTATCCTGCGTAACAAAACCGATTTGCCGTCGCATGGGATTGAACCGAATGTCTTTCGTAGAGATGTCGTTATAATAAATCTCCCCACCCACGGGCCGGTACAAGCCAACCAGCAACTTCACCATCGTTGATTTTCCAGACCCGGACGGCCCGACAAATGCAATCGTATCACCCAGTTCGGCTTCAAACGAAACGCCATCAATCGCATTCTGGTTGGCGCCCTGGTGCCGGAAAACCACATCATCAAAACGTAAACGTTCCAGCGGGCCAACGACGACGGGCGACTCTGGATTCCGTTCAATGGGTTTCTGCATCAACTGATCGAAGCTATGTAAACCGGCTTCGGCTTCGCGATAGGCCAGGATAATGTTCCCTAATTCCTGAAGCGGATTGAAAATAGCTACCGAAATAAACTGCATGGAAATCAATTCGCCTGTGCTGAGTATATGCCGAAAAATAAGCCAGAGCAAGGTAAAGAGAACCGACTGTTTCAGCACGTTCAGCGTTGTACTTTGCCAGAATGACAGGAGCCGAACGCGCTTCACCTTGAACATCTCCAGATCGAATATGCGCCCGGTCTGAACTTTGAGTCGGCGGATTTCGGAAAATGTCAGCCCTAAACTCTTGATGAGTTCAATATTGCGGAGCGATTCGGTGATAACGCCCGACAACAGGGCCGTTTCCCGGTTGATGGATCGTTGTGTCGTCTTGATTTGGGCGCTCAACAAACCCGTCAGGCCGCCGAGGAATAACACACCAATGAGAAAGACCGGCACCAGTGCCCAGTGTTTTGTGATGGCGTACCAGACCAGAAAACCGATGCCGACGAGAGACGAGAACAGGATGTTGACGAAGGAATTGATAAACTTCTCGGTATCGGTACGCACTTTTTGAAGAATGGAAAGCGTGGCCCCACTGCTCTGATCACCGAATTCCTCATACGATAACCGAAGGGTCTGTTTAAGGCCATCGTTAAAAATGTCAGTGCCGAATTTCTGGACAACCAGCCGGGTAACGTACTCCTGAAAGGCTTTGGTTATATTCGAAAGAATGGCCACGCCAACGGCTAT
>CAXTJJ010000648.1:0-3165 GCA_964244155.1 uncultured Spirosoma sp.
AATACGGAACGGATAATATGTACGGTCGTAATTTGCCCGCCAATCCAGAGCATCGTTGTTGTCACATCGCCAATGGGCGACCAGGCACCACCCGCATTGGCTGCGACGATAATCATGCCCGCTACAACCCGTCGATCTTCGATGGTCCGAATGAGCTTGCGTGCCACAGATACCATCACAATAGCCGTGGTGAGGTTATCTAGAAGAGCTGATAGAAAAAAAGCGAGCAGGCTGATGATCCAGAGTAATGAACGAATATTTCGGCTGGCGATCCGGTCGGTAATCAGTGTGAAGCCATCGTGTACGTCGATCAATTCGACAACGGTCATGGCCCCCATCAGGAAGAACAGGATTTCGGCCGTACTGGTCAGGTGATGTTCCAGTTGGTGGCCAACGACTTCGGTATGTGTTGCCAGCAGTGCATAGGTAGCCCAGCACACGATACCTGTAATGAGTGCAGTAGCGGTTTTATTAATTTTAATCGAGTGTTCGAAGCTGATCAATAAATAACCAATGATAAAGAAGCCTGTGAGTAGTAACGTCATAAAAAAAAGTTTATCATCTTGCACAGCGATATTCCAGACCTGTCCGTATCTATGTTCGTCATTCACGTTGCTTCCCTTGGTCCTGATGGGATGGCTCTCTTCCCCTTTATTTTGGTCAGGCATCCAAATCCGGGGCCTGTCTTACTCAACCACGAGCGAATCCACCTGCGACAGCAAGCCGAATTAGGTATTGTACTTTTCTATTTCTGGTATGTCATTGAGTATTTCGTTCGTCGGTTTCAGTATCGCCAGCATTACCAGGCTTATCGTAACATCAGCTTTGAACGGGAAGCCTTTGCGAATGAAGCTGATCCAGCCTATTTACAATCGAGACGCTGGTGGGCCTTCCGGCATTACTTACCTAAATGATCAGGAAAAATAATTCATCATTCACCATTACCCACTGGCTTACTGCCCAGTATGCCTGTCATAACAACCAGATAGGATAGTGTGATTACCACCATAGGAATTCCTTCGCGGAAACCCTGTAAGCGTAAATCCTCGGGGATATTCAAGTAGAGTAGAATCGTAATCAGGCCGCGAGGGGCAATCCACAATAATGGACTGGATACTCCCCAATACGTTAGCCGGAGCGTTACCCAGCGCCAGGCAATGATAATGACCATGAACAACGCACTTACGATCATCGCGTCGGTATCGACTAATTCGCTGGGGATAGCAGCATAGCCTAGAATTAAATAAAAGAATGTTCGTACAACAAAGGAGCCCTCGGCCGTCAGGTTTTTGAGCTGGTCAAGCTCTTTCTCGAATAGATCATTTTTCAGTATCAGGCTTAGTCGCCCCCGAATGAACAGTTCTGTATTATTGAGAAACAAACCGAAGATCAGAATCAGCAATAAGGATGACAGATGGTTGATTTCGGCCAGGGCATAGACTAGAAAAAGTACGGATATAATAGGCAGGAATTTGATTCGGTGGTTGATTCGGCCAATAAGATAGAGCAATCCAAAACAGCAAATCAGGGAAATAAGCGCCATAAAGAGCGTGTCTCGTGCAAATAGCCAAATTGCTTCTAATGCTGATCCTCGGCTCAACAGCAAGAAATTAAAGGCCATGATACCCAGTATACTGGCAAACGCCGATTCGTAAACGGCGTACTCACGCTGCATTCCCGATAGTTGATCCAGCCGTTGAACCGTAACCGAACTGCTGATGATGGAAAATGGCAGCGCAGCAATCAGACAATGGTAAAAGGAATCGTTCAATAGCAGATAGAGCATACCCGCCATCAGCAGGGTCCCGCCTACGATGGCCAGCAATGACGCCATCGATGTTCGTCGGAGTACGCTCAATCGGTCGGTGTGAAGTTCAAGATCAAGTCCCCCCTCCAGTACCAGTAAAATCAGGCCTAAAGTACCCAGTGTAGGCAGAATGGTGGTAACATACGGCACCTGAACATCGAAGTATTGAGTAGCCTGCTTCGTCAACATACCCAGCAGCAAAAGCAACAAAACGGAGGGTGTTTTGAAACGACTGCTAAACAAGTCGAAGGCATACGAAATCAATACTGACAAACTCAGGACTATAATTAGAATTGATGAATCCATGCGGCAAGATAACGGATTGTCGCTAGTTTGGAGAATCGGAGTCAGGACGGACTGATACCAAAAATCACCCACACATAGCGCCAGACGCTGCCATTGAGATCGTCTGTCACTATTTCCGGGTGATTTTCAAGCTTAAGCCAACCTTTAACCGGATGACTTTTTTATCAGAACAGCTTATCACCAAATTCAGCGAATCGTATGGACTATAAAACGGTACGCACTGAATGAAGAGACTGACTGAAATATTGATCTACTTTTTAGCGTAATAATACAGGTTCACGGATGAAGCACTGGCCCGCTCACTGATGGTAAAAAAGCCTTTGGCATCTTTGTCGAAACAGATGGCTTCTCCTTGTGGCTCAAGCCGGGTAACTAATGAACGCCGGGTACCGTATTGCAGGGCATCTGGAATGGACTGCCCGGCATCCCGTTTCCAATAATAGACGGTGGTATATGTCCGCACCAGAATCTCCTTACCATCGGGCGAGATAGCTGCTCCCGTTACGTAGTTAGCCAGTCCACCGCCAAACGAAGGCAATTCACCGAAATCGGTTGCGGTAATCAGGTCACTGGTGTTTTGTGGGTAAGCCAATCCATAAAGATGAACTCTCTCTTCCCGCTTCGAGATCACATAAATATCTTTCGTCTGGGGGTCAACAAACATGGCTTCGGCATCGCGCGGGCCTTGTGGATAACGGAAGTTTATACGTTCGATCTGCGTATTGTTAATAGGCGTTTGCAGGTTGGCGGGTTCGGGCAGGCGATAAATCTGAACGGTTAGATACTGACTGTTATTATCGCCAATTTCGCCAATGTAAATGTAATTGACACCGTCTTTTGGTCCTGGCCCAATGGCCAATTCCTCCCAGTCACGATTGGCAATTGAGGGTACACTTATTTTACCTTTTACGGTGCCATCGTAGCCCAACAGCGCTAATTCAGCGGGGCTACCACTATCCTGTTCGATCCAGAGATTACCGGGTTGACTGCGGCTGTCGGCCATGCCCGATGCTTCGTCAATTTGACCAGGTGTTACAGGGGTAGTTGTAGGA
>CAXTJJ010000649.1:0-3136 GCA_964244155.1 uncultured Spirosoma sp.
ATTTTTTGTTAGACAACCGATTTTGTAGATTTGGAAAGATTACGCAATTATGAACGCTTGGGAACGATTTAAGAAACGGTTTATTCCAACTTCGGGCCATGACCCGTCGTCGGTCGATGAAGCTTGTTTCTGGCAGGTAGATATGCATTCACACTTACTCCCCGGCGTCGACGATGGTGTTAAAGATCCTGAACAAACGATAGTCTGCCTACAACAAATGGCGGCTTGGGGAATTCAACGGATTATAACAACACCACACGTCAGCCGGGACTGGTACCCTAATACATCAGCGATGTTACGGGAGGGACAACATCAGCTACAGGCACTTGCCGATGCGAACGACATTTCTATTCAGATTGACATAGCGGCTGAGTATATGCTCGATGAATTCTTTCCGGATTTATTGAATACGGATGATCTGCTGACTTTTGGTGCCGAACGCTACCTGCTTATCGAAACAGGTTGGGCAGCTGCCCCTCAACAACTGGAGGACATTTTATTCCGTATTCAAACGCGTGGTTATACACCTATACTGGCTCATCCTGAACGCTATACGTATTACCACAACGATGAAGCGGCTCTTGCCAGGATACGTGATGTTGGGTGTCTATTTCAACTCAACTGGCTCTCGTTAACAGGGCGTTATGGCAATAAAGTACGGACACAGGCCCAGCGGTTACTGAAAAATAATTGGGTCGATTTTATAGGCAGCGATATGCATCGCCCTGAAGATTTACCGGCCCTGGGTTCTTTGTTTAGTCTTCCTGAATACGAATTATTACGCACCCAGCCTTTGCGGAATATGGCTCTGTTAAGTCAGTAAGTGGCTGGCTGCACATTGTCGCTTTGGGTTTGCGTCGCACTATTAATCCAAAATCTGGAGTCGGGAGTCAGAACCGAAGAAGCTTCTCTTCGAGGCCGCTTGCTTAAAACCTTTCGTCTAATTAAGATCCAGCTCTATAGGAAAGCTAGCTGAGAGAAAGTAAACTGTCTGTTTTAGCGCTTATTAATTAATCCATCTATCGTCTGTATGCCATTGAAAGATAAGGAAAATACGTCTGCTCTTTTCCTTATCTTTCAATAAATCCCTAGAAATCGGCATACCAATGAAAGCAATACATACACCAGGCACATACTGACTTATTTAACTTACCGACTCACTAAAATTCCGTATCTTCGCGGTCTTGTTAACTTATGTTAAAACTCCCCCATTGGGATGAAGGAACACATTGACCCGAGCAATCTGCCTCAACACATAGCCGTTATCATGGACGGAAACGGACGATGGGCGAAAAAACAGGGCGCTGCCCGGGTGTTTGGCCACCGCAATGCGATCAAGGCCGTACGTGACACAACGGAAGGATGCGCTGAATTAGGTATAAAATATCTGACACTCTACGCTTTCTCGACCGAGAACTGGAATCGTCCCAAATTTGAAGTAGATGCGTTGATGACATTGCTGGTTCATACCATTCGCGGGGAGATCAAAACGCTCATGGACAACAATGTGAAGTTGACGACCATTGGCCACATCGGCAGTCTTCCTTCCGATTGCCAGCGTGAGCTGGCTGAAGCTATGCGCGAAACAAGCCAGAACACCGGGTTGACGCTGGTGTTGGCACTTAGCTACAGCGGTCGGTGGGAAATTCTGGAGGCCGTTCGTCAATTGGCGGTAGAAGTGCGAGATGGCCACCTGACACCTGACCAGATTGACGAAACCGTGTTCGGACAACACCTTAGCACAAGCGGCATGCCTGACCCTGAGCTTATGATCCGAACCAGTGGCGAAATGCGCATCAGCAACTTTATGCTCTGGCAACTTGCGTACTCTGAATTATATATGCCCGATGTGCTCTGGCCGGACTTCCGCAGAGAACATCTTTATGAAGCTATTTTAAGTTACCAGCGACGAGAACGTCGATTTGGAAAAATAAGTGAACAATTAATAAAATAAAACAGGGTAAGACGTTAACACTTGCGATAAAAAAGGCATTTGCGTTACAACCCTTTTGCCGCTAAACGGCTCCTGATAATCAACAACATAATAGGTTTACACAACTTGGAACACCGTATAAAAGTATTAGTAGGGGCCATTTGCCTGCTCATTAGCCTGTTACCTGCTGCTGTGCGGGCTCAGGTACGCGTTGGCGTTCCGCGTGACAACGTCGTTCCGACAGAAACGAACGAGCTGCTCAACTACGCCAGTCCTAAAGAATATGAAATTACCGGGCTTACCGTAACGGGTACACGCTACCTGGACCCCAACTCACTTGTTTCGTTAGCTGGCCTGAAAATAGGCGACAAGATTCGCATTCCGGGCGAAGCGGTTGGTTCAGCAGTACGTAAACTAATGGAATCGGGTCTGTTGGATAACGTTGAGATGTTCGCGACCAATGTAACCGACAGCAAGGTGTCGCTGATGTTTAAGGTTCAGGAACGCCCCCGGCTTTATCGGGTTAGCTTCATGGGCATAAAAAAAGGCGAACAGGATAACCTGAAAGACAAAGTGAAACTCAATCTGGGTAAAATCGTGACCAACACGATCACTAAAAACACCCAGATGGCAACGCGTAAATACTTTGTCGACAAAGGCTATCTGAATACGAAAGTCAAAATCACAACCATTCCCGACAGTACCCGCAACAACGCCACCATGCGCGTGTTGGTAGACAAGGGGCAAAAGGTAAAAATTGCCAAAATCAACTTCGAGGGCCTCAACGAAGTAGATGAATCTGCGGTGCGAATGAAGATGAAGGGCACTAAAGAACAGCGTTTTGGCCGGTTATTTACGCCATCAAAATTTGTCCCTAAAAAATACGAAGAGGACAAACAGAAACTGGTGGAGTATTACAACAAACTCGGTTACCGTGATGCGACTATTGAAGAGGATACAGTTATCAACAATGGCGGCAACTCCATTATCATCAATTTAAAGCTCAACGAAGGACATCAGTATTACTATCGAAATATCGACTTCTCAGGTAACTACCTGTACACCGCCGATCAACTGCGGTCGGTATTGGGGATCACCAAGGGTGACGTGTATAACCCGGAGGACCTGGACAAACGCCTGAACGGAAATCCCGGTCAGGACCTGAGTTCACAGTACATGGATCTGGGCTACCTTTATTATAAC
>CAXTJJ010000650.1:0-3128 GCA_964244155.1 uncultured Spirosoma sp.
TTGAGTGTAACAGCTTCGTTTGGCGTACTAACCCGAACAAAGTACACGCCCGAAGCTTTCCCTAACTGAAGCGAATGCGTCTCCCGTTCAGTTGCCTCACCAACTTCTTTAGTAAGCAATTGCGCTCCTTTTGCATCGCTTACAGTGAACTTTAGCGATCCTCCCATTGCGCCCCGTACATCTACGTCTGCCTTATCGCCTACTACCGGATTACCCAGAAGCGTTACCTGCAACAGCGACGTTTTTTCTGAAATGGCTGAGCGACCACTAGAACCAACGGCCGGTTCGGTTCCATACACAAGCTGCGTCACGCCTGTTGGATCTTTGTAATAAATCGTAACATGGCTGTTGGTGTCCATAGCAGCCGTCGGCTTGTATGAATAATCATTGCTTTCATTGAAGCTCGACCAGTCGGATTTAGCAATTCGGTATTGAATAGTTCCCGTATTTCCTGACGGAAACAGGCTTCCCACACTCGGCTTGATACGCAGCTCCAGATAACTGTCGGCCTTGCTCCGACCCACGTTTCTGACAAACTGACCTGTCACATTGCTATTGCCCACTTTGGCGTAATCAGAAATGAAGTTCAGGGGCTGTGTCCCTTCCGCCGTGAACCAGTAGCGTACCAACAGATCGCCATACGAAACAGGCGTGTTACCCTCATTGGCAATGGTCAGAAATGTATTGATCGAGTTATTATTGGTAGCACTGTTTCTATTCTGCGTGTACACTTTCAGCTTCACAACAGGTGAAACAACATCAGGCTCAATACCCCAAATCAACTGCGGTACACCACCCGGTGCTGTACGGTACACTGTAATGTGGTCGTTAAGAACAAAGTCTGTAGCGGTTCGGTACGAGTAATCATCCTTCTCGCTCAGGCTCGAATAATCACTATTAACAAAGCGCGACTGAATAACCCCCGAATTACCTGTTGCCAAATTACCCGCCGATGGGTCGAAGCTGTATTCAAGATAGCCGGTAGCACCATTACGTGGATTTGGCGACGCCACATACTTCGTCTTTACCTTACTGGAACCCAGTTGCGCATTATCAATAAAGGCATTAATTCCAGTATAGTTTTCTGCGGTGAACCAATACCGGATGGTGAGTTCACTATATGGAACCGGCGTCGACCCTTCATTGATCAGCATTAAATTCGGCCGGATCGTGTTGTTCGTGGCGTTGCCCTTATCAGCATCCTGATACTGTACTTTCAGCGTTACGGGTGGTCGCCAGTTGGGTAGTTCATCCCGCGTAATCACGTCCTTATCTGTATAGACTGCTTTCAACAGATCAATCGGCTGTTTTTTGATATAATCCGTTCCGGTCCAGACTGAAAACCAGGACCACCAGGTGCCGAAACCACGAATCTTGTCCGGGTTTGGCAGATTACCCGTTTCGGACAAGGTCACCAGCTTTTTCCCATTCAGTTGGGCTTGCGCACTGGCCCAGTTTCCACTCATGTTTGCGGTAGGGTCAGCATAAATATCCAATCCTACGACATCGACATATTGATCACCCGGATACCAGTCGGCGTTGAAGGTATCGGTGGCGGTGTATACCCAAATCAGGTTGTGTAGCTGATGGTAGTTCGTAAGTCGGTCGTATAAAATGTGCCAGAGTTCTTTAAGTGGGCCAGATCCTTTGGCACCCCACCAGAACCAGCCGCCAGCCGCTTCATGCAGGGGTCGCCAGAGTACGGGCACATCAGCCGCCTGAAATTTCTTCAGTTGCAGGGCAATAGCATCGATGTCGCGCAGGATGAGTTGATAACGTTCGCCTTTTTTGTCGGCCAGTACGGCGGCAATATCAAAGGTCGTGGCCTCAGTATAGAAACCGCGCCACCAGAGTTTATCCGGTGCCTGATTGATCAGATCGGTTGGGGCGTTCCAGTGCCACATCAGGCTCACGATACCCCGGCCATCGCCTTTTTTAGCCCACTTAATAATGTCCTCGCTGCTCCGCTGGGGTGTTGACCCGAACTGAACACGGCTGGGCGAATAGTCAATCAAATCGAACGAGCCGATGGCAGGCTCTTTACCCGTTTTTTCCAGTATGTATTCCACGTCGTCCTGCTGACCCGAAATCACTTTGCTCCCGTACTGATCAACGATATAGGAAAACAGACCTTTTGTCGATAAGGTGGCCTGTGCGTCGGCGAGTATCTTGGGTGGTTTGGCGGGTAGCGGGGCGGTGGTTGGTGTTAGTTGGATGTAATCAACATCGTAATAGCCCCATCCCCGGTAAATTGTAATCGTATTTACTCCTTCATTCAGCAGAAATTTTCCGAGACCGGTTGTACTAAATCCGGAAACCGTTTTCTTCAATGTACCACTCCCCCGCTCGTCATTGACCTGAAAGTCAATACCCTTATCGTCGTAAGGCGATGCATAGCCAATGGTTAGCTCATACAGGCCAGCTGGTGCGTTGACAGTAAGGCTTACTTTATCGGTCGCGTTATCAAAGCCCGTTACATAGCCCGTCCCCGAAAAACCCGGATTGGTTGTGGCAACATCTACACCTGTCAGGTCGCCTAACTCAACTTCAGCCCGGCCATTTACCAGGGGGACAATTGTAGGTGGTTTAACAGACGCCGGTGTGAGTACAATGTAGTCGATGCCATAATATCCCCAGTCTTTCGTGATCGTTATGGTATTCTGCCCATCTACGAGTTGAAACGTCCCGACCGTAAGCGCACTGAAACCCTCGCCTGTGCCTTTGAGGTCCTGCTCGCTGGTAACGCCATTGACCGTTAAACGGGTCTTTTTATCGCCATAGGGCGAATAAAACCCAATGGTTAGTTCATAGGCTCCGGCGGTAACGGGAACGGTAAAGACGATGTTATCGCCCCCGTTGCTGTCGTCATCGAAACCCCAGGCATAACCGGTTCCCGAAAAACCGGTTCGTTCATTCGTAATCTGAACCCCGTTGAGCGTAACACCCTGACTGGCTTCGGCTTCCACCCGAATCGGGTCAGCCTGGGCCATGCCGCAAAGCACAAAACTCAGCCATCCGGCCAAAAAAAAAGGGATTGCTCCCATTAGGCGATCAGTCGCCTGATTAATTTTCGTGAGTAAATCAGAAAGCATGGTTGAAAAGGAAAGGGTTTAGGAATAGGGATGAGG
>CAXTJJ010000651.1:0-3122 GCA_964244155.1 uncultured Spirosoma sp.
CCACACCATACGTTCCGCGAGCGGCTAGCTCAGGTGCGTTGGGTAGCAGGTCGCCATTGATGAAACCATCACCGGGTATTTGAGCAGTAGTCTGTAATGCCAACAACAGGGTAAACAACAGGGTGAGCAGGCAATAGGCAGCGTTGATTTTCATAAAGTATAATCAGCTTCGTGCTAATGAACAAATGGGCTACTGAATTCGGATGGGTGTGATTTAAAGAGTTTGTGACACTTATCCAAATCGAATTTACCCGACAGCAAAGCCAATCTATCCGGCGGGCGTTCGGGCTGTTTCCTCCTGTCACCCGTTTCCCGACTAATCCGTTACATCAGCCTTTCCGTGGAAGGCTTATCCATCTACACGATAACTTCTCTTTTAAAATGAAAATCATTATGAAAAAGCACTTTTGTATTGCTTACACCACACTGCTGGCGTTACTGGTTAGCTTAGGAAACAGCGTTGCCCAGACAAAATCGGTCCTTAACCGGGATGAGGTCGCCTTAGTAAAAGAATCCTTAAAAGGGCTCCCTGAAAACCAGTACCATGTAAAGCTAATCGAATCGGACGGGAAGGGAGGTGCCATTGAAAAAACCTATGGCAAAATGGACTGGAAGACCATTGAAGCAGGTAAAGCAGCTTCAGGCATCTTGTTTTCGCCCTATATTAAGTTCGACAAGATTCGCTTCCAGAAGCTTCAGATTATCGGACCCGGTTGTTTCGACATCATCTTGTTGAAGAACTTTCAGGAAGTCATCGCACGAACGAAAAGTTTGGATCGCGTTATTGCCCGGCATCAGTAGACCATCAGATTAGCCAGTGTTCTGCCCGGACGGAACGCTGGCAAAACCTGTTTCGCACATGAAAAAGCGTTCTCAACGATACCTGCTTTACGTTTCCATTGGCCATTTAGCTCTTGTCTGTAGCATAAATATAGCCTCTGTTTTTAGCGTAGATCTCCAGCAACAGTGGTTGATCAACCAATACTGCCGGTGGTTTAACGTAGCGGCTTATGACTTTTTTTCGCCCGACATATCCAATTCTGTCGACGCCGACTTTACCCTGACTTTTGTTGATCATTCTCAAGCCCGCACGAAACTTCAATACGGGTTCGAAACCCAGAATAAGGTATTCCCGATCTATACGCATTTTGCCAATGATTCGGCTTCCCGTGAGTGGATTTCCCGTTCGCTGGCTACACGTATGTTTGAACGGTATCCGCACTTAACCGGCGTGCGGGTAAATATGTATATGTATTTTCTGCCAACGCAGGCTGAGTTTAGCCGGGGTAAGACATTGCAGTCTACCCTACTCGCGTCCTACCCATTTTATATGCACTGATATGATACCAGCCCGTTGTCAATCTGCCTGGGACCTGTTCTGGAATAAGCCGCAAACTTATGCACCGCTGGCCTTTTTCCGAATCAGTATTGCCTTGCTCACGCTGATTCATACAGTGGTCCTCTATCATGAATCTGAATTTCTGGACGTATACGGGCAGTTTGGTCTTATTAGGGGAGAGCTTAATGACGCCCTGTTAGCACCGATTTTTCCACGTTTATCGTGGCTCACAAACGGGCTCAGTTCGATGGGTATGGATGAAATTACAGCGTTAAAATCCATTCTGTTCGTCTACAGTTGTGTACTCCTGAGCCTAACAGCAGGCTTTTGTACGCGTATGAGCGGCTTTCTGGCCTGGAGCTTTAATTTGATGATGATCAACAGTTCCATTCTTTTTTCCTATGGCTACGATACGTTCACGAACAACGCACTGCTGTATTGCTGGCTGCTACCTGTAGGAAACGCATTTTCTGTCGATGCCGGATGGTCAACTCATACCGTCGTTACTGCCAATGAAGCAACAGCAGCCCGTAAAATTCTGCAATTCCATTTGTGCATTGTGTATATTTTTTCAGGCCTGCATAAATCACTGGGCGATCAATGGTGGAATGGCGAAGCTATCTGGCGAGCCGTTATGCAACCCCCCTTCGACACCCATAATGCCGCCTGGCTGGCAGATTGGCCAACATTCACTCTACTTTTAGGTTGGGGAACGCTGGCACTGGAGATAGGCTATCCTTTATGGGTCTACCCATCAAAATGGAGGCCCTATGGGTTGGCGGCTATCATCAGTATGCATTTGGGCATTGGCTTTTTTATGGGCCTCTGGTTTTTTGCATTCATTATGATTCTGTGGAATATAGCAGCATTTGGTATACGATCTATACCTAGTCCATCATCCGCTCCATTGCCTTTACCCGCCCCCCTACCCCGGATACCAGCCAGCAACCAAATGGCCGCAGCGAGCAGCCAATGACGTTTGACCTTACAGATCATTCATCTTTAGCTCATTCACATTATGGAAAAGGCATACAAAAACATTGGCTATTTTTTCGCCCTGATCTGGATAATAGCCCTCATCGGGTTTCACCAAACCTACACTGTTTTCTTTCCCACCTTCAACGGATTTCGCTGGGAACAGCATTTCCACGGTGCCATGCTTATGGCCTGGTTCCTGATGCTCATCATTCAGCCTTTTCTGATAAAATTCGGGAAATATAACTGGCACCGAACTCTCGGTAAACTAGGCTATGTGCTGGCCCCACTCGTCTGCTTTTCTATCCTGGAAGTAAGTCGGATGGTGTATTTTCGGGAAACTGCGCATCGTCCCGAAAATGAGGTGCTGGCGCAGTTGTCGCTGGATATCCCGACTATTTTAACCTTTGCCCTCTTTGCATTGCTGGCCTTTGTGTATCAAAAACAGCCAGCAGCCCATATGCGATACATGATTGCTACATCGCTGCTCATGATTGGGCCGGGTTTGGGACGGGCGTTAATCATTTTAGGTGGTATTCCGTTTCCGGTCTCCGTTATGGCTGTGCTGTGGCTGTCAACACTGATCGCGTTGGTGTTTTTGTTGCTGGACATCCGCAGCCGCAAAAACCCGATTCCGTTTTTAGTTATTTTTCTGGTCATCGGGCTGAATTTACTCTGCTGGTTGTTCCAGGCATCGGGCTGGTGGCTCACATTCGCCAAAACGTTCGCACAGGTCTTTTTTTAGGACCAATTCTGTTTCTAAATAATCCGAAAGCTTACTCACGCCTAATTGCCTAAAAAGGGTGAA
>CAXTJJ010000652.1:0-3117 GCA_964244155.1 uncultured Spirosoma sp.
TGGACCGGGCACAGCTCCGCAGGCATTTTGAATGAAGGCTAATCGCTGAGCTGTCTCGTCGTCATTCAGGATAATAGCCCCCATGACCGTATCGGAGTGGCCGCCGAGATACTTTGTTACTGAGTGCATCACAATGTCGGCGCCTAAGTCAAGTGGATTTTGCAGATAGGGCGACGCAAACGTATTATCAACTACCAGTTGAATGTTATGCGGTTTCGTAATGGTTGCCACAGCCTCAATGTCTACTAGACGAAGCAGTGGATTCGTTGGCGTCTCAATCCAGACCATTTTTGTGGCAGGCGTAATGGCCGCTTCCAGATTGGCTACGTTTGATAAGTCAACAAAGTTGAATTTTAGCCCAAATTCCTGAAAAACGCGCACCATAATCCGGTACGTTCCGCCGTAAAGGTCGTTGCTGGCAATGATTTCGTCGCCGGGTTTGAACAGTTTCAGGATTGCGTCTGTTGCGCCAAGACCCGATGCGTAACAAATGCCGTGTTTCCCGTTTTCCAGGGCAGCGAGGTTATTTTGAAGCGCATTTCGGGTGGGGTTCTGGGTACGGGCATACTCGTAGCCTTTGTGTTTACCCGGCGATTCCTGAACGTAGGTCGATGTTTGATAAATGGGCGTCATAATCGCGCCCGTTGTGGGGTCCGGCTCAATACCGGCATGGATGGCTTTGGTTCCGAATTTCATAGTCAAATGTAACGAAGAATGTAACGTAGAACGGTACGTTGCCCGATAAGTCAAACCTCAACCGCCGTTTCCCCGTTTGTTATAGTTGTGAAGTTATCTATTCCTAAATCAGTTACCGGTCCGGCCTTGTTGGGTCTTGCCTTATCGGTAACGCCAATCGTATTTACCTCATTATTGACCTACTTTGCGGTAGTTCATGAAGCCACGATTGCGGGCTTTACAGCCTGGCAGTGGGCGGGTATTACGGTCGTTTGTGCGATTACATCTGCCGGGTTGACACCACCAACAATGCTGGCCCTCATCTTCGGGTATTTTTTAGGCTGGCAGGCCGTTCTGCCCCTGTTTATTATCAATTTCGGTGGAATTCTGTTTATTAATCTCTTGGTTCACTGGCTCGACCATGACCGATTTCTGGCTTTTCTTCGCCGAAATCCCAAAGCACAGTCGGTCCTGGATCGCATCCTGAACAATGAACTGGAGGTTATTTTCTTTGCAAAGTTATCGCCTATTCTTCCTTTTGGCTTGACGAACCTGATGTTTGCATTATCGGGGGCGAAATTGAAAAATATTTTACTGGGTGGATTTCTGGGCATGACGCCCCGTACATTACTGGCAATCTGGTCGGGGCATGAAGCCCGTGAAATCAAGGCATTGTTAGAAAATCCGAATCAAAGCTCCTGGACTCAGATCATTATCGTTGCCTTGATTATTGTTTCCATCGCCGGGCTATGGCAAGTTATCCAACGGTCTTTGGGTAATAAAGATCATCAACCACCCCCAACGAAAAGTTAACTCGCCAGTTTCTCTCCAGTCAACTCAATCAAATGATTGTGCCCTGTTTTGAAAACGGTCAACTGGTAATGTATAAGCCGTTTTGTTAAGGGAAGAATGTAGGCGCCCGGTATAATGCGGTCGTAAGCACCCATGAAAAACAGAGCCGGTATGCCATGGTCATTAAGCGAATTTGAAATTATAGTCAAATCAGGCTTAATCAAGCGGAATTGTGTCCAGCTTCGATATACTAAGGCACGCTGAGCTGACGTACCCAACGAAATTTCAGCGAAACGCATGATCGTCCGGTTTAATAGGCCAAGCCGCGTTAATAGGTGTCCAAACGTCGTTAGCATTGACAAATGACGCATAACGTAGCGAAATAAACTACGTCCCAGTGGGGTGCTGGTTGCGAGCTGATACCAGCCATTGCGCGTAATACCATCTGGAGCGATCAAAATCAGTTGATCCAGCCGATTGGCAAAGCATTCGGTAGTTGCCAGCGCGAATCGTCCGCCCAGGCTAAAACCCATCAACGAAAATCGGTCAATCGAATGGGCTTGTAAAAACTGGTCAATTAATTCACACCAGATCGATTTAGTCAAAAGTTGATCGCCCAGGTAGTGGCTGTTGCCATGAAAGAATAAATCAATGGCGTAAATGGTATATTGCTTACCAAGTAGCTTGTTTAACGACTTAAATGCCTGCTGACTTTGTCCAAAACCATGAAAAGCCAGCAATATAGCCGGACCATTACCATATTTCTGGTAAGTAATCCGGCTATCTGCAGGCCTGAATTCATGCTGATCTGTGGTTTTGGCCATATCATCAAAATTACGGACGACGGTTGATAAACAATCCCGACCGACCACTTCTTATACAGTATACCTTGTGTCGTGATGAGTACGTTCGCTGATTTAGCTCACTTTTCGGCTCATGCCGGGCAATCGCTGGGAGAAACCGATTATATAACGATCACCCAGGAAATGGTCAATCTCTTTGCCGAGGCTACCGGCGACTTTCAGTGGATCCATACCGAACCCGAACGAGCTACGCGGGAGTCGCCGTACAAAACACCGATTGCACACGGTTTTTTGACTCTTTCGCTGGCGCCTAAACTAATGGCTCAATTATACCGGGTTGAATCGGTGAAAATGGGCATTAATTACGGGGCCAATAAAATCAGGTTCATAAACGCGGTGCCGGTTGGGAGTCGTTTACGCATGAAGGCGAATCTGCAAAGGGCCGAACCGCAAGAAAAAGGGGTACGGGCTGTCATAGAATGTACTTTTGAACTGGAACATTCCACGAAACCGGCTTGTGTTGCCGAACTAATTGTTCTTCTGTTCGAATGATCAAACAGGGTATAGAGCAAGTTTCTTCTTGACTAGCTATGATTCCTTTTTTCAACAGGATTAATAGGGTTTTTAGGTAGTGAAAACCCTGTTAATCCTGTTGAAAAAGAAGCAATAGTATGCATGCATACTATTGCTTCTTTTTCATTACTTTTACGTTATTCACAACAAACAGGTAACAGTAACTTAAATCAACGCAATTCGATGGCATCGGCAACGCTGGAATTACAGGGATTGAATTTTAATTTATCGGAAGAGCACCTTGCCGTGCAGGAGGCTGCCCGAGATTTTGCCC
>CAXTJJ010000653.1:0-3117 GCA_964244155.1 uncultured Spirosoma sp.
AGTGCATACCATCAAGTGATATGCACTCTACTTATCCAGGGTCAGATCCAGATATACGTAAGAATAATTACTTATCAGGGAATTAAATTGCCAGCCTCTGCGCGGTTCTCGGACGCTTGTATACTCGCGCCTAATACAGCATCGTAGGGCTTACCACCCACGCCTTGAATCAGGATGTTTTTAGTCAGCACATTGTTCGTTGCATTTGGGCCATATGCCAGAACGGTAGCCTGATTAACAGGGCAATTTTTATTTGAAATTGTGTTGTTGGAAAATGTATTATTAGGGGAATTGTCGCAAATGATCGCTTTGATCGACAGGCTCTGAATGACGTTCTGGGTGAATGTTCCCCCCGCCGTTGATTTCATTAGTTCAATCATACCCGTCATATTCAGGACGTTTTTAGTAAACTGCACGGTGCCGCCATTGGTGAGCAGCACACCACCGGTACATTGGCCTACAGTTGAATTGCCGCTAACAATCATACCTCCAACAATGGTACCGTTACCGGCTCCGTCATTCGACCCGGCCAGAAACTTGTCGAATACGCCTTCAAATTTGTTGTTGGTGATCTTTACATTATGGGATGCGCCTGCTATCTCAATACCGTACAGACTACAGTTTTTTATGTAGTTATTATCTACAGTTAGCTGGTCCAGCGGGCCGGACAGGGAGATTCCAAAATGACAATTGGAGAAATTATTGCCACTTACGGTTATGTTCGTACCCGCGTAAATACCGATATTATCGTGGTTGAATATCTCACAGCCCATGCGTTTTGCCTGTACGGTATTATTGCGGACAATGATGTTCGATGCCGTTTTACCAGCCTGAATTTTTAGGGTCAACCAGTTGGTACTATCCTTGGCCGCTGTGTCATTGCCCGTGCAGTTTTGTATCGTCAGATTGCTTACAGATGGGCCATCAATGGCTATCGTCCCGTATTGACCGGCTTCCTGGGAGGATACGATCCAGGTTAACCCGTCGATCATGACATTGCTTATAGTCGCATTATCTGAGGCACTAACAAGAGCACCTAAAGAAACATGCGATTTGGGAAGTTTGATAATGGCTTTGCCGGGGTTTGCCCGCAATGTCAGATTGCTCCTTAAGTTGGCGGGGGTCAATTGTGTGTAGGTGCCATCCGGAATGGTTATGTCATCCGTAGACCTTATGGCCGTAATTAATTCAGGGCCTATGTCGTCATCCGATTCGTTGACCCCAAACCAGAACGCACTTGCTGACCCGGTGAACTCCCGTTTATAGCGATACCCTTTGGCGGTAACCAGGGTAATACCCATGTTATCGTCGCTGGTGTGATCAGTTTGGTCCAGTTTAAATACACCTTCCCTGCCCGCATCCGTAATACGAATACTCGTGGGCACAGAACTGCCGTTGAACGCCCGCACCTGAGTAATGGTCAGAGCATCTTCCCGCTGAACGATCACATCGGGTTCCGGATCTTTTGGTTTGCAATAAGCCAGCAAAGTAAGTGAACTTACCAAAAGGCTCAGCTTGAAAAAGTTGGAGTATTTCATTACGATGAGCGATTTATAAATGATTTGATTGAAAAAAGCCCGCCCCGACTGATACATCTGGAGCGGGCGAAAGTCCGGTCAGCGCATGCCAGCCAGCGTTTTTAATCGGTTAAATATTCGAATCGGTACGCTATACCGTCGAAGTGTCTGCTGCTTGTAGTATTCGGTAGTCTGCACAATTCTGGGTAAATTAAATACGCGCTGCGTACCGTTATCCAGCTCTGTCTTGTAGCGATTGTAAATGTTTGTGTGCGTGGCTTCTTCGCCAAAACCAATATTTTCGACCTTTGAAATGGTTGGATAAACGGTCAGTCCATTCCGCTTGAACCGATTGAAACAGAAGCGGATATCCCATGCATCGGCGCGTCCTTCCATCTGGTCGCGCAGCATATTCAGCAGGTCAGAGCCACCCTGCATAAAGGCGCGTTGCTGCTCTTTGTCCTGCATGAAGGCTGGGTATTCGACCATGTCCCAGTCAATTGACTGCCAGCGATCGGCCCAGGTTGCCCAACCCCACGGACTGTGCCGCGGAATGAAGTAAGCATCGGACTCATGATCGGCAGGTTTCTGAAAAGGAAAGGTATAGCCCGCCACCGAATACACCCGCTTGTTTTTCTCGTACTGCTCCAGCCCCTGGTTCATAAAGTCCAGAAAATTTGGCGAGGTGATCAGGTCATCTTCCACAATTATGGCCGATGGGTGTCTGTCCAGCACATACGATATACCTCTGATAACCGAATCGGCGCAGCCAATATTGGTTTCTGCATAGTCCCGATAAATGGATCGAAATCCTGAAATCTCATCTAATAACTGGCGGACTTCGGCGGCTTTAGGGGCATCTTCCGGACGTTTGGGTGCATCAGCGAAGATATACAGATCACTTTCCGGGGCCAGATGGTTTGCCCGAAGAGCCTGAATAGTTGCCTTAAGTTCGCGTGGCCGTTTGTAGGCAAATAAAATTACCGGTGCATTCATAAAGTAAAACGTTTGAGTAATAACTAATCAATTGCCTTCAGAGCAAAGCCCCTCGACAACTACTAGTTGTGTTGATAATCAAGCATAGACGTACAGAAAAGGTCGGATCGGCAGATCAGAAAAAGACGTCTTATGTTATCGTAAATAGTTGGATAAAGCAGAAATGCAATACGCTTTGTGCGTGATTATGATTTAGTAAGTCGGTGCTTACATTAGTAAATGCCTTTGTTGCTACTTATGAACTAATATCAAAACAGATGTTATATAAACTAAGAGTAGGGTTTGATAGTCTATCCATTTTATAACTAATTAATAAGACTTACTGTGCAGACAATACCAGTTATTTTCCGCACTGCTTGTTTGGATATCTACTATAAAACTAGACGGGGAGTTTTCTCAAACAAAAGATTAAGGGCTGACGGCGAAATTCGTCTGTTATAGTAAACAATAGTATTATATTTTCTATATATGAATAGAGGAAATACTTTGTTAGTTTATATTAAAAATTAGTAACAAGACCATTTGATTGAATAAATTTAAAATATAATTATTTCTGGTTATACCAGTTTAGAAATTAACTAGTTTTTACGCCCAACAAGCCCAT
>CAXTJJ010000654.1:0-3116 GCA_964244155.1 uncultured Spirosoma sp.
CGCGAAGATTTGCGCCAATCATATCCATGCTCTCCGCATAGTAAACGGAGGTGCCACAATAAAAATAACAATACGTCGCTGTTCGCTCGAAGGCATGATTCAAAGGTAGAAAACTAAGGGCACGCTGACCCTGAATCCCGATTTCCTTAAGCAGAATTGAACTACTGAACACATTGCTGACCAGATTACGATGTGATAGCATAACCCCCTTTGGTGTTCCCGTTGTGCCAGAGGTATACAGAATCGTTGCCAGATCGGCTGGCGTTATGGCCTGGCGTTGTTTGTTCAGTTGATCCTCACTTTCGGGTGGTAAGTCAACCAGTAATTCCCGCCAATGACTGACGTCTGGGACTTCATCAAATGAAAAAACGGTTTTCAATTCAGGTAATGCCAGCCGAATACCAGCCACTTTACTGGCTAACTTCTCATCGCCGACAAACACCGCTTTAGCCGCTGAATCCTGTAAAATGAATTGTAATTCGGCGGGGCTGATTGTTGGATAAATAGGTACGGAAACGGCACCAATTTGCTGAATGGCCATGTCTACCATCATCCATTCGGGGCGGTTGGCGCTTATTATAGCAATCTTGGTCACGCTCTCAGCCGTTCGGTCACCACCTTCGAGCCCAAGTTTAAGCAGGCCTCTGCTCAGTTGGTTGACCAAATGACTGACCTCTTTGGTACTATGTTTTCGCCATTGACCCGCTTCCTTCGCGCAGAGCATATCGTCCAGCGGGAAGTTTTGTAATTGATATGTCAGGCACTCAAACAATAGATTCGGCTCGTTCATCGAAACCCAGATTTATTCCTCGTTTACAGTAGTAACGATTTTCCTGCAAGTAAGGATTTTATCTGGTTACGGTGTATAGCCGGAATGGCTTACCGAATCACTCAGCTCTTGGCAACACACCAGGGAAAGGAGGCTAACTGCGGCCTGAGCCGTTTGGTTTGCCGACGAGAGATCGTTAGTTGCCTGTCTTTGGAAAGCTGAACAAACGGGCTAATTGTGAACCGGGTTTTGTAGGCAACAATATGATCTGGATTGACCAGAAGGCCTTTATGAATGCGCATAAAACCGGGTAAACGTTCTGAAAAGCGTTTGAGGGTAATCGCCACCACCATCGGTTTCATGCCAACAAGATGAACCGTCGTGTAGTTTCCCATTGCTTCCAGATACTCGATAGAAGCTACCGGGACGGATCGCTTGGTGGTAAAGTGTGGGAGTAGTAAGGTTTCCATGTGGAGTGAGTAAGTGAAATGAATATAGCTATCAGGCTGTTATTCAGCTACTCACAAAATTAGCGTGTTTGTGGCCGGGGCAATTCGATTGTAGTATGAAGCGTAAGAAAGGGGCTATGAATTGCATTTAATTCCCAATAAACTGTTTACGCTCGACTATTTAATTTGAGAATCAACCTGTTTTCTTATAGCCATTTAGCATAAAAGGCCATAATATCGGTTCGCATGGCTTTAGTCTCCTGATGACCGACATCATAAATTCGTAGCTGCCAGGCGTCTGGGGCACCATCTTTTTTGTAGATTTCTTTGAGTGCCAGATCGATTTTTGTGAGGCCGGGCAGGGGTGTTAACGGATCAAACCGGCCTGCTAATCCAAAATGGGGTCGGGGCGATATGAGGCCGTTGATCTGCGAGGTGGTGAAGTGGTTCAACAAATCGGGCACGTAGTAGTAGATGCCATGTAAACCGAGTCCGTTGGCCTTTATTAATTCCTGATAATCGGTCAGGCAGCAAAGGTCAACACAGACCTTAACTCGTTCGTCTAAAGCGGCCAGCCACCACGCCATTGTACTTCCCATAGACATGCCCATGGTAGCTATCCGCTTTGTATCAACATCAGGCCGGGTTTCCAGGTAATCCAGTGCCCGCAGGTTGTCGTAAACCATCATGCCCCAAAGCACCTGCCCGTGCCAGATCATGTCTTTAAATGTGTCTGTCTCTTTTCTCTCCTGCCGTTCGCCGAAGCACCAACTGTCAATACACAAACCAGCATAGCCCGCTCGGGCAAGGGCCAGTGCATAGGGCGGTTTTTGCATTTCAGGCCTGCCGCGCACAAACTCTTCTTTACCCACTTCATACTGCCCGAAATGGGAATGGTTGAACAGAACGACCGGTAGTTTGCCGGATTTATTTTTGGGCTTTGTGAAATAGGCCGGCACCCGCTCCAGACCGTTTATGTCCAGAAGGAGTTTTTCAATGATCAGCTCATCGGTTTCCTGTGTGGAAACGACTTCAACCGTTACCGGTCGATGCCTGTCTGGTAATTTTCCCAACAACTGATACAACTCCTGTCGTTGCTTTTTCTTGCTATCGACTGAGGCTTCCTGAAGATTGTGTTTGGTCATTAACATACGGGTTGGAGCGAAAGACGACGTTGGTTGCAGACCATTGGGATTGACGAACGTTGTGACCAGAAAAGACAAGAACAACACCCAGGCGCGAGGGAACATATTTTTTAAGCTTATCCGCTTGGTTTCGGTATAAAATAATACTCGTAAAATAAGGATGTAGGAGAAAGTTACTCGTTTCCCAACGGTTACGATTACCGGCGGGTCATGTGTAGGGTAATCCCAATGACTATGTCTAAAGCCTTTATTCTATCGGTCTATTCAGGGGGGCAGGTTTCGCCCAATTATAAAATGATGTTCCTTAGTTATCTGGCCCTGTACTATCGTCCTGTTACTGTGTGTGCGATTGACCTTGCCGGGACTGGTAATTTTAGTGATTAACCAGTAGCTTTATTAATCAGCCAGACTATTTTTAAACAAACACATCATGACACTACCTGCACTTCTATTCATTAGCTGCCTTATAATAAATGAGCACTCAATTGCTCAGGATAGCCAGTATTTTAGGCTGAAGGGTGGCGCCGACCCTGCAAAAGCGTTACCTGTTCAGGAACGGTACCAATACCCTTCCTTTTCACAAGGAAAGCTATATTTTAAGAATGGAAGCGTATCTCAGGCTCCATTTAATTATAATCTTTTGCTGGGTGAGATGCACTTTGTTAGTCCGAAAGGGGATACGCTCGCACTTGCCGAGGACCCAACCATTCAACGGGTGAGTATCGGTCAGGATGAATTTTATTATGAATACCC
>CAXTJJ010000655.1:0-3113 GCA_964244155.1 uncultured Spirosoma sp.
CAGAATCAACAACGAGGCCGAAGTCATGCCAATACTTTGAATGGCAAACGAAAAATTACGGGCTACCGGTGGTGGGATTTTCAGCAATAATGTAAAAACAGGATAGGAAATAGCGGCACTTCCCTCCGGACTGGAACCCGCAATAAAGGAACCCAGTACCATCGTCAGGGAAGCTGTCCATCGGCGGGTTAGCACGCTTCCATCGGGTAGGGTCCAAACATACCAGCCCCAAGTACTTAACACACTGACCAGAAACAGCATGTATAAAATGGGTATACGACGGGCGAGACGTTCGATTGTAGACATGGAAGCGTACGAAACAAATGACAATATGAGAGTAGAAACATATCAATTATAACTCCGGCATCAGGCGACTGAAACTTTGCCTGATGCCGGAGTCAATCCCGCCAGATAGAAGACCGTTTTGGGGTCAATAGCCCTTTATTTTTTCAACAGACTCAGGATCGTTTCTTGATTGGCCAAAATGGCATCCAGCGTTTCCTGATTTTTCAGGATCGACTCCTGGTTTTTGAGAATCGTTTCCTGATTGGACTTGATGGTTTCCTGATTACTTAGAATCGCATCCAGGCTATCCTGATTGTGGAGAATTGATTCCTGGTTTTTGAGGATCGTTTCCTGATTGGCCAAAATAGCTTCCTGGTTTTTTAACACTGGGGTTTCGGGGGTTTCCATACTTCGTTTTGAGTTTATAAGTAAATAAATTGATTTAAAAGCATCATGCCATTAAAGGGCCTTATTTTTCATCAGAGTGCGTAATGCTGGTGTGAAACGAGACTAGTTTCAGACGGAATGCTACTGGGTTGACTAACCGGCAATGGCTCAGCCGGAACTGGAGTGGTAGGCGTTGGAGGACTTTGTTGCAACCATCCGTGAAAGCGTCGGGTAAGGAATGGCAGGGCTAGAAAGACCATATAATGCACCAGCAGGCAGGTTAAACAAAAAGTTCTGGCAACTAAAGGCCAGCTCGTGATAAAAGGCACTTGCGCCAAGCCATAGCTGATAAGCGTACTGAACGGAAACATGGCGGACCAAACGAGTAGTGCCATTTTCCAGGTTTTGGTTTTCATGAGATACACCGGTTCAGGTAAAAAATTCTGTTCTTTTACTATATGTGTGATGAATATTCGATTAGGGTTTCGGGGTAAAGCGTTCGGTTTCAGGGTGGAAGGACTTCCATGAGTGCCAGAATTCCTGATAAGCTTTCGGGATTGTTCCCAGCCGCTGCCCGGTTAACGGCCCACTGATGCAATGTCCCCGCCAGGTCCAAACAGACTGCGTTTCTACATCAGTCAACTGCCGGTTGGCGTAGCGAAAGTTGAGTGTCTGCATACCCACCCGCCGACTCCATACGCCAAAGGACGCGCTATCAGGCGCCATCATTATCGCCAGCGGCTCTCCACCTACTATATCACATATCATTCGTTTTTTCTGCAACAGATTCCAGTCATACGCCTTCGAGAATCCCGCACGCTGCACCCCAATTACCCACGATTTTGGGTTCCAGGAGGCCGAGTCACGGCGGGTGAGCTTGCCTTTGGAAAGACCCTTATCATAGTTTTTCATCGCTTCAAACTCGTCGCTAAAGGAAGAATCAGCCTGCAACACGCGTGTGTTGGGATGGCTAGCCGCCCACTCGCCCAAGGTCATTTGTTGAGCAGGCAGGTCGAGCAATACCTGTCCACGCATCGGGCCGGCAATGGCCTCGCCGGTAGCCTGACGCCACCAGCTACCAGTACGTTTATCTTCAAACATAGCGTTAAAATGATCCATACCCACCAGCCGAAACTCATCGACCTGGCCCTGCACCAGCGGGCTAAACACCCGGCCAGTTCGACAAACGGTACAGTAGGTCACCATGATCGACATGCCGCCAACCGTATCGCGCACCTGATGGTGGTAGCCAATCAGTTGCAAGGGGTATGCAGTGGCTTTTCCGCTTGCTTCAAAGCCCAGAACCAGTTTGTTGAGTGGTATTTTATTTTGACTCATGGGAACGATCAATTTGTGGATGGGCTGGCGAAACATCTGATCCGCCATCATCTCCCCGTTGACCAGGTAGAGGGCTGCACTATATATGAGTGCGCTTACACCAACCAGCCAGCGGTAGCCGATTCGATTTGATTTTATCAAAAGTCGGTAGGCCAGTAACAAAATAATCAGGATACCTCCCATGCGCAGCCAGAAGCCGTACTGGTGCAACCAATAGGCGATTTTCACCCGATTCAGATTAACGGCATCATCGAGCTGGCTACCTGGAAAAGGCATAATAAAATAAACCTGTGCCGCTTCCAGCCCGATCAGCCCAAGAAGGAAGAGCAGGAACCAAACAAGCGACTTAGCCGAGGTTGTGCCAACTAGTGGCTGTGAAATCAGTGTAGGCCTGTTATCGTTCCGTTCGTCGGGGACAGAGTGATTTACCATATGGATAATTCAATAAGAGCGTTAAATTTTGAAGTGATAATGTCCCCACCAGTTAAGACTGGTGGGGAACACGCAATCCAACCTATGATTCATTACTGAGCCGGTTCAATACCCTGTATTGAATCGATTTTTCGTATAAAGCAGCTTGGCTGGTCTACAACCGACCAGGAAAATGAGCAAGATGTATCGACTGGAGGAACAACTAAACTAAACGGCCCCATGCATTTATTCCCTGGCCAGGGAATAAATGCCTCCCGGGTTACTCCTTAACCCTTGTAGTTTTTAGCAGTAGGGTCCAAGCAGATCTCATCAGTGATAAACCGATAATTAACAGAAACGATCAGGAAAGTGTAAGCCATATAGTCGTAGCGACACCAACAGAGTTAGCTGAGGCCGACAGACTTAGCAGAACATCAATGATTAGGCAACCCGCTCGGGCGGGGGCGAATGGATAGGCGCAGAGCGCGTGGAGAAAGCAAACGAAACTTCAGGCATCCGAATTGACTCGGTACCGAAATGGAGCAAAACCTGCAGTACAACAGATGAACCAGGTGAGTACTCTTTTAGCAGGAGCTTCAGCAGTTGGCTGGTTTTGTGTCCTGTATCCGTTGAAGTTGTTAGGTCGTGATTCAGGAAGGCGAGTAAATGCTCCTGCCAGAAGGAGCGGTTTG
>CAXTJJ010000656.1:0-3101 GCA_964244155.1 uncultured Spirosoma sp.
GCCATATACCCTATCAGGTTCGTATCGATCACGTATCGCCAGTCTTCGTCCGTCATTTCCGCTATGGATTCTGCTCCCAGAGCGGCACAGTTGATTAGTACATCCAGGCCGCCCAGCCACTGCTGTGCCTGCTTGACCACCCGTTGAATATCTTCTGCCCTGGCAACGTCGGCCACCATACCCTCAGCCTCGCCACCCGCACCCCGAATGGCCGAGAGAGCTTCGTCCAGCGGTTCCTGCATACGGCCGAACGTAAATACTCTGGCGCCATAGGAACTCATCAGTTCCGCAATAGCGCGGCCAATGCCGGTAGTACCGCCCGACAATAGAATACGTTTGCCTACCAGCGATTCGACGGTTGTGTGGGGCTTTACAATTTTGATCGGATTGTCCATAGGTGTGCTCTGTTTAGTGAAGATCACGGCTCGGTTCTGCTTTTTTCAACCCGTCAAGCCATGCTGAAGCCCGCGAACTCCAGGCGAAACTGAGGAAACGGCCTACCTCTCCTGATCGAGCATAGCTTACTTCCCATCCTGCTACCAACGGCCGTTCATCATAGACCATCAGGTAAAATCTGGCCCTTTTCCTCATTCTTTAAAATAAGTACAGGAAGGCGGCCTCAGCTGCGGGTTAACGGAATCAGTAAGTGTCCCAATCAACTCCATACGAGTCCTGTATCCTATGAAAATCCATCTTTTAACGATTTCGCTGTTGGTAACAATAGCTTCCGTTCGCAGCTATGCTCAGGCAGGAGGTAATCTGCCTGACAACACCGGCAAAAGTACTTCGTCTTCTCCCAGGGCTACCAGCGTAGCTACAACGAAACGGCCTGGCCCCGGCGGCCGACGCAATGAGTTAACGATTGGCTCCAGGCCTGCTTCTGCTGCATCGGGTACGAGCCAGTCCGCTGCCCGGCAAGGGACAAACACAACTGGGCAGGGTTCCCGAAAGCAGGCCGGTAAAACCGTGAATCAGCAGGCGGCAGGTGTTCCTAATCCCATGGGCAGCAGCAACAGCGGCAAGTCACAAAAACCCGTCAAGCCATAAATAACCGTTCTACTGGACTGGTGTTGCTGTCGAAAGCCGTCGGCATACCCTTTCAGAAGGTTCATTCGCCCATTTTCTGTATTTAACCGACAGGCTAGCGCCCGACTGACGGAAATAACCTGTTTCATGCTGCGTCAATAACACACGACTATGTTCATTATTAATCAGCCGGCATTGGCATTTGGGCTTTGCCTGCTCACTATGCTTTGCTGGGGTTCGTGGACCAATGCGCAGAAATTTGTCACTCAGTCAGCGCCACTTTACGTTTTTTACCGGGACTATGTATATGGCATTCTGCTGGCGGCCCTGGTGCTGGCGTTCACTTTAGGCAGCTTTGGCGAACAGGGTCGTTCTGTGATGAAGGATATTCGGCAAGCTGAACTGACGATGATATTACTGGCATTGGCAGCGGGCATTGTGTTCAACGTAGGCAATATGCTGCTTACGGTGGGCATCAGTATAGCGGGCATTTCCATTGCAATGCCCGTTGGTACCGGTCTTTCGCTGGCAATCGGACTGGTCGTTAATTACCTGGCGGAGCCAAAAGGCAGTGTCCTACTGCTGGCCATTGGTGGGGGAGCCATTCTTGGAGCTATGATTTTCAGTGCGCTGGCTTATCAGTCAAAACAGGATAACGACGACCCCAAGGGAGACTCCGGGGGCAACAGGGGCATCTGGATCGCCCTGGGCGGTGGGCTGGTAGCGGGATTCTTCTTTCGGCTGATCTCATCATCACTGGTCAAAGACCTAGGCCAGCCGGAGCGTGGGGTGTTGACTCCCTACACGGCTTTTGCCTTGTTTGCCATTGGCTTAACGATAAGCGGGCCATTGGTTGAGTATTTGGTCCGCCGGTTTGCCTTACCCGATAAGGATGACCAGCTAACCTATCAGCAAACGGGCCGCCGTGAACACCTGGCTGGTTTAGCGGGTGGCCTGCTCTGGGGGGTTGGTATGCTCGCGTTGCTGATCGGCTCCAAACAGGCGGGAGACGCTGTCTCGTATGGCCTTAGTCAGGGTGCCACGATCGTTTCGGTATTTTGGGGCGTGTTTTTATGGAACGAGTTTAAAGGTGCTCCACCCAAAGCCAGCCGTTACCTTTGGTTCATGGGTATCGCTTACCTGGCAGGTTTAGTGTTGATTAGCCTGGCCCGATCCTAATCACTCTCGTATTCTACCGGTTGGTACAAGGCGAGAGTGGCCGCTGAGCACCCACTCGGCCATCGAGCGCGTTTTGAGGGCTAAAACCACAGGTCCAAAGCCGTAGAGCCCGAACGTTGGAAACAATACATGCCGGTTAAAGCACACAACGGCAGTGCCAATTTTTATGGATAAGTCGCCTAACAGTCAAAAGAAACCCGCCGACATTTCCCAGCAGGAAGTCGAAAACAAACCCCTAAGTGGAGAACGTCCTGGCCAGGGAGATGCCATGACCAATGACCACTACGACCCACGGGGTAAGCCCGATGCAGACAAACGAGTAATGTCGGCACCCGATACATTGGGTGCTAAACATACCGTTCCAATCCTGGCTCAACCACCCGAAACCTTTACGGGCCTCAAACTCGACAAACCCGCCGACGTAGCCGCCGGAATCATGGCCGTGCTCAAATCAGGTGAGTTTGCGTGGGGAGAAGGAGGCCTCGGACGGGGAACGCATGCCCTGTTGAGACTAAATCAGAAAGACGGCTTTGACTGCTCGTCCTGCGCCTGGCCCGATCCCGATGGGCACCGTTCGTTTGCCGAATTCTGCGAAAATGGTGCCAAAGCCACGGCATCAGATGCCGATATTCAGCGAGCGGACCCAGCCTTTTTTGCCGCCCACAGCCTGGCTGAGCTGTCGCGAATGACCGACCGGGACCTCAACAACGCGGGGCGACTGACGCATCCGATGGTACTTCGTCCCGGCGCGAGTCACTACACCCCCATTGGCTGGGATGACGCGTTCAAGCTGATTGCTGCGGAGTTAAATGCCTTAGACTCCCCTAATGAAGCGGCTTTTTATACCTCAGGTAAAGTACCCAACGAACCCGCTTACGTCTACCAGCTTTTTGTCC
>CAXTJJ010000657.1:0-3088 GCA_964244155.1 uncultured Spirosoma sp.
AACGGCAAACCAGCACCCGGCCCCTCGCAGCCCTCAACTAGCAGTAGTCAATTAAGCGAAAGCCACCCCATTACGAGCGAGCCGGTCAACGGATACCAGTCCACCAACGGAGCGGCAACAAATGGGGCGGCTCATCAGCAGGGTCATGCAGCCAGACCGGACAATGGCATCCCAGCACCAGCCAGCCAGCCTACTGTGGAAGCACCTGTAGTAGTTACTCCGGCTCCTCAGCCAGTTGCAGCGACAAAGCCGGAAATGGAGGTGCTGACGAAGCCCAGGATAGCCCCGCCACCCCGCCCGGCCAGCAGTCGCCTGCGACCAACGGTTTCGTTAACGACCGGGCCGGTTGTTGCGGCAACCGATACCACTACTGAAGTAATTTCGACAGGGCCAACCCGACCCGACAAGGCCTTTACGTTCGATGAATTGATGGACGTCTGGCGGGCATTTTCCAAGATTCGGCAGCAGCAAAACGACTCCGCAACGGAGCAATTAGTCCTCAATCGGACCCTAACGCTCGACGGAACAGTCATTCAGATTACACTCGATAATACCCTGCAAGTTGGCTACCTGACCGAGGTCAAACCCGATCTACTGGGTTACCTGCGCACCGAACTCCAGAACAGCCAGATTCAGCTTGAGCATCAGGTGACGGTGCAGGAGGCCAAGAAGATGATCTATAGCTCCCTGGATAAATTCAACTACCTCGCCGAGAAAAACCCGGCCCTGCACGAGCTACGAAAGGTGCTGAACCTGGAGGTGGACTACTGATGTATGATGTATGATATAGGCTATATTTAATGTCAGTCATACATCTTATATCATATATCATACATCATTTATACCCCTTCGCTTCGCGGATCAGCCCTTTATACTGGCCGACAGCCAGGGCTTTTTTATAATTGATTTTAGCCCGGTTGCGGTCATTGGCGCGGGCGGCTATACGCGCTAACCCGGCGTAAGCGAACGCGTGGTACTCTTTAGTGTAGGGGTCGTTGAAGGGTAAGCGGAGTGCCAGCTCGTAGGATTCAGTTGCCTCTTTATCATCTTTATCGGCGAATTCGGCGAGCATACCTGTAAACGTGTGGACAGCCATCGGCACGAGTTTGTTTGGCATCTGTTTCAATCGCTGAACATAGGGTCTGGCTTCGGCATAACGGCCCGCCAGTAAGAGCGCTTCGGCGTTGGTCATGGCAAAGAGCGGATTTCTGGGATATTTGTCGGCCAGGTATTTTGCGTAAATCGCTGCCCGACCGGGATTCATTTCGTGCTTCAGCAGAATATGGGCCAGGTAATAATTGGCAACGGGGCGCATAAAAAGGCTCTTTTTGGCCGCAATATCCATTTGCTTCAGACCCAGCGCCATATCACCATCCTCGAAGAAAAGCATGAAGGGTTTTACAATCGAGTGATCCATCGGATAACGCTCGATATAATAGTTATACAAGCCCGTCGTGAAATAAAAATCGGGGTTCTTGTTCATCAGCACAAAACCCTCCCGGAGAAAGTTATACGCCTTTTTCGACTCACCAACGGCCTTTAATGACTCACTTTTATTGTTGTAAAGCGAGGCCAGATAGCTATGTGCTGTTAACGCGAAAAACACCGCTTCGGGATCATCCTTATTTTTGTCGAGCATGCGTTTGGCCAGCGCGAGGCCTTGCTCAACGGTCTGGATAAACTGCGCCGTAGCCGCTTTATTTTCGTGCAGGGGTAAATATTGTAGTTCGAGCTGGGTATCCCGCAAAATTGGGCCAATTGGGTGTTGGGGATACTGTGTCTGAAGCTGACGGATCTGTACCTCAGCATCGGCAAACGCTAAATTATAAATGTCGTCCAGCGTTTTCAGGATCGTTTGTTGAGCCACTGGATCGGTCAGCACCTGCGCCCGCCCTGACAGGGAAATACCGGACAGGCAGACAAAAAGAAACCACTTTTTTATGAGCAATGTATTTGGCACTAAAATGTTGTCGTTTGATTCTATACAGCCGGAACTGTACTTTTGTTCAGGGCGTATTATCGAACGAGAGCTCTACGCAACATATAATTCATGATTCATTACGAACAGTTTGTCTTAGATAATGGTCTACAGGTATTCGTCCACGAAGACGAATCGACCCCAATGGCCGCCGTTAATATTCTTTATAATGTCGGTTCGCGCGACGAAGATCCCACAAAAACGGGCTTTGCGCACTTATTTGAACATTTAATGTTTGGTGGGTCGCAGAACATCGCGAGCTACGATGAGCCGTTACAGAGAGTAGGGGGCGAAAACAACGCATTCACCAGTCCCGACATCACAAACTATTACATTACCCTCCCGGCGGCCAATCTGGAAACGGCGTTCTGGCTCGAATCAGACCGGATGCTGAGTCTCTCGTTCGATCCGCAGGTGCTGGATGTACAGCAGAAGGTCGTTATCGAAGAATTTAAACAGCGCTATCTGAATCAACCGTATGGCGATGTCTGGCTTAAACTTCGTCCGCTGGCCTACCAGCAACACCCCTACCGCTGGGCAACGATTGGTAAGGACATCAGCCATATCGAAAATGCGACGCTGGATGATGTAAAGTCGTTTTTCTTCAAGTATTACCTGCCCAACAATGCGATTCTGGTGGTGGCGGGCAACGTAACCGTCGAGCAGGTTAAACAGTTGTGTGCCAAGTGGTTTTCCCCTATTCAGGCGGGTGCTCCTTACGTTCGTCAACTACCCGCCGAACCCAAACAGACTGAAGCCCGGAAGCTGGAAACATCGGCCAAAGTACCGCTGAACGGACTGTACAAAGCCTACCACATGCCAGGCCGTTTCGACGCTAATTTCTATACCGCCGACTTGCTTGGCGACATTCTCGGCCGGAGCAAATCATCCCGGTTGTATCAGCAACTGCTACGAACAAACCCGTTGTTCAGCAGTGTGCATGGCTACATTACCGCGTCGCTGGACCCCGGTCTGCTCGTAATTCAGGGTAATTTAAACGAAGGCGTTTCGCTGGAAGAAGCCGATGCCGCTGTTGAATCGGTGGTGCAGGAGTTCATTGATCAGGTTGTACCCGAAGAGGAACTGGCGAAGGTGAAGAACCAGGCTGAA
>CAXTJJ010000658.1:0-3086 GCA_964244155.1 uncultured Spirosoma sp.
TCCATCAAAAACTGTAAAACATCCTGATCTTCATTACCATTTCGGCTCAATTCTCTCCCCGTAAAAACATCATGAGCTATTAAATCTTGTTTAAGCTTCTTGGGTACATTTTCATCAAGCAGCAGCCTCATATATTGTATTGAGGTTAGTAGCTGTCAAGAGACGTTCGGCTATTTTTAAAGTAGCAACAACTTGTTCTTTCGAAACTGTCAGAAAATCATCTAAAAAGTCGTCTACTGAAATGCCTAATTCCAAATGGTCGAATAAAGACTGAACAGGTACCCGAGTTCCTTTAAAAACGGGGGTACCTCCCATAACTTTTGAACTAATTGAAATAACATCAGGTAGCATAGCCGTGACAGTTAAAACGCAGGTGTAAGATTCACCGCTTCGACTTTAGTAATCTCCGGCACAGCTTTCAGGATAGCTTCTTCCAGTCCGCCTTTGAATGTCATAGCCGACATAGGGCATGTGCCACAGGAGCCAACTAATTCGAGTCGAACCGTTTTGTCGTCGGTCACTTCCAATATCTTCACATTACCGCCATCGGCAGCCAGATAGGGCCGCATGCTGTCAAGTGCCCGTTCTATCTTACTAATTAGTTGGTCGTTGTTAACTACCGTGTCCATTGAATCATTGATTTACGGTAAATTTATACTTTCTACGCTGTTTATGCAACCTGTACGCGTTCGGTACGGTCGATGGTTGCGTTACGAATGGCGACCTGCTGAGCAAGGGCCTCAGCGGCTGCCTGGAATGCTTCAGTAGCAACGGGCTCACCAGCACTGATTGCGGGCCGACCATCGTCGCCTGCTTCGCGAATGCTCTGTACAAGTGGAATCTGGCCCAGCAAAGGCACGTCGAACTGATCGGCCAGTAACTGACCGCCCCCCTTGCCAAAGATGTAATACCTATGATCTGGTAACTCGGCAGGGGTGAAATACGACATGTTTTCTATCACGCCCAATACCGGCACGTTAATTTGCGGTTGTCGAAACATAGACAAACCTTTTGTGGCATCAGCCAGCGCCACCTTCTGTGGCGTTGTTACGATGATAGCGCCCGTTACAGGGACTGTCTGTACCAGTGTCAGGTGGATATCGCCAGTGCCCGGAGGAAGGTCGATAAGCAGGTAATCCAGTTCGCCCCAGTCGGCATCGGAGAAAAACTGTTGCAAAGCCCGTCCGGCCATCGTACCCCGCCAAATAATAGCCTGACCCGGCGCTACCAGCAAACCCATCGACAACATCTTGATGCCAAACTGTTGGATTGGCTCCATGCGGGTTTGCCCATCGACCTGAAAAATGCGCGGCTGGATATTTTCGGCACCGAACATCGTTGGCATGGATGGTCCGTAAATGTCGGCGTCGATGATTCCGACTTTTGCCCCGGATTTATGTAACGCGATGGCCAGATTAGCCGTGACGGTAGACTTTCCAACGCCCCCTTTCCCCGACGAAACAGCAATGATGTTCTTTACGCCCGGTAGCGTGGGTGCATTAGCACGTGTTGAGGTCACATCAGAGGTCATATCAATCGTAACCTGGATGTCGGCACCGATATGCGTATGAATTGCGTCCTCGCAACGTTTACGAATAACTTCCTTTAACGGACAGGCGGGTGTTGTCAATACGACCGTGAAGCGGACTGAGCCAATGCCCAGCACAACATCTTTCACCATGTTAAGCGAAACGATATCGCGCTTTAAATCGGGTTCTTCAACGGTACTCAATGCCCGCAGAACGGCTTCTTTATTTAATCGGTAATCAGACATAAATACAAGTGGAAATGGGGGCGGGGGAGCAGGATAAGGGAATACTACGCCAATTCTTTCTTCCCTTTTTCATTCTCTTCCCTTTCTTCCAATTTTAAACGACTTCGCACCTCTGCCAGTTCCGCAGATACATCTGCGTAGTTTGATATAGTTTCTAATTGCGAAACTAATTTGGTCAGAAACTGGCAATGAGCCCGGCTACCGCTGCCATGAAGCGGACGGTGTGCCAGTGATTTCGTGATCTGAGACCACGCATCAACGAAAGCACGAAGTTCGGTATCAAATGCACATTCGGCAAATTTGTTGAAGATATAGTCGTGCGCCTGGACATTTGGATGGATCATATCCGCTTCATAAAAACGATAATCACGCAGGTCATCCATCATCAACTCATAAGCCGGGAAATAGGATACCCAGTCATTCCATACAGTCAACTCATTCGTAATAACCCGAAGCGTGGATTTACTGGCACCATTGAGAGGCAATGTGTCGCGTGTGTGTCGAACAGGGCTAACCGTGAGCAGCACCTTTAGCTTCGGATTTGCCTTGTGCAGTGTTTTCAATAAGCCCGCCATATCATCACGCAGGTGATCGATTGTATAGAGATATTTCTCGAACAGAGAGCCGGGCATTTTATGACAGTTCGCTACTACTTTCCCGGTTTCAATGTGCCGATGCACAATCGCCGAGCCGAGGGTTAAAAACAGAAAGTCAGCTTTGCGAATGGCATCGCCCGTTTGGGCCAGACGTATGGTTAACAGATTGCGCAATGCATCCTGGCTTTTGGCCCAGAGTGATGAATGGAAGTCATAATGAAACCAGGTACCATCACGCTCAACGTACCCGCTTTCATCGGGCGTAGTTCCCCGCAGGGCCATCGTCAACAATTTAGCGATGGATACGGGATTGAAAAGGGTGCCGAATGGATTGTTCAGAACAGCAAGTTTATTATCGGCCAACCGACGTCCCATAACGTCGGAAAAGCACGACCCAACAGTCACAATTCTACTGGTAAGACCAATACGATGGGCGAGTGGTTCGGGCGAAAATTCGGTATGAAACTGCATACTGAATCAACAAAAAAACGGACTGATTAGGTCCGTTTAAACTAAAAGTTTTTCGTTAGTAACTGACTGATTATGAGTTAGAAAATAGCTTTTCGTGGGCACTCATATTCGCCTGTTTATCGAACAGGGCCAGTACTGGAACGCGGAAACCGATGAGCTGCTTTGACTCAATTTCCTGACTATTCGGAAATGTGCCCACATGTGCATATTATTAAAGGTCTAGATCGAATTCATATTGCTCAACT
>CAXTJJ010000659.1:0-3073 GCA_964244155.1 uncultured Spirosoma sp.
ACGCTTGTTGGTAAAAGAGGAGGCCATGAAGATATGGTTTACGATTTATGGTTTATGGCGTACAGTGGGGAGTTACAAAGTTGTTGAAAAACCGTAAAACCATAAACCGTAAACCATACTTATTTTCGTTTGTACACGCCCGGCGTGGCCGTTTTTTCGTAGCGAAGCGCCAGGGCGGGAGCGCGTTGAAAGAGTTTTTCAACTACGTTTTCCCGGTCTATAATATAATCGGGTGGGTCTTGCCGGAAATGATCGAACACATTGATAACTGATTCGTAATTATCCAGGTTCTTAAGATCATACTTTGCCAAATCCCAATTTAAATATGGAGTTGCCAGTTGATTCTGGCGATACGCGCTCAGGTCTTCGCCAATGATGAGTACCCGCCGATTCTTAATATCATTGGGTAATGGCGATTCCCGTACTTGTAAACTACTCAATCGACCCAGGCCAGCTCCCGGAATCAGACCTAAAGCGCCCTGATAAAACAGCAAGAGCATCAGGGAAAAAGCAATGAGAAACGTAATCTCGGCCAACCAGGCTTTGCGAATATTCTCGAAATAATAATAGGCGAAATAGGCCATGGGCGGCACAAAGGTCAGAAATACCATCGGCGCCAGAAACGGCATCAGGGCAATTGTCAATACGGCGATCAGAAACCAGATGGCCATAATTTGTTGTACCCGTTGCTGAAAGTTGACGTAACGCCCCGGCCGATTGAACAGACTCAAAAAGCCTAGTACGCCCAGTCCCAATGGGATAAACAAGGAGGCTGCCAGCGATTGGAAATCGGACAGCGAATATTGCCGGACCCTGAACACCGACGACAAAAGATTTCGGTTGAAATCATCGAGGCTGTCCCAGAGGTAATAAAACAGTACCGTAGCGGCAAAAGGAAACAAAAAGCCGAACAGCGACAATGAATATTGTCTAAAGGTAGCACCCGTATAAAACAGCAGCGACATGATGGCCCACAGAATGAACAAAGCCGAAGGCAAGTAGAAGAGGGCTGCAATGCCAATATAAAAACCCACTTCAAACACCTCATCGGTGGCCCCTCGTCGATCCATCTGTTTAATGAGCGTACCAAAGGCCAGCAGTAAAAAACTCGTTGACATAAGCACCGGCGAGAGCGTCAGGCAATCGAACGACAGATGCATGAATAGCATGTAAATCAGGCCGGGCCAGAAGGATCTGTCCGGATACACGTCCCTGTTGTTTGTCAGGTAGTTAAAATAAACGATTTGGAAAATTGACACCAATGTTGCTGCTCCGTACAGCATCAGCGGAGATCGGCCAAACACGCTGTCTATCCCCCAATAGACCAGAGCAGACAATGGACTCAGGCTATCCCATATGTCACGGTAAAGTAAATTACCCTGACTCATCTGTTCGCCAACAAGCATCCAGTTCAACTCAGGAATCAGCAGCGGCAACGGATGCAGTAAAAGTGGCAACCGGATAAGCAGCAGTAAACCCAGTAGACTAATGTATTGGTAAGGAAAATAAGATTGAAAGAAACGTAGCAAAGGGCAGTGAAGCAGTTAACAGTTAGTACGTACAGAGCAGATAATGAACACTAATCATCAATAGATTGGTCACTTATTGGTGACTGTTCGTGGTAAAATTACAGTCAATTTCGGCAGAACGGAAAAATGGGCGGATATTTGCAGACTAGGAGCCTGAATGAATGTAAACCATTCGCCAGTGCCGACCGTTCAGTGAGTACCCAAGTACCGATAGTATGGAATCGAAACGACAGCAGAAAGTATCCCGTCAATTACAGAAAGATTTAAGTGAAATTTTTCAGCGCGATGTGCCGCATTTGTTCAATGGGGCCTTTATTACGGTCACCAGCGTGCGCATATCGCCCGATTTGAGCGTAGCACGGGTATACTTGAGTTTTTTGGCGACTAAAAATAAACACCTTTTGCTGGAAACGATTCAGGAGAAAGGTAAGGTGATTCGGCAGCACCTCGGCGACCGGGTGCGGCACCAACTGCGTATCGTTCCCGAACTGAATTTCTTTTTGGATGATACAGCCGATTATGCCGACAAAATGGATAAACTTTTCTCTGGTATCGACATCCCACCTGCCCCGGCGGAGGATGATGAAGAGTAGTGAGTGTATAGTAAATTAGGTGAAGTCGTTCCTACAGGCACTTCACCTATTTCACCACTTCACTTACTCCCCTATGTACACCTATGAACCTCCCCGCCTGGATTGCCCGTCGGTATTTTTTCTACCGTAAAAAGCGCAGCTTCATTAGCTGGCTGTCTATTTTGTCGATGCTCGGAGTGGGTGTTGGCACAATGGCACTGGTGGTGGTGCTGTCGGTTTTTAACGGGATGGAAGAGTTGAACCGTCAGATTTTCAAGACGTTTGAAGCCGACATGACTGTAGCTCCCAAACAGGGCAAGCGGTTTTTGGCATCATCGGCTTTGCTGACAAAATTACGTCAGGTACCGGGCGTAAACCTGTTGACATCGATTGCCCAGGACAACGCTTTGGCTCGTTATGCTAATGCCCAGACGGTTGTGCGTTTAAAGGGTGTAGATGATAACTATGTTCAACGTCAGCAACTTGACTCCGCTATACTCGAAGGGAAATTGGTACTGCATCAAGATCGGGTGAATTATGCCATTGTAGCCGATGGCGTACGAAACGACCTCTCTATTTCGCCGATTGATATTCTGACACCCCTTGAAATCCTTTATCCACAAAGCAAACAGTCCTTTACTGTTCTTAATCAGGATGCGTTCAATCGCGAAGCCTTAACAGTGTCGGGTGTGTTTTTTATTGAATCGAAGTATGACAACTTCGTGTTGGCCCCCATCAACTCGGCCCGCGCATTGTTTGGGTATAAACCCAACGAAGTAACCAGCCTCGAAATCCAGCTTCGACCCGGCACCGATGAAGACAAAGCCAAACAGGCTTTGCAGGATGTTGTTGGTGAGAACTTGATTGTTCAGAGTCGGGATGATTTGAACCTCGACCTGTATCGGGCTATTCGCGTGGAGAAGTTATTTGTTGCCCTTACCCTGTCGTTCATCATTCTGGTTGCGTCGATCA
>CAXTJJ010000660.1:0-3058 GCA_964244155.1 uncultured Spirosoma sp.
ACCTGCTCATCAAGCCGTATTATATCCATTAACTCGAACATAATCATGAGAAATTGGAAAGTGTGGTTACTAGTTTTTGCTCTTCTTGGCGTTGCGCCAAACTTAATGGCTCAGTGTGCCATGTGCCGGGGAACGGTCGAAAGCACCGTTAGCAACGGGCGTAGTATCGTGGCGTCTGATTTGAATGTTGGAATACTTTATTTGTTGATCATCCCTTATCTGCTTGTGGCCTCAATCGCTTACATGTGGTACCGTAACAGTAAACGTGAGTATGGAAGACGTGTCGAAATTACAGGCCGCGTTAGAAGGGCTTTGTCCTAGGTGTAGGCAGGGTAAAGTTTTTAGCGGGCCATTCTACTCGCCCACTCGCTTTGATGAAATGTATGAGCATTGTCCCCATTGTGGATTGCGCTATGAAGTTGAACCGGGGTACTTTATTGGCGCAATGTATGTGAGTTATGCCATTTCGGGTGGAGTCGCTTTAGTTATGGGGTTTATGATTTTTTATTTAGGTGGCGATCCTGAAGGGTGGGTATATGCTTGTTTGATTGCACCTGTCATGGTACTGATTGCACCCGTCAACTTTCGAATATCTCGGGTTATATGGCTACATTATGTGGCCGGTATCAACTACGTAAAAGGGCTGTAAAGGCCCTTTTTTTATGGCCAGTCCATAACTAAAAATAAATGGTAAATATTTTTATTCCTCATGCAACCTCCACACTTTATCTTGCATCTAAGGAGTGAACCTAAACGAATATGCTGCGAATTATACCGTTTTTTACGACAGAGGCACAACTGGTCGTTGCGCTAAAGCGGGGCGAAAGCCGTGCTCATAAAGTCGTTTACGAACGGTATGCCGGTAAAATGCTGGCCGTGTGCACGCGTTATTGCGCCAACCGAGACGACGCTGAAGAAGTAATGCTGGACGGCTTCATGCGCGTTTTTGAAAAGATTGATCAGTTTCGGGAAGATGGCAGTTTTGAAGGATGGATCAGGCGTATTATGGTTACAGAATCGCTTATGTTTCTTCGGAAAACGAAACAATGGCGGCAGGAAATACCCATTGATGAGGCCATTGTTGAACCAGACTATGAATGGGCTGACACCGCAGTGCATGAGAAGGACCTGTTACGATTAGTGAATCAATTACCCGATGGCTATCGTACAGTATTTAATCTATATGCAATCGAAGGGTATGCACATGCCGAAATTGCGGATATGTTAGGCATTTCTGAGGGCACTTCAAAATCACAGTTGAGCCGTGCCCGGCTGATGCTACAAGCAAATTTGAAAAAATTGGAACAGGATTTTCGGACCGTATCCTATGAAAAAACACACAGAAAAACCGCCAATTGACGAGCTATTCGCCCGGAAACTTGGCAATACGTCATTGCCTCCCAGCGACGATGGATTTGCACGATTACAGGCACGTATGGGTAGGAATACATCAAGGACAAAAGTTGTGTTTTGGCGTAACCCTGATAGTCAACGTTACACGGCTGCCGCAGCGTGTTTGCTTCTGTTTTGTGTTCTAGGCTGGCGTTATTGGCCGTCGACGAGCCATGTTAGCGGCCAGAAGCAAGTGGCAATGAGTCAATCTGTTGATAACTCGTTGAAAAAAGCAATTCAGAGACCATCCGGGCAACATCGGCCAGAAGAACCACAGGCAGAGATCATAGAGAAATCCGTTTTCAGTCAGAATTCAACGAAAGATCAAGTCGCTGTTGCTAATAAAGCAGAGCGGAAAAGTGAAATGACAAACAGCTCTGACAAACAGTCGGTTGAACGCACAAAATCAATTGAGCCTGCGCTGCCTGTACGGGTTGCTCCTGTAATTGCTCAAATAAAGTCAAACGAAAACAGATCCCAGAGTGAACCTGTAGCACCTACTACAGTGGCATCAGCTAGTCAACCTAAGATCATGCCAGTGGAACAGGTAGCCGACACTAAGCCAATAAACAAACCAACCCCAGTTGCTGAACGGGTGTTAGTTGTTACCATTGCAGAGCCTGAAGCTATGGTTGCGGCTCGTCAAATGGCTAAAGTTGTTATAGAGGAGAAAACAGCAATTGCTCAAAACGAAAAAGCTGAAAAAGAAGCGAAAGGCGGCAGTTTTTGGCAACAGGTAAAGCGTATTAAACAAGGTGAAGTATTTGCCCGCCAAGACAATACGAACAATGAAGAGAGTGGCTTACTAGGTCGGGCCTACAACGGACTGAAACATAGTTTAGATAAAGATAAATCAGCAAAACAATGAATCGCGTTTTATGCACAATTACTACGGTAGTTGGATTACTATTGGTAATAATCGCTCAGGCTAAACCCCTGAGTCCAGCCGATTCGCTTGTCATTCGGTTTGCCAATCGCACCCGGCTCGTTATTTATGCGCCGGATAAAGCAAGCATCCAGGCATTATCAAATTACGATTTGAATAAAATTGTTCGTGAGATGGGCATGAAACTGGATTCGGTACCGGGTGGGCAAACCCAACTATCGCAGGATGGCGGTCGTTACTTAAAAGACACAGTATTGGTCGTTACCAAACAGAAAAACGGTGTTTCGGTAGTAATCAATGGTACAAGTGATACAACCAAAACGACTTATAAAAAAGATGAGGTTGATCACAACTATAACCGGGCAAGGCGAAGGAAACGTGGCGACAGCGGAAATATCGATTATAATCTGAGTATCGGGCTCAACACCCTGATTCAGCAAAGTGCTAGCTCTGTTTATCCGGAAGATAGCTACAGCCTTCGGCCTATAGGGTCACGCTATGTTGCTATGGCAGTTGGTGCTATGCCAACACTCATCCGGGGCAAATACGCTTCTCTGAAGCTATATTACGGCGTTGAAGTAGCCTGGAATAACTTTATGTTCGAGGGGAATAAAATTGCAGAAAAGACCCCTGCCGGAATTGCCTTTACAGACGCAGGACGAGATTTGCAGAAAAGTAAGCTGACCGTTTGCACGATTGGGATTCCTGTCGTACCACGGGTAACATTTTATAACAGCGATGGCCAAAAGGTATGCCATATAGGGTTAGGCGGCTACGTTA
>CAXTJJ010000661.1:0-3029 GCA_964244155.1 uncultured Spirosoma sp.
GCAAAGGTGTGAATACGTTGCGTGACGTTATTACGGAGAACTTCCGGGCTATGTTCGGCAGTAAAAAAGACCAGAACACCGTTACACACGAGGAATTCTGGGCCCTCCGTGACGTTAATTTCTCAATTGAGCAGGGCGACCGTGTAGGCATCGTTGGCCACAACGGGGCGGGCAAATCGACCATGCTCAAGATCCTTAGTAAAATTATTGAGCCCACCAGTGGCAGGGTACGTATCAAAGGACGGGTGGCTAGTTTGCTTGAAGTAGGGACCGGTTTCCACCCTGAGCTGACAGGTCGCGAAAATATCTATCTGAACGGTTCACTGCTGGGCATGAGCCGTAGTGAGATACGCAAACAGTTCGATGAAATTGTAGCTTTTGCAGGCGTTGAAAAATTTCTGGATACACCCGTAAAACGCTACTCCTCGGGTATGTATGTTCGGTTAGGCTTCGCCATCTCTGCCCACCTCGACCCCGAAATCATGATTGTCGATGAGGTGCTGGCCGTGGGTGATGCCGAGTTCCAGAAAAAAAGTCTCGGCAAAATGCGGGATAATTCGGCCAGCGGCCGGACAATTATCTTTGTAAGTCATAACCTTACTGCCGTACAGGCGCTTTGTAACAAGACTCTCTATTTCGAAAAAGGCCAGCTTATAGAGCAGGGGGAAACCAATCAGGTTATTGCAAATTACCTGAGCAGAGTATCTAAAACCCGGCTCTCGCGTGAGTGGGCAACACCCGAAGAAGCGCCCGGCAATGATTTAGTTCGTATTCGACGCGTTGAACTGGTTCCCGAATACCTGGACGGCCTTACCCATATTGATGTCCGGACGGCAATGAAGTTTCGATTTGAGTTCTGGAACCAGATGGACCATGCCAACTTAAATTTGAGCCTACACCTTAACTCGATGACGGGCGAGTGTATCTTTAATATTGGTACCCTGTCACAGCCTTATGGAAAAGGACTCATTTCGGGTGAATGCACAATTCCAGGTTATTTTCTGAACGATGGCTCCTACACAATCTCGATTATGATTGTTAAGGACACCGTTACGCCACTTTACGTTATGGAAGAAGGTATTACCTTTGATGTAGAAGATTACCGTGAGGGTATCGCCTGGTATGGAAAATGGCCGGGCTATGTTCGCCCCCAGATTCCTTTCCATACTAAAATGCTGGAACCAGTCACCAGTGAACAGTAGATAGGTAAATATGGCCGGTTTCTACAGGAATTGCTGCCATTTCACTATCCATTGTCAACTTTTATCCGTTACCTGATTGATGATCAATGTCACTAAATCATATCTGCCAGACTTCGACGAGTATACCAAGTACTTGAAAGGCATCTGGGAGCGCGTGCATCTGACCAATGATGGTCCACTCGTTCGCGAACTGGAAGATCAGTTGAAGGACTATCTTGGCGTAAAATACCTGAAGTTCTGTACCAACGGAACCATTGTATTGCAACTGGCCCTTAAAGCTCTTGATGTTACGAAAGAAGTCATTACAACCCCATTCTCTTACGTTGCCACCACCAATGCACTGCTTTGGGAGGGCTGTACTCCCATTTTCGCAGATATCCGTCCGGACGATTTCAACATCGATCCCGATAAAATTGAAGCCCTCATTACAGAGAATACACAAGCCATTATGGCTACTCATGTGTATGGGAACGCCTGCCGAATTGAGCAAATTCAGGCGATAGCTGATAAATTCAACTTAAAAGTTATCTACGACGCTGCTCATACCTTTGGGGCTCGTTACAACGGCCAGTCGATTTTGAGCTATGGTGATTTAAGCACCTGTAGTTTCCATGCCACAAAAGTTTTTCATACGGTTGAGGGCGGTTGTATCGTAACCAACGATAGTGATATGGCCGAGAAACTGCATCATTATCGATCATTCGGCCATCAAAATGATACCTATTTTGGTATAGGAATCAACGCTAAAAATTCAGAATTTCATGCGGCTATGGGGTTGTGTGTGTTGCCGAAGGTGCCTGAATTAATTGCCGCCCGGAAGGTGCGCTTTGGTTTCTACGACCGGCAGCTTGATTTCACGAAAATCTATCGGCCATCGCTTTTGCCCGGTGTGGATTATAACTATGCCTACTATCCCGTCGTGTTTGATTCGGAGGAAACATTGCTTCGGGTAATGGAGGCCCTGAAAGCCGACAATATCATGCCGCGACGGTATTTTTATCCTTCGCTTAATACGCTCGACTTTACTTTTACTCCCGGTTCAACAACTGCTCAGCCATGCCCGGTATCGGAAGATGTAGCGCTTCGCGTGTTGTGCCTGCCACTCTACCCCGATCTAGCCGAAACAGATGTTGACCGTATTGCCTCCATTGTAAATTTGGTTGTTGCCTCGGTGCCAGAAATTGTTTAGCCTATGCGAGTTGATCGATACTAAATTGTCCTGACACCTGCCGTTGAACGCCATTTGTCAGGTGGGGTAGCCCAATGGGGTCACATACGTTATTATGAGTAGTCTATATTTCCTCTCTCTCGTTTTATTTGTCGTTTATACTGGTCAACTCTCGACGCGTATCTGCCGACGCTCTCTGACCGAGTGGTGGTTAACAACCTTTCTGCTGGGAGCAGGAAGTGTAATTCTGACAGGCTTTATCCTGTCCGCACTTTATCAAACCGATAATTCCCCCGTTTGGGCAGTTTCAGTATTTATAACGGCAACGATTCTGGGTACCACTTTAAGCCGCCTGTCTCCGCATCGGGCAGGCTTTTCGGTCAGGCTTCTTCTACAGGAACGCTGGCAAACGGCCCGAAACTGGTTCAGAGGCTTAACTGCATACCCTCGTTTTCTGTTCTCGATTCTCCTGTCTACCCTAGTCCTGATAGCCATTGTAAATCTGCTATTGGTTCTGTTCACAGTACCCAATGAATGGGATAGTATGACCGGTCATCTCAACCGCGTTATGCAATACATTCAGCGTGGTACGATGCGTCACTTTGGAGGTACCAACTGGAATATGGATACGTATCCTAAAAGTGTTTGTACGCTCCAGA
>CAXTJJ010000662.1:0-3029 GCA_964244155.1 uncultured Spirosoma sp.
GTTGAATTTACATGCAGCATCCTCATAAACCCCGACGTCGCAAGTTAGTAGGTATGAAGAATGTTCTTCTGCTTATGATTGCGCTGGTAGTTGTTTACTTTGCCAGCACCGCCTACAAAACCGTACCTGCTGTAGCCATCAAAACACCGGTTTCGGCTCCCAAAAAAACGAAATCCATTGCTCATCTGGATGTGTACGACCAGTTGCACCTGAGTAAGGTCGGTTTGCAGAAGAGCGTATTTGAATACGCCCTGCGTGGCTGGCAGAAACTCGACACGGCAAAATCCATGCTAACGATTGTCGATCTCAGCCAGCCATCGAATCATAAACGGTTGTATGTGGTCGACTTGTTCAACAAGAAGCTTTTATTTAACACCTACGTTTCTCACGGCCGCAATTCCGGCGATCTGGTAGCCAATAAGTTTTCCAATACGCAGTCGTCTTTTCAAAGCAGCCTTGGTTTTTACCAGACGCTTAATACCTACATGGGTAAGCACGGGCTTTCGCTCCAGTTAAAAGGGCTGGAAAAAGGCTTTAACGACAACGTCTTCAACCGCAACATCGTACTCCACGGTGCGGACTACGTCTGCGAGGATTTTATTCGTAAAACCGGTCGGTTGGGTCGTAGCCAGGGATGTCCTGCCGTACCCTATGCCGAATCGAAAGGAATTATCCAGGCAGTAAAAGGCGGCTCCTGCCTGTTTGTGTACTCGCCCAACCCCGATTACCTCAAACAGTCGGCTTATTTGTCCAGCGAATACACGTCTTTATAAAAACGCAGCTTTCCGGCAGCGTCGACATCGGCAACGTTATAGACAATAAATACAGGAAAGCGCTTCGGAATGGGCAGCGTTGTCGGTTTCTGATCAATGAGGCACTTATTCATAAACGCAGCATCGAAGGTTGGCGTACCCAGCACCAGATTGGCCAGTTCGACAGGCTTTTGAACCCGCACACAGCCATGACTTCGCCAGCGGTCGGTGGTGGTTGTGAACAGGTCCCGACTATTGGTGTCGTGCAGGTAAATGGCTAACGGATTGGCCAGATTGAATTTCAACAACCCAAGCGAGTTTTCACAACCTGACGCCTGTCGAACGCGATACGGAAAATTTGTTTCTGACAGTTCCTCCCAATTAATATCTTCCGGATCAACTTCGTGATCTTTTTCATCAAGGATCTGCAGGTTCTGGTTATAGATATAAGCCAGATTCCGCTTCATGCGGGGCAGCATCTCTTCCAGGGCAATATTCTTCGGTACATTCCAGTAAGGATACATCACGATATCCTGGATGTAAGTCGCCATGCAGGGCGTCATTTTGTCGGGCTTTCCGGCAATCACCTGCATGGGCAACAGCCGCTTGCCCGTCCGGTCAAATACGTTTAATTCACCCGCTGGTATGTTGACCAGTACGAACTGGTCGGGATCGAACCGATTAATATACCGGTAGAAATTGAGCGTTTGCCGAATCAGCCGCAGTGAATCGGCCAGAGCGGGGTTGCTTCCCTGTTTTCTGAGCCGGTTATAATGACTAACCAGTTGTTTATAGGGGACAAATGTAGACAAAGCACTTAGCGAAGCCGGGTCAGCTTTGGCAGACCAGGCCGAATCTATTGTTTCTTTCAGGCCGCTGAAGGCCATGCGGGAAGGTTTTTTACCGTAGCGAATTTCCAGGAGTACATCGGTCAGCTTTTCCTCATCTCGGGCTGCATCCGGGCTGAGCGCATAGCGAGTCGTATCAATCCCCACCGAATCGGCGTATAGGCACGCCTGATGGATAAATTGAGCTACGTGTCGGGTGTGTGCTTCGGCTTGTTGTTTGCCCTTATCAACCTTCGCCTGTTCAGGCGTTGTCTGTTTATTTGTAATCAGGTACTTGCCAACAAAGAATAGAACGACCAAACCCACTATCACCGCTACGCCAATTCCAATTCTTCGTGTATTCATTTTCATCAATTTATGGTAGTTATGACATATAACACAGGACGCCTGTCATTGGTTGTGAAATTATGAACGTACAACAAAAAAGGCGTTCCGTAAAGAAACGCCTTTTTGTTAACTGTAGGCCGGTTTATCAATATCCGGCTTATCATTGGGGTTCCGATTCGGATGCGTCATCCGTACATTGGCTCCTGGCTTATCACCATCCATGTATTCATCTTCCAGCGCATCGGGTGCTAACGCTTCCGCATCAATTTCACTACCCGTACCGCTGTTCCCTTCCACAGACTGATCGGCCAAACCGGCAGGTGAAATCGCCTGCTTTGCCCGAATGATATCTTCTTTTTCCTGATTTTCCATACCGTTGTTGGTTGCGTTTTGTGCACTCAGTTGTATGTCTAACCCGGAAGTCGTGAGATTGTTCATCATCCAGAATCAGCAAAAAGCGATGGCCCGATTTGGAACGGTCCCCGCTTTTGTCTGGGTTAACGCCTGGCTTTACAACCGGGCTGACTCCTGATTATTTCGATGCAGATGGCATCAACACGGTGTCAATCGAATGAACGATACCATTGGTAGCCTCCACATCGGCTTGATTTATCGTTGCTGTGTTTCCCGCGCCATCAGTAATGGTGATGTTGTCGCCCTGCTTGCCAACAGTCAGGGTTCCACCTGTTACGGTTTTAAGTTTTTGCCCATCCTGTAATTGATCTGCCGTGAATTTTCCTTTCACGACATGATAGGCCAGTAATTTCACCAGTTTAGGTTTGGCGGCTGGCTTCCAGAGTTCATCGACGGTGCCGGCCGGAAGTTTTTCGAAAGCCTCGTTCGTGGGTGCAAAGACCGTATAAGGCCCTTTGCCACTGGCTTGCTCAGTCAGACCCGACACGCGCAACGCCCGGAACAAAATGGTGTGACTCGCCGATTTTGCCGCACTGATCGCCAAATCTTTGCCAGTTGATGTGCCTGCCTTCGAGGTCGTTGTTGTGGTAGCTGTTTGCGCTGATCACTTTACTTCCTGCGCTGAAACTGCCATGCAGGTGCCGACAAACAGGCAAAAGGCCATTGCCCACCCCAACTATGGTCTCTT
>CAXTJJ010000663.1:0-3014 GCA_964244155.1 uncultured Spirosoma sp.
ACGCATATCGTATTCATGAGCAATGCCGCCCGGCAGTCGGAAATTGAGTCGAAAATTATATACTCCATCTTTCAGAAACGGCCTAAACGCGCTGATATCTACTGGTTCGTCCACGTCGACACCACAGATGATCCGTATACGATGGAGTACAAAGTCAATACCATTGCTCCTGATGATGCCTACAAAGTAACATTTAAGCTAGGGTTCCGGGTTGAGCAACGAATTAACCTGTTCTTCCGAAAGGTGATCGAAGACATGGTAAAAAATAAAGAAGTGGATATTACGAGCCGCTATGAATCGCTAAGTCGCCAGAATGTTATTGGTGATTTCCGCTTCGTTGTACTAGAGAAATTTCTGTCTTTTGAAAATGAGCTCCCTGCCCGCGAGCGATTCATCATGAACATTTATTTTGCGATCAAGAGCTTTACGACGCCCGAAGATCGCTGGTTCGGTCTGGACAGCAGTTCGGTTAAAATTGAGAAAGTACCCCTCGTTATTCGCCCTGTCGAAAACGTTCAATTAAAACGAATTACATCTTAAACTAGTCGGTAAGTCAGTAAGTTGATAAGTCAGTAAGTGGCTGACGCGAGAGCAATACACTCGCGTCAGCCACTTACTGACTTATCAACTTACTGACTTACCGACTTACCAACTTACCAACTATTTCATGAAACTTCTCATTACCGGCGGGGCCGGATTTGTTGGCTCATCGCTGGCTATTTCGCTGAAGGTAAATTACCCCCACTACCAGATTTTTGCCCTCGATAACCTCAAACGGCGTGGTTCTGAACTAAGTCTGGCCCGGCTGAAAGCGGCTGGTATCGAGTTTTTGCACGGCGATATTCGCAACAAAGAAGATTTCGACGCATTACCTGCCGTAGACACCGTGATCGAAGCCTCCGCCGAGCCCTCTGTACTGGCTGGTCTGGATGGTACTCCCGATTACCTCATCAACACAAATTTATTCGGCACCGTCAATTGCCTGAACTACGCACTCAAGCACAAAGCCAACTTTATCTTTCTGTCGACGAGTCGGGTGTATCCCATCAAAACCATCGAAACCCTCAATTTCGAGGAAGCCGATACCCGTTTTGTGTTGACAGATAACCAACCCGTAGCAGGCGTATCGTCGCGGGGTATTGCAGAGAACTTCCCCCTCGATGGTCCCCGGTCGCTCTACGGCACGACAAAACTGGCCTCGGAACTACTGATTCAGGAATATAATGAGTTCTACGGCCTGAAAACGGTGATTAACCGCTGTGGTGTTATTACAGGGCCCTGGCAAATGGGTAAAGTTGATCAGGGCGTTATGGTGCTGTGGATTGCCAAGCATTTTTTCGAGCAAAAACTCGCTTACATTGGCTACGGCGGCACCGGCAAACAAACCCGCGACATGCTCCACATCGCCGACCTCTACCGGCTGATTGACTGGGAATTACACAACCTAGATAAAGTTAACGGCGAGATTCTGAACGCGGGTGGTGGCAACGAGAGCAGCGCGTCGTTGCAGGAGTTGACCCAGATTTGCCAGGAGATAACCGGCAAAACCATTCCGATTACGCAAGTTGCCGAAAACCGGGCCGCCGATATCCGGCTGTATATTACCGACAATACGAACGTAACCAAGCTAACCGGCTGGAAACCTGAACTGGGCATCCGCGAGATCGTAACCGATATTCACGACTGGCTCAAGGAAAACCGAGCGGCATTGGAACCGATCTTAATGTAATAGACCGACAAAAACCCCTAAATCCCCTACAGGGGACTTTGTTCACACTCAGACGAAGTCCCCACTAGGTGATATAGGGGTTTTTAAGCTGCATTAAGAACAAACGCTGACCATAATAATTTACATTCCATTATTCTCTCAAAGCAAACATAAAATTATAAATACATTAATAGTTGCATATTGACTACTAAGTAGATTACTTTAGCGACATATCCACATCCTTATGTCAACCTCCCATGTAATCGCTTCGTATCTATGTCCTTACTCGCTTTATGCCATCGTCGTTTAGCTTTACTCAAAATTGCTGCTGCCACTGATCAAGCCACACTAAACTGGCAAACTTCCCCAACCAATTTACCTCTCTTTCAGGAGCAAGTTCAAACTAAGCAGCCCGGTTTTGTACTCATAACAAACGAACACCTCAACGACCCTACGCTGTTTACCTCCATCAGAGCGGCCAGCCCACACACCTACATCGTTGTTTGCCTGATACAGGAAATGGTAATGGACAACCACTTGTGGGCAGTGCTCGACAACCTGGAGTTCGATGTACTTTGCACTATTGATGAACTAACCGATTGCCTGCTTGCACTAAAAGCCGGACGGTTCTACCAATCTTCATTGCTGAAAACACAAACGGGTTATGCCACAAAGGAACCCCTCCCCGGCTATCATGAGCTAACACCTGCTGAACAACGTGTGCTAAGATTAATGACAGAGAGTAAGACCGGCCCACAGATTGCAACTATCCTGTTTATCAGCGAAAAGACTGTAAACAACCACAAAGCCAAAATTTCACAAAAATTAAACGTGACAGGTGGACCAGGCAGCCTAACCCGTTTTGTACTACTTCATCGTGAAGAATTTAGTTAGTGACGGCGGTCTGTTCGTAAAACATAGGTAAGTCGTAGATAAGTTTGCCTATACCAATATGAGCAAGTTTACCCATACAAAATGAGCAAGTTTGCTTATGCATGGGGCAATTTCATTCTACACCTTTGTATCGTTGGCGCGCAACAAAGGCGGATGCCGAAAAGCCTAAAAAGAGTAGGATTAATAATGTCTTTAAAACTAATAAACATGAAAAAACTTACGATAGAGGAGGTTACTTTCTCAAGAGTTAAGGGTGGCGATTGGGGTGAGGCAATTAATATAGCTTGCAAGGGTTCTACAGTATTGAAATTTGGATATGGTTTAGCATACGCACCATTCTCAGCGTTCTGTGTAGGTTGGGGCGTATCAACACTGTTATATAAATAATCAATTTCTTTCATTTCAAAAAATC
>CAXTJJ010000664.1:0-2999 GCA_964244155.1 uncultured Spirosoma sp.
AATACTGTATCGTTGCAGAGTCGGCTGGGGTAATATGTGGCTTCGCCTGTATTTACGTCGGCCAAGACCCCGTTTGGGGAACATTACTCGACAATCTGCATGTTCTGAAGAATCAGAACGGACAGGGCATAGGCACTCATCTTATCAAGTTGGCCGCTAACTGGGCATACCGGAAAAGTCCAACATCAGGCTTCTATTTATGGGTGTTGCCGAAGAACTATAACGCCCGAACATTCTACGAGAATTTGGGGGCCGTCAATCATGAATTGGTGTCTCTGGAAAGTCCAGACGGGGGCAATTCAGATGCTTTGCGATATGTCTGGACGGACATAAAAGTGTTGGTCTAGCATAAGCAAAAGCCCCATAAACCGATAGTTAACCAAATCCAGAACTGTTCTTTAGTCGTGTAATTTTATGATCCGTTTTTTTAACGAAGATGTTGTCTACAAACTTCCTCAAAAACAGATAATCCGCCAGTGGCTGAAGCATCAAGCCGAAGCAGAAGGCTATGTTGTTGGTGACTTAAATTATATTTTCTGCTCTGATGAGCACGTATTACAAGTGAATCGGGATTACCTTCAACACGACTACTATACGGACATCATTACGTTCGATCAAAGCGAAGAAGAAGGCAAAATTGAGGGAGATATCTTCGTCAGTGTTGATCGCGTCACCGACAACGCCAATCAATTAACCATCCCTGCCGAACAGGAAATGCGTCGGGTTCTGGCGCATGGTTTATTACACCTATGCGGCTATGGCGACAAAACTGATAAAGAAGTTGCACAAATGCGAGCAAAGGAAGATGAATGGCTACGCCAATTAGTTGTCAGCGGTAAATAAAGACGACCTTTTTTACCCTGCGGTCAAACCGCCGTCTAGCTGGATAGCCTGCCCTGTGCAAAAGGCATTTTCGTCGGCACAAAGCCATAAAATAGTCTGGGCAATTTCATCAGGCTCGCCAAAGCGGCCCATTGGTATCATTCGGCGCATACGTTCTTCCATACCGGGAGCTGTATTAATGAGTTCATCAACCATAGCTGAGTGTGTATAAACCGGGCAAACAGCATTGATACGAATATTTTGTCGAACATACTCCAGCGCGGCTGTTTTGGTCAACCCGATTACGGCATGTTTTGATGCACTATAAGGAGCACCCATTGGCATACCTCGAATACCCGCAATACTTGATACATTCACAATTCGGCCCCCGGCTGGATGGCCCCCGGCTGGATGGCCCCCGGAGGCCGGGTGATTCGCTTTTTGCTGTAGCAGCATTTGCCTGATCTGGGCTTGCATACCATAAAATACGCCCCCAACATTTACCGCCATTATCTGATTGAAATCGTCAGTCGTCTGGTCAATAAATCGCCCGTATTTTCCGCCTATACCCGCATTATTAACAGCAATGTCCAGTCGACCGTAGGTATCGACGGTTTGTTGGATAGCAGTCTCGATTTGGGCTGGATCGGCTACGTTACAATGTATGAAAGTGGAATCACCGCCTACCTGTTGTATTTGATTAACGGTTTCGTATCCGCTCGTTTCGTTAATTTCGGCAACGACTACACGTGCGCCTGCTTTTGCAAAAGCAAGGGCCGTTGCCCGTCCAATACCCGATCCGGCCCCTGTAATAAAAGTAATTTGATTCGTAAAATTCGACATGCGTTTCCGATTGATTTTACTACGGCCCCAAAATAAGCGTAATCTCTGATTTGCTGTTCTTTTCGGCGAAATCAATTATAAGACCACTAATCAACCAGCCAGAGCATCGTCATTAGATTCTGCTATTAACCATGATTACAGGATTGGGTAGTGGCATCGTACAACTTCGTTTTTCAGTGTAAAAATAACTTTACCCTTTTGCATTTTTCCTGCCTTTTTCAAAAACAAAATTAGCAAATGTGGTCATTTATAAGTCTTTACAACAAATGAGTTTAGCACTAATAAAGGTATTTTAGTTAACAAAAATCCTCATTTCATTTATCAGCGTAGATACATCATCTTGATTGACAAATAATCAGGGGCAATCACTTAACTATATTTACTCAATGAAAAACGTTACAAATCGACCTGAAGCGACAACGTTGGAGGCTTCAAGCCGCCGGTCGTTTCTACGGGTAGCCGGAGCAGCCGCTGTAACAGGTGGCTTGTTGACCGCTTGCTCTAACGCGGACGAAATTCGTGTTCAACCTAGTGGTGCTCGTGCCGCTGGTACAATGGTTTCACTGCCTACTGGTGATGTTGGTATCCTTGCCTTTGCTTATGTACTCGAACAGCTCGAAGCTGCTTTCTACGAAATGGTATTGGCAAAACCTTATCCAAACATGTCGTCGGCCGACCAGATGTTGTGGTCTGATATCCGTGGTCATGAAATCATTCACCGTGCGCTTTTCAAAGCGGCTGTGGGTAGCGCAGTACCCGATTTGACCTTCGATTTTTCTAGCATTGACTTCAACAACCGTGCTGATGTGCTTAGTAGTGCTGAAGCTTTTGAAAAAACAGGCGTAGGCGCTTATAACGGTGCCGGTAAGTACATAAAAAATGCAGATTACCTGACGCTGGCCGGCAAAATTGTATCTGTTGAGACGCGTCACCACTCAATCCTGCGTGAGTTGCAGTACCCGCATTCTGATGCGTTTGCTGGCCCGACCATTGTAACCAGCGATACTGGCCTACACCTCGCTTATGAGCCAACATACGTATTACCAATTGCGCAGAAATATATTCTTGAAACACTCGACGCCAGCGCATTAGTAGGCAGCCTGTCATAAACTACTCAACTCCAATGAACTTACAGAACTTACTTAGCGAAATTGAGAAAGTGGACGGCGAAATTTTTGACCGCTTGGCCCATGTCTCGCGTCGGAGCTTATTTAGCTCTTTGACCAAAAAAACGATTGCTGTAGCAGCGCCGACGATTATGGCTTCTGCACTGACAAAGGCTTATGGCCAGTCGAGTTCTTTGCCTCAGGTGGTAAAAGATGTTCTCAACTTTG
>CAXTJJ010000665.1:0-2965 GCA_964244155.1 uncultured Spirosoma sp.
ATAAAGTCGTTGACAGAACCAAGAATAAATGTCGTCAATTTGGCCGGTAAATTAAGTTTGCTTCAGTCAGCGGCTCTACAGCAGGAGGCTGTCATGAACTACGTAAATGACTCAGCTCCACTACATCTCTGTTCGGCTATGAACGCGCCAACAACGGCGATCTTCTGCTCAACGGTTCCCGAGTTTGGCTTTGGCCCTCTGGCCGACATATCCCGTGTGGTGCAAACACCTGAGCATCTTGATTGTAAACCCTGCAATTTACACGGGCGAAAGGCATGCCCGCTGGGTCATTTCCGGTGTGCCTGGGGTATTCGGATCGACGAATTGGCCAGTTTGTAGTGCGGAACTGTGTATTGCTTGTATTTATTTATACTTTATTTGGAATATATTTATTTGTAAAAATTTTATACATCTAAAAAGATCGGTTGGCAGAATATTATTTGATAGATATAGCTGAAAGGGATATATTTGGTCTATAAGCCGGCTTAGTACAACAAAACAGCTTAATTACGGCTCATAGCCTGTTTCCTATGCGCTGTTCACTCATCAATAATTAATTCTTCACTCATTTATTGATACGGTAAGATCCAAGTTCTGCTATGTCTATCAATCGTCGTGACTGGCTACGGGCCAGTATGTTATCTGGACTAACGTTGGCGGCTGCTCCGGCGGCATTCTGTGAGCCAGAGCCAGAAATGCCTAAGGGCTATAAAATTCCGAAAGGGGCATTGAAAGCTCGTTTGTCAGCTAATGAAAACCCGTATGGCCCGTCGCCCAAGGCGATCAAAACCATTACGGAGGCTGCGCCAGATAGTTATTTGTATGCCATGGAATATGCCAAACAATTCCGTAAGCTGGTTGCCGATACCGAAGGCGTTCCTGAAGATCACGTGCTGCTGGGTGCCGGTTCGGGCGAGTTGCTAACGGCAGCTTCTCTCTGGGCAGCCTATCGTCCAGATGCTGGTCGCACGATTGTCGCACCAGACCCGACCTTCGATGCACTACCCCGCACGGCGGTTAAACATGGCATCACGATGGACAAAGTTCCGCTGGTAGCGGCCGATGGGTATGACATTAACCTGAACAAACTCAACGAGCGCGTTGGTAGTCAGACGGGCATGGTTTACCTGTGTAATCCCAATAACCCAACCGCCATAACCGTTGATCCAACCAAACTGCGGGCTTTCTGCGAAGCAGTAGGGGCCAAGACGCCTATTCTGGTCGACGAAGCGTACATTGACTACACGCCCGATCCAAAAGCCTACTCGATGGTCGATCTGGTGAAGAAAGGCAGCAATGTTATCATCACCAGAACGTTCTCGAAAGTGCATGGTTTTGCGGGCTTGCGGGCGGGATATATGATTGCCAAGCCGGAGTTGCTGGAGCAAATTGCCAAATTTGCCACCGGCGGCAGTTCCATGAGCATGACTACATTGCGGGCTGCTATGGTCAGCTTGCAGGATAAAGAGTTCGTGAAGTACTCGCTGGGTAAAGCGCAGGAGTCGAAAGAGTATCTGTACAAAGTGCTGAAGCAAACTAACTACGAACCGCTGCCGTCGGGTGCCAACTTCGTGATGTTCCCGATTCGGATGAAGGGCGAAGATTTCGTAACCCGCATGATGGACCAGGGCGTAGGCATTCGTCAGTGGAAATTCGACGGGCAATACTGGTGCCGTGTTAGCCTGGGCACCATGCCGCAAATGCAGGCCTTCGCCGATGGGTTGAAACTGATTTCATAGCGTTGATCGGGTCACATGGCCTGAATACTAATACAAATCTGGAAGTGGTAACATAGCCTGTTACCACTTCTTTTTTTTATTCCTGGAAGAAGCGGTCCTGTCTATAAGTCTCGGTTGGAGTAGGAGTAGCCATTACAGTCATAAGGGAAGATTTCTCATGTCGGTGAATGACCAGGATCAGTCCTTCATATGGCTCCCATCGTACCTTTACGGCGAATTAGCCAGCACCCGAGAGGGTCATTTTGTACCGTCATGACAACAATTTTAGTCCCGGTCGATTTTTCCAAAACCGCCGAAAATGCTCTTGTTTTCGCTAGTAATCTATCGCAGAAACTTCAAGCCCGGATCATTCTTTTTCACTCGTTTCACACCTATCACACAAACGCCTATGGGTCGGCCAAAGCCTTGGAGCAGGAATCACTTGCGGAAAAGCTACATGCTGACCGGCAGCTAAGAGAGCTATATGATAACACCGGGGTGAGCGCCTTTTCTTCACCTGATTATATCAGCAGTAAAAACGAGTTGCGCCAGGAACTGATGCATCTGATCGACGAAAGGAGCGTTGACCTTATTGTGATGGGAACCCAGGGTCTGGGTAACAAACTGGAAGGACGGCTCTTCGGCACCAACACCTCCTGGGTGGTCGAAAAAGCTCCATGCCCTGTAATAGTTATCCCTGAGAATTTACGGATGGAAAACCTTGAGGAAATCGTGTATGCCAGCAATTATATGGCGGCCGATATTGCTAACCTGGAAAAGCTGGCACAGATCGCTCAAGGTTTTCCGGCAAATCTCACGGTTATCCACATAACAAAAGAAGCATCGGCAAGTGACATAGATGCGCTGGCGACTTTTGAGCAACACGTAAAAACAAAAATCCAGCTTTCCGGCATTCGTTTTAAGCTGCTAACAGGCAGCAGCGTAGAAGACAGGCTGGATCAGTATCTGGAGGAGAATAAGGTTGATCTGTTGGTGATGTCGGCCCATTACCGCAGTTTAATGGACAAGCTCTTTGGCAAAAGCCTTACCAGAATCATGACGCTTTATGCTCACATCCCCCTGATGATTTTCCATCATAAACTCAATTAAAACAGGAAGCTTTTCCGTTGATGGCTAATGCCCTTTGGCGGCATAACTCAGCGCGACCACTACCAGCAGCAAGGCCAATGAGCCCAGGGCGGCAGACAGTGAAAAATGTTGAGCGACAAAACCCAGCGAAGCAGGCC
>CAXTJJ010000666.1:0-2959 GCA_964244155.1 uncultured Spirosoma sp.
TATTCGAACGATAGCCTGTTTGTTCGACGCAGTTTCAACGTGCAGAACTTTGACGTTGGTCAACTGAAAGAAACCGATTTGGTCGTGCTGGAAGGTGTTGCCGATGTGAACGGCACGTTGCGCACCGAGCTGGAACGATTTGTCCGGCAGGGGGGGAGCTTAGCCATTGTTCCCCCGACGAATCCGAACAACAGCTCTTACGCGCCCTTTTTGCAGGCCGTGGGTATTAGCGGTGTGCAGGTTACCGCAACGTCGGGTGCTGTTCCAACCCCACTACCCATTGCAGACCCAGATCGACGCAATCCATTCTTCCGCGATGTATTCCAGCAGAGTTATCAGTCGGAGCCGTTGAACATGCCGACTGCCGCGCCCGTTTGGCGGTGGAATGCGGGTGAACGACTGCTCAGCCTACGGGACGGAAATCCACTGTTGACCCAGACGAAAGTGAGTAGCGGTACAGGGCAGGGTAACGTTTATGTACTGGCTAGCCCACTTGCATCGACATACGGCAATCTGGCGGAACATGCGTTGTTCGTCCCCATTATGTACAAGATGGCTGCTCTCAGTGTCCGTGCACAGCGCACCGCTTATTCGTTCGATGATAATCTGGTAACGATTCCGGTGAGCAATCCATCCGAGCGGGCCGTTTATAAACTGAAGCGTGATAAACTGGAAATCATTCCGATCCAGCGTATTGTCGGGAATCAGCTTCAGCTTGAAATGCCCAAGAGTAACGAGCTGGCCGCTGGACAGGAAGTAGAGGCAGGTTATTATGAGCTTCGCTTAAATGACAAAACGGAGCGCTTGCTGGCCTTTAACCACGGGAACCAGGAGTCGACAATGAATTTTTATTCGGCTGATGAACTTCGGAAAGCGTTCGCCAATCAGCCCAATGTAGAAGTGTTCGACAGCATTCAGGATGGCGATTTCGTGCAGGTACTGGAACAGGAGAATCTGGGCAAGAGCCTGTGGAAATATTTTCTGTTAGCTGCGCTGGCCTTTATGTTGCTTGAGGTTGGGCTGGTTCGCTTTATGAAAGGGTAGATATATTGGTGATGGCACGGGTCTTTACCCGTGCCATCACCAATATATCTACCGCGCCAGTCTGAGTCAATCATTTTCCGAAGAAGTAAGTCAAGCTTAGGCGGGCAAAGAAGGGCGTTCCGGGCGTAAAATGGATTTCCTCTACGGGAGCTGCTTCCCCTTTCAGACGGCTTTCGGTGTCGAACTGGGTTTCTTTCCAACGGGTGTTGAATAGGTTTTGGATGGAAAGTCCAAGGGCGTAATGGCCATGGCTGTAGTTCAACTGCATATCAGTTACGAAATAGCCTTTAGCCACAATCGAATTATCGTCATTGGCAGGCCGGTTCCCCATATAGCGGTACCGCAAAGACCCACTCAATCCAGAGGTCGTTTGGAGGGATAGACCGCCTGTTGACGTAAAGGTGGGAGCGAGCGGCAGGTAATTCTGCCCTGCTTCGGCGTCAATGGCACGGGGGCGAGCCGTATTCAGGTCAACATCAGCAAAGAGATGTTTTGTGAGTTGATAGCGGGCCGACACATCAATACCCATCCGGCGCGAACGGCCACTGGGCTCCACAACACCTTCATCACCAACATACACAAACTCCTGCTGCAACCACAGATACCAGGCAGCCGCGTTGATAATCAACTTCGGAAATGGCTTAACAACGACCCCTAAGTCAGAGCCATACGCAGCGGGTAAAATTTGCCGCCCCTGCCGGGAAACGACTACCCGTGTATCGTTGGAGTGAAACCCTTTTCCAGTATTCAAATACAGTTGCAAACGTGGGTTTGCCGTATAATAGACATTTAATTTAGGCGAAATGATGCCTTCCTGAGTGTGTTGGGTTGTGACGGGCGTTGCCAGTAAATCCTCGTATTGATTACGAAAATAATCGACCCGAACACCCGCGATGGCCGTGAGCCGGTCCGAAAATTGAATCGACTCATCCACATAAGCCCCTGCGTTCAACTCGTTTATATTGCCGAATTGCTTCTGTTCCAGCGTTTCCGCCCGATTTTTGGTGTGTGACAGCTCCGTATGGTAGGTTAAATCCTGCCGATACTGAACACCGGCCGTTGAGGTAAGTTTAGCCTTGCCGAGGTAATCGGTACGGGAGAAACTACCGTTATAACCGAACAGATTACGATGCTCTTTCTGGCGAATCTGGTCGCCGTTGATACTGTCTACCTTGAAAAAGGTGAAGTTGGAATACAGTTCAAAGTTGTAGTTACTGTAGAAAAACTGGTTTTTGATGATGTGATTGCGGGGCGTTACCGTAACGAGTTGTGCATTTACATTGGTCCGACTGGTTTCGCCCCCTTCTGATGGGTCAATAGAACCGAAAAAGCCTATTAGTCCTGAAGCAACCGCCCTGTCCGGTATCTGGCCGGAGTGATTCCATTTACTCCAGAAAGTCGATGCCGTAAGGGTCAAGTGCGTATTGGCCGACAGGTGACCATGATACTTGCCCATTACGTTGAATCGCTTGAAGTTTTGCGGGTTCTCGAAGTAGGAGTTCGTGTAGGAATACTCTGACGCCAGATAAGCCGATTGATTTTTTGCCCGGCCTTTCTGGCCCAGTAAATCCAGACCAGCTACGGCCCGGTACGTATCATATTGCCCTGTTTCAAGTTTAACGAATGAGTGGTCGAGGGTATTTCGGGTGCGAAAATCTACCCATCCTGCAGTTGTGAAATTGCCCTTATCGGTTTGGTATGGGCCTTTCTTGAAATCAGCTCCTTCAACTAATTCAGGAATCACAAAATGCAGATCGGCATAGCCCTGCCCGTGGGCGTGCGATACCATATTGACGGGCATCCCATCTACCGTCAGGCGAATATCGGTCCCATGATCGAGGTCGAAACCGCGCAGGAAAATCTGTTCGGCTTTACCACCCCCGGCATGTTGACCAATAAAAAGGCCCGGCACCAA
>CAXTJJ010000667.1:0-2958 GCA_964244155.1 uncultured Spirosoma sp.
CTTATAGCCAGTCTAATGTGTCAATGGAAGACATCAAGCTTATCGGCTTATATAATCCTGAGCAGTCATTAATTGTTTATGGCACGCTGGCTCCTGGCAGACCAAATCACTCTTTAGTTGAACATATTAAAGGGACATGGCAAAAAGGCGTAGTCAGAGGTAAGTTAGAAAACAAGGGATGGGGGCTGAACTGGGTTATTATGGGTTTAAACCTGTTAATGTCAGTGAACAAGAAGAAATTGAGGTATTTGTGCTTTTTTCTGACGAATTAGCTGACCATTGGCAACGACTCGACGACTTCGAGGGAGATGGCTACAAGCGCACCGCAGTCCAATACAAATTAGATAGTGGAGAAATTGGCGTGGGCTACATATACGCTATCAACGAATAAATCTTTTGTAAGAGGTAGCCAAGCGGAGTAAGGCTATTTTCTGTATATCCATGTTTACACTTAATTAGAAATACTTTGGACGGTATAAATCGTCCTCATTATAGAAAACAACCCTTAATCAGTTCACCAAACTACATGAAAGCCAAAATCCTCCTTCTCCTTTCATTCATTCCTGCTTTCTTTAGCTGCAACAAAACACCAACGACAAGCCCGCTTGTGGGCACCTGGGAATTGGTGTCGGCAACGGCAACAGAGAAAGATTCGACGTTCTCGACCTTCGACTCAACGCATAAGATGATTAAGATTATCAATGAAACTCACTTCGCTTTCCTGAACCACTCCGTATCGAAAAACGATTCGTCGGCGGCCCGGTTTAGTGCGGGCGGAGGCAAATATACGTTAGCGGATAGTGTGTACACCGAGAGTCTGGATTACTTCACGGATAAGGCATGGGAGAACAACAAATTTTCGTTCGTTGTGAAAATTTCCGGCGATACGCTGATTCAGAAGGGTGTTGAAAAAGTAGAAAAATTGGGCATTGACCATATCATTATCGAGAAATATAAACGGGTGAACGACTAAGCTACGCTGATGTTGTCGAAAGGCGAAAAGATGTCTTTTGTCGACACGTTTAAAACATAGGATTCAAAATCGCTCAGATTGAATCATTCTGAAAAATCGTTGGTTTTTAGGTACATTACTTTGTGTACTCATGATTGAAAGACCCCTTACAGACTGGTTGCCTCTGACGATGAAAGAAGTCGAGAAAAGAGGCTGGGATGAAATTGATATCATCCTCGTATCAGGGGATGCCTATGTCGATCACCCGGCTTTTGGTACCGCTGTAATTGGCCGCATCATGGAGAGCGAAGGCTTTCGCGTGGCCATTATTGCCCAGCCCAACTGGAAAGATGACCTGCGGGATTTTAAGAAATTTGGCAAACCAAAATACTTCTTTGGCGTTACGGCTGGTTGCATGGACTCGATGGTAAACCACTATACGGCCAACAAACGCCTGCGCTCCAATGATTCCTATACTCCTGGTGGTGAAGCGGGTTTCCGCCCAGACTATGCCACCATCGTATACACCAAGATTCTGAAAGAACTGTACCCCGATGTGCCGGTATTACTGGGTGGCATTGAGGCTTCGCTGCGCCGGGTTACCCATTACGACTATTGGCAGGATCGGTTGATGCCGTCCATTCTGGTCGATGCCGGAGCCGATATGCTGGTGTATGGCATGGGTGAGCAACCCCTCCGCGAAATTCTGAAACTGTCTCGGCAAGGCGTACCGTTTTCGTCGATGCGGAATGTGAATCAGATAGCTTTCATGCACGATGCCAGCACACCACTGCGCGAGTATAATGACTGGAGTTCGGTCGAATTGGCGAGCCATGAGGTATGTCTGAAAGACAAAATAAAATATGCGGCTAACTTCAAAATCGTTGAAGTCGAGTCGAATAAGTGGCAGGCTAACCGGATTCTTCAACAAGTAGGCGATCAGATTTTAGTCATCAACCCGCCGTTTAAGACGATGGAAGAGGTTGAAATCGACAAGTCGTTCGATTTGCCTTATACGCGTCTGCCTCATCCCAAATACAAAAAGCGGGGTCCGATTCCGGCCTACGACATGATCAAATTCTCGGTCAATATGCACCGGGGCTGTTTTGGCGGGTGTAGCTTCTGCACCATTTCGGCGCACCAGGGCAAGTTCGTTGCCTCACGGAGTGAAGCGTCAGTTCTGAAAGAAGTAGATGAAATCACCAAACACCCCGAGTTCAAAGGGTATATTTCGGACTTGGGCGGGCCGTCGGCCAACATGTATAAGATGAAGGGCAAAGACGAGTCGATCTGTGCCCGCTGCCAAAGCCCAAGCTGTATTCACCCCGTTATTTGCTCGAACCTCGATACGTCGCACAAGCCCATGACGGAGCTTTATCGCAAGGTCGACGCGAACCCGAAAATCAAAAAGGCGTTTGTGGGTTCGGGTGTACGGTACGATTTGCTGGTCGACGATTTCAACAAAAATAACGCCGACGGCAACCACGACGAATACATGGAGCAATTAGTTACGCGCCATGTATCGGGTCGGTTGAAGGTCGCGCCCGAGCATACGTCTGACGATACGCTGCGGGTTATGCGGAAGCCGTCGTTCAAGTATTTTAAGTTGTTCAAACAGAAATACGACAAGATTCAGGAGAAGTATAACCTCAAGCAGCCGTTGATTCCGTATTTCATTTCGTCGCACCCCGGTTGCGAGGAGCAGGATATGGCTAATCTGGCTGCCGAAACCAAAGACCTGGGCTTCCAACTCGAACAGGTGCAGGATTTTACACCCACACCGATGACGGTGGCCGAAGTAATCTATTATTCCGGCGTTCACCCGTACACATTGAAACCCGTTAAAACGGCAAAAACGCGGGAAGAGAAACAGGCCCAGAATAACTACTTTTTCTGGTACAAGCCCGAATATAAAAACTGGATTCGCAACCGCCTGAATCAACTTAAGCGTCCTGATTTGGTAGAGCGTTTGCTGGGTAGTTCCCAAAAGGAAAACACCGGAAAAC
>CAXTJJ010000668.1:0-2956 GCA_964244155.1 uncultured Spirosoma sp.
GCAGCAAAAAAGAAAGCCAAGATTGCCCCGCCCAGCGCTAATGCCAGGTGCCAGAACGAAATTGACTTTTTTTCCTCATCCGTAAACACGTGTGGCTCTTTGTACCTTTCGTTGACGGGCGGATATTCTTTCGTCGTGCGTATTGTCCAAAGCACAGAGATCACAACAGCGGCAGCCCCAATGTAAAATGGATAACGCACCGAGTTCGGAATGCCATTCGCCAGCTGATCTTCCGACAAGACCATCGATATACCAAGGAGTGGCAATATATACGGCATCAGATTGGCCAGGGTTTGGCCAAAGCCAACCATAAACGATTGGATAGCGAAACCGGTAGGCCGTTGTTTGTCATTGAGCATATCGCCCACAAATGCCCGGAAAGGTTCCATTGCTGAGTTTAAACCAGCATCAAGCATCCACATCAGCCCGGCGGCCATCCAGACAAAGGATGAATTGGGCATAAACACCATGGCAATACTGCCCCCCAAAGCCCCAATCAGGATAAATGGCTTACGTCGGCCCCAGCGTGGCGACCAGCTCCGGTCGGAAACAGCCCCAATAATTGGCTGGAGTAATAGCCCCGTTAATGGGCCAGCGAGCCAAAGACCCGGAATAGAGGCTTCATCGGCACCCAGATAGCGATAAATGGGACTCATGTTGGCTTGTTGTAGCCCAAAACCGTATTGAATCCCCAGAAATCCGAAACTCATATTCCAGATTTGCCAGAAGCTCAAACTAGGCTTAACGGACGTAGTGGGCTTCTGAATGTTTCCCGTTTGCATGGATTACCGTATATTTAAATAGTTATCATAGGTGCTGCTTACTAGCCAACAATAATACGTACTGATTTGCAGGATACGGAGATATACTTGTCTTATTTTTTTGAAAAGACGTACTTTTGAGAATGATTCCGAAATGGTGGACGCTCTTGATTTCAGTACTAACGGTTAGCCTTTTATCGCCTTTTTCCGTTCTTGCGTCTGCCCCAGCCGACTCGGCTCAGAAAGTTATTGTCCGGTCTATTATCCTCAAAGGAAACTACCGTACCCGCGACCGAATCATCCTTCGGGAAATGACGTTGCACATGGGCGACTCTGTCCGGTTGAGCGATTTGCCGGGTCGAATCGCCTGGGATCAGCGCAATATAAACAATACGACCTTGTTCATCACGGTGGATGTGTCTACCCATATTACACCGGCCGCTACGTCTACAGAGCTTGCCCAGCTCGATCTGACTATTACCATGAAGGAACGGTGGTATTTCATCGCTTACCCTGTTTTTGATCTGGCCGACAGAAATTTTAATGAATGGTGGTACGACCGGGGCCACGATTTTCGCCGGGTTATTTACGGCGGTCGCCTGAGCTACCGGAACGTAACCGGCAATAACGACCGAATTCAGGTAATCATTGAACGCGGGTTTCAGCAGCGAACAGTACTGTCCTATTCCAAACCTTACATTGATCTGGTCCAGAAAATCGGCTTGCGGGTCGATTTGGCCTATATAACAAACAAGGAAATACCTTACCGGACGCAGTTTGACAAATGGGTGTACGTGAAATCAGATGAAGTGCTTCGCGAACGGGCGTATGCTGCCGTGATATTGACGCACCGGCGCGGACTCTATCACTACCATACACTCGATACGCGTTATACCCGCAACACCATTGCCGACACGATTGCCAAACTGAATCCCGATTACTTTTTAGATGGCCGCACGAGCCAGCAATACTTGTCGATGAGCTATGCGTATCGCTACGACCGACGCGATAATGTTGTGTATCCACTTCAGGGCACGTTGCTTGCGGGAGCGGTGGGTGTGTCGGGTCTGTTGCCAAAGGATGACTTTCGTTTTCTGGATCTGTCGGCGTCGGCAACCCGCTATTGGGCCCTGGGTGGGCGATTCTATTTTGCCGGAAATCTGCGCGCTCGTGCCACCTGGCCCACTCGGCAGCCCTATTATAACCTGCGTGGATTAGGTAACGCTGTTGATATGGTGCGGGGTTATGAACTTTACGTTATAGACGGGCAGCGAACGGCTATCTGGCGAAACAGCCTTCGCTATCAACTCTTCAATGTGCGAAAACAACTCAACTGGCTCCATGTACGGCAGTTCAACACAGTTCCTGTTGCGGCTTATCTAACCGTCTTTGGCGATACAGGATATGTGAGCAGCTCGGTTGCCGAACAATACCAGAGCCGACTGGCGAATCGGCTGCTCGCCGGAACGGGCATGAGTCTAGATGTGGTAAGTTTCTATAACCTGGTTATGCGCTTCAGCGGGACGGTCAACGCCCAGGGAAACGTTGGTTTTTTCTTCAATCTGGCGCAGGAACTATAGTTAGGCCGCTTGTTTATTAGGTATAATAGGCACTAACCGGTAGAGTTCTAAAGGTTGACTTTGTTTGTATAAACCGTCGGCATCGTACGTTAATGGACTTGCCTGTTCGCTGCGCATACCAGACTCATCCCAATAGGTATGGGTAACAAGGATATTAACCCATTGTAGTGTCTTTTGCTCGCTTACCGAAACGTACTTGAACGTATCATAATCCAATAATTTCCGCTCCAATACACTATCAGCTAGCTTCCATTCCTGAAAAAGGAACTCAAAATCAATGACTCGCACTTCACCGGTCGACCAGCGGCATGTTATCTTAAATGGTTCGACTTTAATAATCTCGGTAATACGTGGTAACTGGCTCATAGTTGTTGTAATCTTATAAACTCATTCAACAGTTCATTCTGGACTAATGTAGCCCATTTAACAACACGTTTTAATTGTTTATTTGGCAAATCTCCTACCATGATTTCTAAGGTACGAATATTGATTAATGCTTCGTATTCAGCATAATAGACATGAAAGTGTGGTGGATTGTGGTCACGTGGATAAAGATAAATTCGGATGCCATCAAATGAACTGAACATAAGTCAAAGTTGACAAAATTATTACTTG
>CAXTJJ010000669.1:0-2947 GCA_964244155.1 uncultured Spirosoma sp.
TCCCGGCCCCCTTTCTTCCCCTTTCTCTCTTTCTATGCACATTGCGATTACAGGAAACATTGGGGCTGGCAAAACAACGCTGGCCGAAAAATTAGCCAGTCATTATGGCTGGGAAATTTTATACGAAGCAGTCGATGGTAATCCCTATCTGGCTGATTTCTATGGCGATATGCCCCGCTGGGCATTTAATCTACAGGTTTATTTTCTGAACAGTCGATTTGCACAGGTTAAACGTATTATCGATATCCAGCACGAAAATCAGACAAACCGTGGTCACGAGCATACCGTGGTGCAGGATCGAACCATCTATGAAGATGCCGCCATTTTCGCCCGTAACCTATATGAGAGTGGCGACATGGTTAAGCGCGATTTCGAGACCTACCGGGAGTTATTTACGAACATGACAAGCCTTGTTCGGCCACCCGATCTGATGATCTATCTGCGTGCCGGGTTACCAAAGCTCCGCCAGCAGATTCAGAAACGGGGTCGGCTGTTTGAACAGTCGATAAGTGAAGAGTACCTCAGCAACCTGAATCGATTATATGAGGAATTTGCTGACTCTTATCAACTGGGGCCCCTGCTCATTTTAGAGGTAGACGAAATCGACTTTGCTCAGAATCCTGCTGATTTTGCCGATGTACTCGCTCAGATCGACTCCCAATTGAAAAAAACTGCCTGACAACAACAAAAAAACAGGTCGCTACCATAGGGGTAAAGCGACCTGTTGTGTGGAGAGCGGAAACAAGTATATACGATTAGTAGAGTGATTCGGATTGCCATAACCCATCATGTTACCTATGGAGTGCCCTTTTTATCAATTGGGCAGGCTTTCATCGGCTAATCAACCCATGCAGGGTACAGGTCCGGCCTGCGGTAATCAAGGGTTTTTTTTCATTACTTCCGGCATGAATTAAAGCTGACCAAATTGATCTTCGACGCCTTTATACAGGTCATAGGCCGCCATGACAGAAATGTCGTGGCGTTTAGCGATCCAGAGAACAGTATCCACTATAAGATAGACTTCCTTTTCGTGTTGGCATAGCTGCCATACGGCGAAAGCGTCAGCATAAGTGTGGCCCGTTTCGTTGGCGATGTTGACTAGCAAGTTTATATTGGCCGGAAGTGGATTCATTGCACAATCCGTTAAAGTTGGTGAAGCCGATTTCTTACCCATAAGTGCATCTGGCTTACATCCTGGACGATAAGCGAATCTTTGAATCGGTTTTACTACTGTGTGAACCACGATAGTAATGCACAAAACGCATACTTTTGATGAATGGCCGCTTCTTCCTTTCGTTATCAGCTACCTAAAAAGGCAATTAAAACTGATTGCCCGAACTGCGGGCCCAAACACCGCAAAACGCTGAGTCGCTACGTGGACACGCAAACAGGCGAACCACTACCCGAAAGGTACGGACGTTGCGACCGGGAAAGCAATTGTGGGTATCACCTGAACCCCTATCAAAAAGGACCGTCGGGATTATCTTATCACGACGAGGTAAAGGCACGTTCCAGCCTGGGGCCAATCCCTAAAAGCTGGTTCTCCATAGCCGCCCGGCAGAAGCACCAGGGCGACTCGAAGCAAACCATAATTACCCGCCTGATACATCAGGAAAATGCCACACCAGAACAGGCAGAACGGGTGGTCACGTATCTGTTCGACAAACCAGACGCCGGTCCTTCACTGGCTGAGCCAACTCCGCCAACTCAGGTTTTTACTATTCCCGATACAGTACTTCAACAGTCACTTGGGCACTACGAACGCAACCAGTTTGCCTGGTTGCTGCGTCGTCATTTTGGCGCGGGTGTAGCCGAAGATCTGTTGAAACGGTTCAACATTGGGACTTCGGGACGCTGGCCGGGAGCCTGCGTATTCTGGTATATCGACGAACAACAGCGCATTCGCGGAGGGCAAATTAAATTGTTTGATGATACCTTCCATACCGTAAAATACGTGGTGAAAGAGGGCGAAAAACGAACCCGGACCACTTGGGTACATTCTGCCTATGCCCGACGGTGCGATCAGCAAAACCAGCCCTATCCAGACTGGCTGACAGACTATATGGATGAACGAAACGACGTTCAGAAGTCACCCTGTTTGTTTGGGTTACCTCAATTGCTTACCGCTCCGAGCGACCAGCCGGTAGCGATTGTAGAAGCTCCTAAAACGGCTGTTATCGGCACACTCTATTTTCCTGGTTTTATCTGGCTGGCGGTAGGTGCCTTGTCGTACCTGAACGCCGAACGGCTGGCTCCGGTGCGGGGCCGAAAGATAGAGCTATACCCTGATCTATCGAAAGATGGAAGCGCCTTTGATCGCTGGAATCGGGTAGCAGGTGAACTGCTCGCGCAGGGATTCAACATTACTGTGTCGACTTATCTGGAGGACAATGCGACCGAAACTGAAAAAGCAGCGGGCCTGGATATGGCTGATTTTTTGCTCGAACAGTGGAATGAATATCCACCCGATTGGGGAGAATGAGTTTGTTGAAAAAATTGATTAGCGTGAAATGGTTTTTTATATTGACTTCGGCCGTAAAAAAGAAGCGTTCCAAAATGAGAGGAAGTAAGTTGGATTTATACCTGAGCAAGGGCTATTTTCGGATGCAGCAGGAGGTTTTTACCTGTTTTGCCGTGCTGTTTGACAATACGGTTTGCCCGGTTCACTGGTTACGTATTGACCTAGCAAATGTTACTTACGGCAAAGAGCAACTCCGGTTGTTTCGCATCAATGAGAAATTCTCTGTAACGGTCAAGCCATTGGTGATTACGCAGGAGATAGAGGCTCTCTATGCCACCTACAAGAGCGGTATAAATTTTGACGCGCCAGCATCTGTCGAATCCTGCTTACTGGATGGAGCCCTTTTTACTATGTTCGACACTTATGCTATCGAAGTGCGGGATAAACAGGCCTTGATCGCAGTAGGCGTATTCGATGCCGGCGCCC
>CAXTJJ010000670.1:0-2946 GCA_964244155.1 uncultured Spirosoma sp.
GTAGACATTGCAACTTGACATTTGTTGCTGTAGCACCTCCCCTGTTGCTGGCCGCAAGGGTTAAGCTAATAACCTCGTTGGGTGTAATAGTCATTGAACTGCCTACAAGTGAGAGACTTACATCGGCTTTGCCAGGGACGGTAGGGGGCTGGCTTGATTGAACAGATGGCAATGGAACCTGATTCGGGTTAGGCGATACCGCTGTATTGATACCACTATTGCCAATTCGGACATCTACCAGAGCCATATCATCTTGTCCATCACCTGTACCGCTGCCTGGCTGGCTGTCGGGATCTGACGTCGACGTGGCCGCTACCTGGGCCGCATTCCAGAACAAACCGTCGGCAGTTGCCTTTACCTGATACGGAAAAATAGCTGTTTGACCGGCCCTCAAACTATCGACGCTGATTGTGACGATATCGCTTTGGTTGCTAACGGATGATAATGAACTTCCTGCAAACGTCATGCCGTTTGGCAATCGGTTCTGTAACTGAATGGAATGCGCTGTCTGTGGTCCTGAATTGGTTAGAAACAGGCTCATCGTTACCGTATCGCCGGGCGCGGCTATCCGGCGGTTGCTGACCAGCGAGGCCGACAAATCTGCCGATGGTGGAAGTACGGTTACGACTACTGTACCTGATACAAGGCCGGTTCCGCAGGTGTTGGTAACCGACAGGAGGGAGTAGGTTGTTGTCGTATTTGGTTGTACAGATACGGATATAGGGCTGCTGGATGCAGTTCCGCTCTGTCCTGATGAGAGCGAGTAAGTCCAGGGAGCCGTGCCTGTAAAGGCTAGGGTTAATGAAGCTGGTTCGCCAATTTTTTTGGGCGGGTTCGTGCCACTTAGCGTAGCAATGGGTTCCTGAACAAAGGCGTCGATATGACTGTCCATCCAGGCCAGCCGATTGGTAAGCCAGCTTTTCAGGTAGGTGAATTCATCGGTGAGTGTTGCGCCATTGTAGGAGGTTTGGTCTGTCCAGGTTGGCACACCAATGATAGGCCATTTCTGGAAATTTCGGGCAAAGGCACCCTGATTAAGCAGCGTGTACTGGTTATCAATAAATGCTGTGAGAGAAGGGGTACTCCAGACGGTTTGGCGTAGCTGATGGTAGCGGGCCGCCAGTTTCGTATTAAACTGGCAACAGGCCAGTAACTTAGCCCACCAGAAGGGCACCGGGAAGGCGGGGTCACCGGGAGCCGTATAGCGCCAGCCTTCATAACTGTTGGCGTTGCCAGTGAAGGGGTCTGTCAGGAAACCAAAGCCCAGATTGAAATCCCAGACCGGCCCCGCCGACAGCCTGCCGCCTTTGCTGTTGCGCTCTTTCGAAAAATAAGTAATGAATCGGTACGCATCAGCATTACTCGCTAACTCCTGCATCAGAAAATAATCAACAAATGTATCATCAACGATGTAGTTGGCATAGCCGCTGCAATAGGTACTACTGGCCATCGTGGTTTCGAAGGCATTAACGTAGTTTTTGATGTATGTAAATTGAGCAGGCACAATAGAAGCATCATTGGGATAGTCCGTTTGCCAGTAATGCGGCCGTGTTCCCCCGGGGCTGGAATAAGCCGATACCCACTGGTGGACCGGGTCGAAATTGCCGCAGGTTTTATCGATTTTAACGATGTAGCCACCCGTTATCGAGTTGCTGCCCAGATCCGTCGGGTCAAGCTTATTTATATTTACCCGCCCTGCGTCGCGCTTGATTTTTTCCTCGACAATGTAGATACCCTGATATTGACCATTGATAACGACTTCAACATATCGGGTTCGGGAGGCATATCGGCCGGATGCATTGGCCATGTAATAAGCCAGCACATCGCGCACGAAAGATTTGTCAACATACGACGGATTTAATACCCAATCGCTCTCTTCGGGGAAACCAAATAAGGGGGCATTGATGGATGTTGTGACCGCTGTTGTTGACCGCAACTCAATACCGTATGGTTTTTTTGGGTAGTTCTGGCTGCTGCATCCACGAAACTCAATCTTCATTTTCCCATTGTATTCAGTAGCGGGATCGGCCACATTGTTCAGGCCGCTGGCATTATTAATGATAGAAAGGCTGCAGAGAATACCCGGTTCGTCGTTAATGGTCTGTCCTTCAGTGTTAATAAGAACAATGGGTAGATTAGATGTTGTTAAGGTTTGTGCGTAGGTGTTGGTAAGGAACAGAACAAACAGAACAAACAACAGAAGATGTCTCCGTTGTGTCAATGGATAGGTTTTCATGCTATACGTTTAGTGCAGATAGTTTTCCCGATAAATATATAATCCGTTAAATGCATATAGTGTCAACGAACCATAAATTTATTATAAGGTTACTTGCAAAAATCGTGCTGTTTTAACTTTCTTACTGGCTAGCCTACTTACCGTTCATAGTTTATCCGTAGATAAGCGCAAAAAAAACAGGCTGCTTAGAACAGCCTGTTAAAATGAAAGTTATTGAAAATAATAAAGGTGGACTTGCTCTTCGGTTGTTCTTTGTGTGGCAGCCAGTAATGAATTATCGAACCCGTATGCTCAACGTTGCTTCATCATCTTCCCCTTTATTAAAGCCGTTCCCCGCTATTGAGTCGGAGTCTGTGGGAGTCACACTCAACACCTGAGAGCGTACCGTTCCTAAACTCGATATGCGCACTTGTAAAACTGTAGCCTTTGAGCTACCAGCCGGAATTGACGCGATGGGGGCGGTGACAGTTTGACCATTAACGGTCAAACCGGTGGTCGATGTCAACTGCCAGCCCGTAGGCAGCAGCGTTTGCAAACTCACATTGCTGGCCGCAGCGCCCCCCCGATTGCTGCACACCAGCGTCACGCTGACCACTTCGTTAGGACTCACTACTAGTTTACCGGTACTCAGGCTCAGACTTAAATCGGCTTTCGTCGAGTCAACCGGTGGCTGATTGCTCCGCACAAGCGGTGAGGGCACCTGATTGAGG
>CAXTJJ010000671.1:0-2935 GCA_964244155.1 uncultured Spirosoma sp.
GACCTACTTCGGAGTTCCCCATTTGGCCCGCCGGAAGCCCAACAGCTAATCCAGACGCTTCCAGCTTGCTATTCGGGTACTTGGAATATAGATAGTTCATAAACGGCGTATGAGCCGCTTCAATAGCCGACACGTCAGGCTTAAGCGGAATGCCCCAGCCGTCGAGAATAATGAGAATGACTTTTTTGTCCATAAGTTCAATGAGTGAACGAGCGAAAGAGTAAAAGAGTGAAAAAGTAAAACCATCTGGCTCACTCCTTCACTCTTTCGCTCTTTCGCTCATTAAAATTATGCTGCTGAACCAAATAGGTAAGTAGCTGACGGCAGCAGCGCAGGGTGATCTGGTAAACTTCTTCAAAAACTTCGGGGCCTTCGTAGTAGGGGTCCGGCACGTTGGGCTGATCGCTTACATCCGGGTCAAATTCACGAAGTAAAAAGATAGTATCGTTCGTATAAAGACCTGTGCTTCTGTAATTTAATTTTTCAATGGCCTCCAGATTGGTTTCATCCATGGCCACGAAGTAATCAAATTGAGCCAGGTCTTCACCAATTAAACGCCGGGCGCGGTGCGTAAGTGCCAGCCCATGTTCAAGTGCATTTTCGCGAGTACGGCGGTCAGCCAATTGGCCGATGTGAAAAGAGGCTGTTCCTGCCGAGTCGACCTGAATCTGCTTATCCAGACCGGCTTCAGCCACCAGCATTCGGAAAACCCCCTCCGCCACTGGTGACCGGCATATATTACCGTAACAAACGAAGAGAACGTTTATCATAGATCTAAAGTGAAAGATGAATAATGTAGAATAGACTTCTGAAAGCTGTTTTTCTATTCTACATTATTCATTCTTCACTATTTTTCCAGTGGTTCATTCTGCTCATCGACAATAACAAACACATCTTCACCGGGCTTTTTCATCAGGTATTTCTCGCGGGCAAATTTCTCCCGAAGCCGGTCATTACCAAGCACTTCGCGACGCTCGGTCTGAACATCTCTGATTTTGGCCTGGTAGTATTTAGCCTCTCCATCCAGTTCGCGCAGTTTCCACCAGTTGCGGATCTGGGTTGGCAAATCATTGGCGTCAAAAAACGTCATCCATCCCAACAGCACTAAGCCGGTGGCGACGTAGAAGTTGCGGCAGTAACGGAGAAGACGGTTTAGCATGTGAAAAAGAGGTTTACGGTATATGGTTTACGGTTGGCTGACGCAAAGAATACTTGCCTTAGCCAACCGTAAACCATATACCATAGCCTATTAAAACTTCAGTCCTGGGAAATACGCGGTTTCGCCCAATTCCTCTTCGATGCGAAGCAGTTGGTTATATTTTGCCATCCGGTCTGAACGCGAAGCCGAGCCAGTTTTGATCTGACCCGTATTAAGTGCTACCGCCAAATCAGCGATGGTTGCATCTTCGGTTTCGCCCGAACGGTGCGACATGATATTTTTATACGAATTCCGCTTAGCCAGATTAACCGTGTCAATCGTTTCGGTCAGCGAACCTATCTGGTTTACCTTCACCAGAATAGCGTTGGCAATGCCTTTGTCAATACCTTCCTGAAGGCGTGTTACGTTCGTTACAAACAGATCGTCGCCCACCAGTTGAACCTTCGTATCTTTCAGCGCGTCGGTGTGCGCTTTCCAGCCCGACCAATCGTCTTCGGCCATACCGTCTTCGATCGACAGGATTGGGTATTTAGTCGCCCAATCTTTCCAGAAGCCAGCCATTTCTGATGACGTCAGCTTATCGCCGGTCGATTTTTTAAAGTGATAAACCCCTGTTTCAGCATCGTAGAACTCTGAGGTAGCTGCATCCATGGCAATCCAGACATCTTCACCTGGGCGGTAACCTGCTTTCTCGATAGCCTGTATGATCGTTTGAATCGCTTCTTCGTTCGATTTGATGTTTGGTGCGAACCCACCTTCGTCACCCACGTTGGTGGCAAGACCCATCTTTTTCAGTACACCTTTAAGTGTATGAAAAATCTCGGTTCCCATCCGCAACGCTTCCGAGAAACTCGACGCATTGGCAGGCATAACCATGAACTCCTGGAAATCAATGGAATTATCGGCATGCGAACCACCGTTCAGGATGTTCATCATAGGAACGGGTAATGTGTTGGCATTCACCCCACCGATGTACCGATAAAGTGGCAAACCAGCTTCCTGTGCGGCTGCTTTGGAGGCTGCCAGTGAAACACCCAAAATAGCATTGGCCCCCAAACGGCCCTTGTTTGGCGTACCGTCCAGTTCAAGCATAATTTTATCAATTATGCTCTGCTCAAAGACCGAAATGCCAACCAGTTCCGGGAAGATCAACTCGTTTACGTTCGAAACGGCTTTCAGAACGCCTTTACCAACATAAACCTTAGGATCATCATCGCGAAGTTCGACAGCTTCGTGGGTTCCCGTCGATGCGCCTGATGGCACAGCGGCACGGCCCAGATAGCCGTTTTCGGTGCGGACGTCCACTTCAACAGTTGGATTGCCACGTGAATCCAGAATCTGCCGGGCATGAATGCTTTGAATAGTACTCATTGCAAAAAAATAAGAAGGGTTAACAACGAAATATTTTATCGTGCCGGCGTGCCGGTTTGTCAGGTTTGACTACCAAGTTGTTAGACTGGCTAGTTTACCAGCCGCAAAGTAACGAAATACAGGGCAAAACTTAAGAAAAGGAATGGGATTGGTGCGTGACTTAATGAATAATTCATTGTCTATAGTGTCCTGAAACAGAAGTTATCAGAAAATGTTGTCTATTTGTGTGCTCATCAGTTGCCACTAAACCAACCATACCTATGCGAGGGCTTTTATATTTCCTGTTATTCCTGTTAGTTGTTTTCGGTCTGTTGTACGCCCTTACCGGCTGGAGTTACAGCGATGGCGAACGTGCCGGAACGGTCTCCAAGTTTAGCCGCCGCGGCTTTGTCTTTAAAACTTATG
>CAXTJJ010000672.1:0-2927 GCA_964244155.1 uncultured Spirosoma sp.
CTTCGTCGGGATGACAAAAATTCAGCCTAGGCTACTCTTTGAATTAGCCGTTATTTACGTTAAAATACTAGTAGTCAGGCGTTTATTGGTTCAGTAATTGCCGAATTGCCGTTTGTGTCTTCTCAGCACCAAAGCCTTTCATGGCCTCATTCATGGCCTGCTCAATTAAATTGTTGCCCAAATTACCAAGGCTACCTTCGTGGGTATGATGCAGCTCGCGCGGTGGGCTATAGGTGTGTTCGGCAATCTCTTTCCCGACGGTTCGGTAGGCTTCGCGGAAGGGAACGCCTTGTAACACTAACTCATTGACGCGCTCAACGCTGAAAAGTAAGTCGTATTTGGGATCGTCGAGCAAGTTGGTCTTTACCTGAAGGTGCTCCAGCATGAAATCGGCGATTTCCAGGCAATCCAGGATTTCGTCGAAGGCGGGCATCAGGATTTCTTTTAATAACTGCATATCACGGTGATAGCCGGAAGGCAGGTTGCCCATAACAAGCGTTACCTCCATGGGTAGCGCTTTCATTCTGTTGGTCTTGGCCCGCAACAATTCAGCTACATCCGGATTTTTCTTATGCGGCATGATGCTGCTGCCCGTTGTGAGCGCATCGGGGAGCACCAGAAAGCTAAAGTTCTGGCTGTTGTACAGGCAAATGTCCATGGCCATACGCGAGATCGTGGCGGCTACGGCAGCCAGTGCCGTAAGGGCCGTCTGTTCCGTTTTTCCCCGGCTCATCTGGGCGTAGACCACATTAACGTGCATGCCCTCAAAACCGAGTAACTCGGTTGTAAGCGTGCGGTTGAGTGGAAACGACGAGCCATAGCCCGCGCCCGAACCGAGGGGGTTTCGGTTGGCGAGTCGGTAAGCGGTTTGCAGCGTTAGCATATCGTCGGCGAGTGCTTCGGCATAGGCACCGAACCACAACCCAAACGACGAAGGCATTGCGATTTGTAAGTGTGTATAGCCCGGCAGAAGGTCATTTTTATGTTGCTCCGAGCGGCTCACCAGCCTGTCGAACACCGTCCGAACGGCTTCAGCCACGCGCCAGAGCCGGTCGCGGGTGAAGAGTTTTAAATCGACCAGCACCTGATCGTTGCGCGACCTGCCCGAGTGAATTTTCTTTCCAACATCGCCCAATACCCGTGTCAGCATCAGTTCCACCTGCGAGTGGACATCTTCAACGCCCTCCTCAATGGCAAACTCGCCGGCCTGAATTGTCTGATAGATGATTTTCAATTCATCATTCATCATTTTTAATTCGTCATTGCTCAACAGGCCAATGGTTTCGAGCATGCGGGCGTGGGCGAGGTTACCCAACACGTCGAAAGGAGCGAGGTAAAGGTCCATTTCACGGTCGCGACCGACGGTGAAGCGTTCAATCTGTTCGGCGGTACTGACGCCTTCTTTTTGCCAGAGTTTCAAAAGACAATGAGTTAATGAAAGCGTGAAAGAATGAAAGCGTGAGAGAACGAAAGGATAAAAGAGTGGACTGGCTTAATCACTCTTTCACGCGTTCGCTCTCTCACTCTTTCATTATTTCACGCTCTCGCTTTTTTTGCAAAGGTCGTAAAGAAAGTTGGGGAGACAATTGCTCAGACAACTGGATCTACGCTTAAGGACGGAGTGCTATGGGCCGCTTTGCCCAGGCACCAAAACCCACCTGCCGATACCATGCTGATACTGGCGATTACCAGCCAGTGTGTGGTGAAGCCAAAATGAGCGACGATCTGTGACCCAACTGCCGGAGACAGGGTCTGCGCCAGTGCACCACTCATAGACGATAAGGCCAGATACTGCCCACGCGTGGCAGGACTGGAGCGCTCGACCGTAAATGACTGAATAAACGGAATCGCCAGCATCTCGCTGAAGGTTCCCATAATGATAAATACCAACGCAATAGACATATAGGATACTGGTAACCAATTCGTGACGGCTAGTGTCACATATGCAGCGACTGTCAGGCTAACACCCAGTACGATTAGGCTTATTTTGGATCGTTGCTGTTGTTCCAGGCTGTATACCAACGCCATCTCGACAAACACGATTATCAGCCCATTCAGCGCCATCAGGCTCCCGATTGTGCCTTCATTGATCTGCATGACCTCTTTGAAAAACAAGGGTACCAGGGAGAACAACTGCATGAAGGCCATCAGGTAAAGACAGGAACAGATTACGAAAGCAACAAACCACTTATCGCGGTATGGGGATTTGGTGAATGGTGGAGTCGGTAACGTACCGGTTTGAGCTACTTCCGCGATTGAAGTTCTGGCCGGAACCGGCAAAAACAGCCACAACACAGTACCCGCTGCCAGACAGGTCAGCCCATCTGTCCAGAAGAGAAGATTATAACTCATACCGGCAATCCAGCCCCCCAATCCACCTCCTACCGACCAGCCGAGGTTTATAGCTAATCGGTTCAGCGAAAAAGCGCGGGTTCGGGTTTCGGTTTCGGAGTAATAGGCTATGGCGGCCTGATTTGCCGGGCGGAACGCATCACCGAAGAGGGTAAAGACGAACACACTGCCGCAGAGTGCATAAAAATGAACGACAAATTGCAAGCCTATCAAGGCCATGCCCCCAAACAACAGGCTGAACAGTTGAACGTAGTAAAAGCCGAATCGGTCGGTGAGACGGCCACCCAGAAACGTACCAACAAAGGCACCCAGGCCATAAATGGCCATTACGATACCCGTGTCCTGAACCGAATAGTGCAAGTGTTGCGTCAGGTAGAGCGTCATGAACGGCAACACCATCGTGCCACATCGGTTGATGAGCATCACGCCCGCCAATAGCCAAACGGAAGGCGACAGGCCGGTGTAAGCACGTTGATAGAGCTGGAGGGTGCGCTGAAACATAGCGCGAAGGTACGGTGAAACAAACCTAAGGTTTTTAGAAAACTTATAGATTTAGCTGTTTAAACGTTTCTTTA
>CAXTJJ010000673.1:0-2922 GCA_964244155.1 uncultured Spirosoma sp.
GGTCACGATGGACCCCATTGTGTACGACAATCTGAGCCGGGGAGCACTAAACGGGTACCAGGCGGCCAATCTCGACGACCGGGACCGCTACTATTATAAACGGGTTTATTTAGGCTGCGTTCGGGCGGTGGACTACCTGGCGAGTATGCCACAATATGACGGGCAAAATATGGCTGTTACGGGTGGGAGTCAGGGGGGCGCATTGAGCATTGTTACGGCAGGGCTGGATTCACGCATCAAATGGCTTGGAGCGTACTACCCGGCACTGGCCGATGTAACCGGCTACCTCAGCGGGCGGGCAGGCGGTTGGCCACATTTGTTTGCGGGCGATAATCTGGCCTACAACAACAAGCCCGATCGCATAAAAACCACAGGATATTATGATGTTGTCAACTTCGCCCGAATGGTCAACGTGCCGGGCTATTACTCGTGGGGATTCAATGATGAAACCTGCCCACCCACGTCGATGTATGCCGCTTACAATGTCATTCCCGGCCCCAAAATGCTGGATCTTTACCTTGATACAGGCCACTGGACATACCCCGAACAAACCGAAAAAATGACCAATTGGCTACTCGGGCAGTTAAAAGGAACAAACAAGTGATTTTTTTAACCGCAACGACCGCAAGGGTAACGCACTGAACGCAAGGTTATAACTTTGTAGCGCACTTTGCGTTAACCTTGCGTTCTTTGCGGTTAAAATTACTCCGAATACATGCAACTCTTCGTCAACCCCGCGCTTAATAATACGCTTAAAGCTCAGCTTCAGAAGCAGCTTCCGAATGATATAAACGCCATTTTCAGGCATGATTTACCGGAATCCGATCAACAAAATGCTTTTCGGTCAGCCGATTTTTTATTGGGAAACCCGCCTGTGGCCTGGTTCTCCGAATCTATGCAAAATCTCAAGTTCTGGCAGCTGGACTCGGCCGGGTTCGATGGCTATAAACAGATTCAGGTGAAGGCGTTGATTGCCAACATGGGCGACTACTTTGCCCGCCCCTGTGCCGAAACGATGATGGCGGGCATTCTGGCTGTTTATCGCTGTATTCCCGAGTTAACACGTTTGCAAAGCCAGTTGGAATGGGTAGGGGCACCCGTTCGTGACCGGACAAACTCATTGTGGCAGAAACGTGTGGTGATCCTGGGCACGGGCACCATCGGGCAGGCTGTTCGGCAGATGCTGACCGGCTTTGCCTGCGATACCAGGATGCTGGCCCGCACCGATCCACAGGCCGATTTACATTCTGTGGAGGAACTGAAAGCCATCTTGCCTCAAACGGATATTCTGATCAACTGCCTGCCCGGCACGGCCACCGGATTCGTTTCGGCTGAAGTGATTGCCGTGATGAAACCGGGTAGCTTGTATGCCAACGTTGGACGAGGCACCACAACCGACGAACCCGCATTGATTAGTGCGTTACAATCGGGTCATTTGGGCGGTGCCGTTCTCGACGTCACGGCAAAAGAACCCCTGCCCGCCGACAGCCCGCTCTGGACCCTTCCAACCGTGTTGTTGACCCAACATACAGGCGGAGGGCAGCCAAATGAAGACGCTGGCAAAGTGGATCAGTTTCTTCGAAACCTGTCACGCTACCGGGCGGGACAACCCTTGGAAAATAAGGTCGAACTGGAGCGGGGTTACTAAACTTCTTTACCTAATTTGCTTGTGCGAATTGCCTTTTCGGGTTCAAAATGCCCGTTTTTTAACTTTTCTTTGTATATTTAAGGAGCCGAATCAGATAGTAATGGTTCAGCAAATCTGCGTACTTATCCACTGGAATAGTTCCTGAAACAAGTCAATGATAAACGAAGAAAATGAACAGCCGATAGAGGACGACAGTCTACAGCCAGACGCAGCGATGCCTGCCGATGAGTTTGAACTGACCAATGCTCTCGAACCGGACGAGCAACCAAACGACATCATTAAAGAAGTCCTGCATGAACAGACTGTTGTGTCGGGCTTATATGAAAATTACTTTCTCGATTACGCTTCCTACGTAATTCTCGAACGGGCAGTGCCTGCTGTGGAAGATGGCTTGAAACCTGTTCAGCGACGTATTTTACACGCGCTGAAAGAAATGGATGATGGTCGCTTCAATAAAGTGGCCAACGTAATCGGGCAAACCATGCAGTTTCACCCGCATGGCGATGCGTCCATTGGGGAAGCGTTAGTGAACATTGGTCAGAAAGAGCTTCTGTTCGATACACAGGGTAGCTGGGGCGATGTCCGCACGGGCGATGGTGCCGCTGCTCCCCGTTACATTGAAGTCCGGCTTTCCAGGTTTGCGCAGGACGCTATTTACAACGACAAAACCACCGAGTGGCAGTTGTCGTACGATGGACGAAAACGGGAACCCATCACCCTTCCGGTTAAATTCCCACTCCTGCTGGCGCAGGGAGTAGAGGGTATTGCCGTTGGGCTTTCAACCAAAATTCTACCACACAACTTCAATGAACTCATCGAGGCTTCCATCAATATATTGAAGGATAAGCCAGTGTCGCTCTTTCCTGATTTTCAGACGGGTGGCCATATTGACGTTAGCAATTACAATGATGGTCACCGGGGCGGTAAAGTACGGGTACGGGCTAAAATTGAAGAGGTTGACAAAAAGACCCTCGCCATCCGCGATGTTCCCTTTGGTGTAACAACCCCGCAATTGATCGACTCCATCGTAAAGGCGGCTGAGGTAGGCAAGATTCGGATTAAAGCCCCAAACCGGACAACGGCGGCTGTGGTCGATAATACGGCTAAGGATGTCGAGATTCTCGTGCATTTACAGCCGGGGGTCTCGCCCGATGTTTCGATTGATGCCCTGTATGCTTTTACTGACTGCGAAGTGTCGATTTCGCCGAATGCCTGTGTCATCATTGGCGATAAACCGCATTTCGTGAGTGTAACGGACATCCTTCGCGTCAACA
>CAXTJJ010000674.1:0-2915 GCA_964244155.1 uncultured Spirosoma sp.
AGTAGGTATTGATTTTTCGGGCCGCCCCTGGCTGGTTTGGAACGCTGAATTCAGACGCGAAAAAATCGGCGATATGCCCACCGAGATGTTTTTCCATTTCTTCAAATCCTTCTCAGACACAGCCCTTTGCAACCTGAATATCAAGGTTGAAGGCGATAATGAGCATCATAAGATCGAAGCTATTTTTAAAGCTTTTGCGAAAGCGATTAAGATGGCCGTTCGCCGGAATATCCATGAATTAGATAACATGCCGAGTACAAAAGGCGTTTTATAATCAAAAAAACCTGTAAGGTCTTTGTCAGCTTATAGGTTTAAAATCCAACCACTCTCGTATTTTTGCGTCAGAATTCAACTGAAAATCGATATGGATTTATCAACACCTTTGACACTTCTGTTCTACGCGGTACTCCTGATAGCTTCGTTTATGACTGGCCGTTGGTTAGAGCGCAACGATCGGAAGTATTAAGATGGTTTACAGTTTACGGTTTACGGTTTATCCTTCACAGTTTTGACGTAATCGAAATGAACTGCCAGGCCAACCTGTAAACCGTAAACAACAAACCACATTAATTTCATGCTGAGTACCCTTACCCGTTGGTTATTTAAAGTCTGGGGATGGCGGGTTGTGGGTTCTGTTCCTACTGTACCAAAAGCGATCTGGACGGTTGCTCCGCATTCGACGAACTGGGATTTTTTAATTGGTTTAGGCATCCGTCCAACCATTCATATCTGGATTCAATTCCTGGCTAAAAGCTCATTATTTTCCTGGTATTCAGGATGGCTGTTTCGAGCCTTCGGTGGTATTCCTGTTTACCGCGACAAATCCCACAACCTGGTTGAAGCAATGACCGACGTTTTTAACCAGAACGAGCGTCTTCAGATCTGCATTGCCCCCGAAGGCACCCGTAGCAATGTTTCCAAATTAAAAACGGGCTTCTACTACATTGCCCTCAATGCGAATGTTCCTCTTATTCTGGTTGGCTTCGACTGGCCCCGCAAGCTCGTCATCCTGAGTGAACCCCTCTACGTCACTGGCAATTACGAACAGGATATGCTCCCTTTTTACCAATTTTTCTCCCAGGTGCATGGCATCAAAAAAGACTGGCTGAAAAAGTGGGAAGAAACGGGAACAATTGAGTGAGTTAATTTGAACAAGGAGTTAACATGGCAGGGTTTCAGCCTGGAGGAGGTCAGTATCCACACTAGCTGACGAGTCGCCAGCCAAAAGGTTAACCTCCCGCTAAGCCATTTCTCAACTGTGAGAAATTACAGGCGTTAACGCGCATATATGGTATTCCAGCTATCCTGGAACACACGCCGATAAGCACCTATCTGAGCCGGTGCATTGACAGGAATATCATAACTCGCATTCAACCGGTGGTCACTGATAATATACGACACATTAGCCTGTTCAGCCTGCTTGAAAAACGTATTCAGCGGTATAGGGCCCTTCTCACGTTCGAGCAAGTGGAAATAAGTCATGCCCAGAATTTTATAATTATCCATCTGGCCAAAGAAAAATTCGATGGGTGCAATCACATTGGTTTGTTTCCTGGGCATATGCCTGGCTAATAGCGCGTTATGAGCCTCTGTGTTGAGTGCCGTCCTATTTTCATCAATGACATTTATAAATTGCACAACCGCTATCAGGCAATATAAAGCCAACAAAACCCGTGCAGTTTTTCGTTGCCAGACTGGCTGACAAGGTAGATAGCGTATGAACCAGATGGCCGTCAGAATGGCAAACCAGGGCAGAACCAATAAAAAATAGATGTCTGTAATACTTTTGGTAAGCAGCCAAAAGGAAACAATCAACAGCAACGTATAAAGAAGAACGGGGTCCGTAAGGGTAATATAGCGTCGGAAGGCAATGCCGCACAAGAGAACCAATACAGTCAGGGCAGTTTCATTCTGACCGTAGAAAAACAGCTGATGATAATCGGCCAGTACAGAAAGCTTATCGTTAAAATGAAGATTTTGCTGCGTTGCCGGATCGCCAAGAAATTGCTTTATCAGCACAGCCAGATTACCATCGAACCAGGCATCGAGGCCATATAGACTTACAGTGACCCCACCAGCAATAGAGAACCAAAGCGTTGATCGCCAGTCCGTTCGCAGAAGAAGCCAGCTTGCGCCAGCCACTAAATAGATCAGACCATTTAAATGAGTCAATGCCGACAAGCCTGCCAGCAAACCCGCTACGAATGGTTTATGTCGGGAAGAATCCTGTGTATCCAGCGCCAGATAAGAAGCCAGCCCCAAAGTCATGCACATCGTTTCGGGCCGATTAACGGATATGTATCGAATCAAGGTACCACAACCGAAATAGAGCAATACCGATAGCCATTGTTGCTCCCGCGAAGCATTCCGACTATAATACCCTACCAAACACCCACCCAGAAGACCAAAAAATATACTTACCAGTTTGCTGCTTGCTACAGAAAAGCCCGTAAGATACATGGTTAGCGCACCGGCATAGACAAACAGTTTGTGAAAGACATACAAGCCGTTTTCCCACCCATTGTAGCCGCGAAACAATTCGGATCGAACCTGGCCATCCCGTATAAACCAAAAGGACTGTTCAGCAAACCAGGCCTCATCGAAGTATTCGGCCCTTGAAATAAAAGTACTAAATAAAGCGACTAACAGTAAGAACAGACAACCATAATAAGTACGTGAGGAGAACAGCACAACGGGCATAGGCAAGCTATAATTTCAGCTAAACCTACTACCAAAAGTCAGAAACGAAATTCTATAGTTTCATATTTACATAGCAATCCTATCCTGTGGATTTTAGACTACCTATGCTTTTTCAACTCCTCTACCATCAATCGGCCAGCCCGTTCGGAAGCGCCGGGAGTACCCATTTTTTTTTGTACCTCAACATAGCCATTTAATTGACCAGTACGACCCGT
>CAXTJJ010000675.1:0-2906 GCA_964244155.1 uncultured Spirosoma sp.
TTTATTGGTAGCCATCGCCGTTTTGATACCTTCCTCAAAGCCGGGCACTTTCAGGAACTTGGCCGTCAGCATCGCCTGAATCAGCACATCGGTGTTGGCGTCTGCCAGAGCATGTTTATAACTGGCCTCTACCGATTTATCGCCCGCTTTATAGAGGGTCTCACTAGCCCGAAGCGCCTGAATGCGTAAGCGCGGATCGGTATCGTTCAGCATTTTTTGCACAACGTTCGTTTTGAGGGCACCCAAGCCTTCCAGCGTCCAAAGGGCGTGCGTTCTGGCCAGCGTATTTTTATCCGAGAGTGCCATCGTCGTCAGTTGCGGCACCACCGACAGGTCTTTTCGCTGCACCAGAACCTGCTGGGCCATGTCGCGCCACCAGCCATTGGGGTGCGTCAGGTGCTTCACAAGATCGGCCGTTTTTTCGGCGTACATGTTCGGGTGGGTTTTATCCCGCTCCTTGCCCTCGTAGGTAATGCGCCAGATACGACCCAATCCAACGACTTTATCCAGTTGATACTGTTCAATTTTTGTTCGCAGGTAAGTTCCTTTCTGTGTCCATTGGCCCTCCTGGATGATGCCGTGGTACATATCGGTGATGTACATTGTACCATCGGGTGCGGTGGTCATGTCAATGGGCCGGAACAGAGGGTCAGTGGAGCGCAGGAACTCCGATTTCTGGTCCTGATAAACGTTGTGCAGCGTGGTTAGTCCCTCCGTGACAACGGGGTTGATCTGGCGAACAATCCGGGCAACGGGCTCACCGTAAAAGTACTGGCCTTTCAGCTCGGCGGGTAGACGATCACCACGGTAAACGTCGTTACCAGCCGAACCCGTTACATGGTTCAGGGAGCCGTCTGGCTGACGAACTTCGTCCATACCGCCCTGCATATCGGCCAGTTTCACGGGTGCCCCCCAGGGTACGTCGAAACCCTTCGCTAACTCATTGGGTACGTCAAAATTGCCGTATTGGATCGGAAACTGAAAATACGAAGGCACACCGCTGGCCCCGCCCTGAAACCATAACTTGCCATTATCGTCGTGGGTAATACCCCACTGGGCGCGGTTGAAGCCCGTTTTTTCGCGAATGACCCCGTTAGGCGTTTCCCGAACCCGGAAGGTGTTGACGGTGCTGTAGAGCCAGTTGTCCATGCCCCAATACAGGAAAGCCTGTTGATGTTCGACGTTGCCCGACCGACCGTATTTGTTGGTAAACAGCTCTTTTTTGTCGGCCTTACCGTCGCCGTTGGTGTCGGAGTATTTGTAGATGTTATCGGCGTCGGACTCCATAGTCAGGATGGCGTCTTTACCGTACGGCAGCACGAAGCGGGGGAAAATCAGGTTGTCGACAAAGGCCGTTCCGGTTTCGTAGACACCATCGTTGTTTTTATCCTCCCAGCGAGAAATTCGGCTCGTTGGCTGTAGCTCGTCTTTTGAGTCGGCGGTGAGCATATAGGTACGTAGTTCCAGCACGTACATACGCCCGTTGCCATCGAAGGAAATAGCGGCCGGTTGCTGAATAGCGGGCTCGGTCAGAACGGGTTCGATCTTATAACCCGGTGGCAACAGAAAAAGCCTGGCCTCGTCTGCTGGCGATAAAGGCTGCACCGGTGCTTTAGGCCCTAAATCAATTCCTTTCCAATCCGGATCTTCGGGATCAGCTCCTTCCGGCAAGGTTACTTTCGGCAGGGTGTCGGTCACCGAGGCAGCGGTTCCAGTAGCCTGTTGTTGCAGCCGAATTTGAAGGATCGGGTTTGAGTCAATAAACGACGACATTGCCACCGCTAAAAGAGCGATTGCCACACCTGTTGTAAAGTAAGATTTTAGCATTGCATTAGAATCATTTCGTTGCAAACTGCATTACACACCAGCAGCCAAAAGCGGTATTACCGGCACTATTCACCTCGGCATAATAACCAAAGCAATACTTTTTCTACTGAATGTACAAACTCAATAGACTATTGAAGGCTAAACATCGACAGATATACCGTTTTACTCGATAAATTATCGTGAATAACCAGAGCAGTTTGACAGTGTCATATTCGACCGCCGTTGTAGAGAAAGAAGAGTATAGATTGACAGGTAGTCAGCGTTGGGATACCCAACAAAAGATAGCGGCTTTTACCCCTAGTTAATGAACACCTCATCAACCAGCAACAAACCCTGATTGCCTTTATTGGCGTGCCATTCAGGGAGTTTGGCCACTGGCTTCGCGATGATCTTCAGGAATGATACCGTTTGGGGCTTGAAAGAACAGACCACTGCTTTTAACACAGGGGTAGCTTTTTTAATGGGTTGATCGGGCTTGAGGGTACCCATTAGTTTCATCTGTCCCCGGCTATTTCCACCCCAGATTTCAACCACCGATGGCGGAAAAATACCGGTCTCTTCTTCAACCATAACCCGCAACCCTACAGACGAAACCGAAATCGGCTTTTTGAATTCCGAGACGAGTGCCATGTCGTTTTTTCTGAACCCTGCCCAGTTGTTGGCCCAGGCGGGGCTGTTGGCATTGAATGTACCGAGCCTGCCATCAAAAAACGTGTGCGCACCGTCGGCCTGATGAACGGGATTGAGCGGCAGGAGCAAATTCACGCTATCGGGCTTGTAGGTGCTTTTGTAAAAATCGAACGTAGCCATATTGCTGCCATACCAGCCCGCCTTGTATGCTTTCGCTTTAATCAGCGTGGGTTGGGTAAGGGTAGTTTGATTGGAAAAAACCGGAGAATGGAGACTATCGGGTTCCGTTCCGTCGGTTGTGTAGCGAATCTCAACGCCTTTAATGGGGTGTTTTAATTGCAACTGTACCGCCTGGCTGAAAATGGTGGAGCTATTTTTTACCTGTGGTGGATTCAGCTTGATTGGCGCGCTATCGGCCCCGTCGAATCCGGCTATAAACTGGATGCTTT
>CAXTJJ010000676.1:0-2898 GCA_964244155.1 uncultured Spirosoma sp.
TGAACGTGACCCGCCGGACGAAGGAGATTGGCATTCGGAAAGTACTGGGCGCATCGACGCCGGGCATCATCGGGTTGTTTCTGAAGGAGTTTGTGCTGATTCTGGTCGTAGCCAACGTCATTGCCTGGCCCATCGCTTATTATCTGCTGTCGGACTGGCTAACCCATTTCGCCTACCGTACCGAGTTGTCGTGGTGGCCGTTTGCGATGGTAGCGCTGGTGCTGGCATTGTTGACGGGAGCGGTGGTTAGTACCCAGGCTTTGCGGGCAGCCGGGATGAATCCGGTGAAGAGTTTACGAAGTGAATAATGTGTAGAGACGCAATCCCTTGCGTCTCCTATGCGTCAGCAATTTTGTGTCTCTGGAACGATGTTGCGGATGTCAAAATTGCTGACGCGACATATGGCTGACGCACAGGAGACGCAAAGGGTTGCGTCTCTACAAATAATCAAAATTATGTTTCGTTCTTACCTCAAAATCGCCCTTCGAAACCTTCGTTCGCAACGTGGGTACACCATGCTGAACGTAGTTAGTCTCACCATCGGCATGGCGGGCGGATTGCTCATTTTCCTGTTTATCCGGCACCATCTGAGCGTTGATCGATACCACACCAAGTTTGACCGTATGTACCGGATCGTTCTGGATCTTCACCTCGATGACGGGTCCGTTGAGCACTATCCTGAGGCCCCGCTGCCTATGGCGAAAGCCCTGCGTACCGACTATTCGCAGGTGGAGCAGGCGGCTTTTCTGGCGGTAAACCGATCCCTTACTGTACGTATCCAGCAGCCCGGCCAGGCGGCTCCCCAACTCTTTCTGGAACATGATGGCACGGCGCTCGCCGAAGGCGAATTGTTTCAGATTCTTGATTACCAATGGCTGTCCGGTGACCCAAAAACAGCTCTACGGGCACCCAACACCATTGTCCTGACGGAGTCATGGGCCAAACGCTACTTTGGCAATAGCAACCCAATAGGTCAGATCATCGAACTCAACCACAAAGTCAACGCAACCGTAACGGGCCTGATCGCCGATCCAACCCAGCCAACCGACATACATATTGGTCTGTTTATTTCCATACCCACTATCCGCCAGCTTGACCCTGAGTTTAATGTGAATGAATGGGGACAATTGAATAGCAGCTACCGGCTGTATTGCACCCTGAAAGACAACATGCCTGCTACAGCCCGGCAGTTGGAGAACAGTTTCCCGGCCCTATCGAAAAAACACTTTGGCGACGCAGCGAACGTCGTGCATTTCCATATCCAGCCGCTGGCCGATGTGCATTTCGATGTGGATCGGACGGGCGGTGTTATCCGACTGTCGTTGATCTGGTCGCTGGGCCTGATCGGCGTGTTTTTGATTCTGACGGCCTGTATCAATTTTGTCAATCTGGCCACGGCGCAGGCGTTTCGACGGAGCAAAGAGGTGGGCGTTCGCAAAACGATGGGGAGTTCACGCGCTCAACTGGCGTGGCAGTTTCTGCTCGAAACCAGCCTGATCGTGGTCATGGCTACAGTGCTGGCCGTGCTGCTGGCATCGCTGAGTTTACCGCTGTTCAGCAGCTGGGTTCACGTTCAACTCGCTTTTACGCTTGACATACCGATGCTCCTGTTTATCGGCCTGCTAATGGCGGTAGTCGTGTTGCTGGCGGGCGGTTACCCGGCTTTTGTCCTGTCGGGATTTAGTCCCAGGACGAGTCTGCAGGGCAAACTCACGACCTTGGTGGGTGGATTGTCTTTACGGCAGGGGCTGGTGGTTCTTCAGTTTGTGGTTTGCCAGGCATTGCTGGTTGGGGCGTTGGTGGTGATGCGACAGATGCAGTTTATCCGGCATACCGATCTGGGATTCCAGCAGGAAAACGTACTGCTTGTCAACCTTCCTCTTTCCGAAAAGAAATCGTTCCAGGCCTTTAAAAGTGAGCTGAGCCAATACCCCGATATCAAAGCAGTAACCTTACAATACCGGCCGCCCTCCGCCAACGTCATGAACGGTGGCTCCTTTAAATTCGGCCCGAAGAACGCCTGGATCAGCTTTCCAATCCGCGAGCGACTCGCCGACGCGGACTACCTGAAAACCTACAATTTACAGTTGGTGGCGGGTCGAAACATCGTCGAAGGGGATTCGATTCGGGAGTATGTTATCAACGAAACACTGCTCCATAAACTCGGCTTTCGTGACCCACAGGCTATTTTAGGTAAACGGATGCAATATTATCTCTCGTCGGTGCCGCTGCCCATTGTGGGTGTCGTGAAAGATTTTCACCAGCGGTCGCTGCATGACGCCATTGGTCCCTGTTTCATTGCGTCGTTTCCCAAGATGTATCAGCAGGTCGGCATCCGGATTTCAGGGGCATCGTCCACACAAACGCTGGCGCATATTCGGAACGTCTGGCAACGACTGTACCCGACCGATGTCTTTGAATACGAATTCCTGAACGATCAGCTCGCGCAGTTTTACGAAACCGAAACCACTGTTTCGCAACTCGTCAACGTATTTGCGTTGATGGCGATGGTCATTTGCGGCCTTGGGCTGTATGGCCTTGTGGCGTTCACGGTGGGGCAGCGTACCAAAGAAATCGGGATTCGCAAAGTGCTGGGTGCCAGCGTCACCAGCATTGTAACGTTACTCTCCAAAGACTTTCTAAAGCTCGTACTGGTCGCGATTATCGTAGCCAGCCCCCTAGCCTGGTGGGCCATGAACACCTGGCTACAGGATTTCGCCTACAAGATCGACATCGCCTGGTGGGTCTTCGTGCTGGCGGGTCTGCTGGCCGTGAGCATTGCGTTATTGACGGTGAGTTTCCAGAGTGTGAAAGCCGCGCTGATGAATCCAGTGAAGAGTTTGCGGAGCGAGTAATCTTAACCAGGATTTATGTGATTTTCTTGACAGACTATGATAT
>CAXTJJ010000677.1:0-2897 GCA_964244155.1 uncultured Spirosoma sp.
TTCGCACTGGTCACCGTAGGCACTGGGGTTTCCACAAACCGGGCAAGTGCCCACTATATAACGGTCGGCCAGGAACTGTCCGGCTACTTCATCATAATATTGTTCGGTAACTTCCTCATCGAAATCACCCTTTTCGTAGAGATTGGTAAAGAACTCCTGCGACGTTTCGTGGTGAATCTGGTTTGACGTACGGGAGTAAATATCGAAGGAGATACCAAAGTCGCTGAACGCCTGCTTGATCTGGCTGTAGTACTTGTCAACGACCTGCTGGGGCGTACTGCCTTCTTTCTTGGCTTTGATGGTGATGGGTACGCCGTGTTCATCGGTGCCGCTAATGAAGGCAACATCTTTACCTGTCGAGCGGAGGTAGCGAACGTAAATGTCGGCGGGCAGGTAGCATCCGGCAATGTGGCCGATGTGGATCGGGCCGTTTGCGTAGATCAGGGCTGCGGTAACGGTATAGCGTTGGGGATTTTCTAATGACATAAGTCAGATTTCGGTTTTCGGTTTCTGGTTTTCGGTTTAACCGGGGTACGTAACTGACCGCCGTAAACCGTAAACGGAAAACCTTATTTGGCCGCAAAATTAGCAATTCAAGGCCGAACGTTGTTATGTTTACACAAAGAGATGGAGCGGGACAGCCCGTGCCAACGTGAGAATAAAGCTGGTCTGCTATGGAGAACACCTCACCGAATACGAATAATTTCCTCAACTGGGTCGAAATCAAAAACTTCAATTGACATCATCACTACCTAATCCTGTCTTTATTACGGGGGGCACCGGTTTTATCGGCTCCCACATTGCCCGGCGGTATCTGGCCGATGGTCATTCGGTATCCGTGCTGTTCCGTCCGGCGAGTGGATATGGAATGCTGACCGATGTTGCCGACCAAATCATCTGGCATGAGGGCGATGTGCTGGATATTCCTTCGTTGGAAACAGCCATTCAGGCAGATGATGACGTCATTCATGCGGCAGCTATCGTTTCGTTTGTTCCGAAAGACCGCGACCGTATGGAAGCCATCAATGTCGAGGGTACGGCGAATGTGGTCAATGTTTGTCTGAGGGCGGGCGTTCGGAAGTTTGGCTACGTTAGCTCGGTTGCAGCCATTGGCCGGTCTTCGGCGAAAGGGGGGAAGGCTGGTGAACCCATCCTGATAGATGAAACGAATAAATGGGAAGAGTCGCCGAATAACTCCGTTTATGCCAAAACGAAATATTGGGCCGAACTGGAAGTTTGGCGGGCCATGGCCGAAGGACTTAATGCGGTGATGGTCAACCCAACGATCGTGCTTGGTGTTGGCGACTGGAGTCGAAGCAGCCTTCAACTAATCAAGTATGTAGAGGACGAACGACCTTTTTATCCAGCGGGCCTAGTCAATTATGTCGATGTGCTTGACGTAACCGACGCGCTCGTGCGGCTGATGCAATCGGAGGTGACATCACAACGGTTCATCCTCAATGGGGGCACCATTCCGTATCGTTCGTTGTTAGAACAGATAGCCGCCGTATTGGGCAAGCGCGCGCCAACCATGCAGATTCCGCCTGCCTTAACCCAATTGCTTTGGCCCTTGGAAGCTGTTCGGGCATGGTTGATGGGAAAGGCCCCACTTATTACTCGGGAAACGGCACGGTCGGCGAGTTCGATGTACCAGTATGACGGACATAAAATTGAGAAGGTGCTTGATTTTCAGTATCGAGCACTGAGCGAGACCCTGAAGCGGGTGGCAACCGCCTTCGGGCAGCCCCAAAACGGTTCGTAAATTTTCGGTTCCGGGGTTGGAGTTTTGCTTTTTTGAGTTTATATTTCACTGCCAAAGGATAAATCGCACCGTTGGTGCGGCCCCTATCCGCCCACATTTTGAAGGCAATAGCATGGAGCAAGAGTTCGAAGAACGAGAAGGCGATATAAAAGAATCTATCCGGCGTTTTGAGCAGATGCTGGATCAGCAGCAAAGTCAGTTTTTCGACCTGGATGTCTATGAACAAATGATTGAACATTACCTCAATCAGGGTGATTTAGACAAGGCGTTTAAAGCCGCCGAAGCCGGTCTGGAAAACTTCCCTTATGCGCTGGAATTAATGCTTGATAAAGCCCAGATTCTGGCTAATTTTCAACGATTTGATGAATCGCTGGATTTGCTGGAACGGGCTTCTTTGTTTAACCCCGGTGACCTGGATGTGCCCTTTATGCAGGGGTCGGTACTGAACATGGCTGGTCGGTATGAAGAATCTATCAAAATTCTGGAAGAGTTGCTCGACCGAGCCGATGAGAAGGACGATATTCTGTTTCAACTGGGTCAGAGCTACCAGAACTGGGGCAAATACGACGAAGCCATCACCCAGTATAAAAAGTCGATTGCGCTGAATATCAATAATGAAAATGCGCTTTATGAACTGGCTTTTTGTCTGGATGTAACCGGCGAATTAGAGAATAGTCTGTCCTATTATCAACAGTTGATTGATACAGACCCCTATTCGTATAATGCCTGGTACAACATCGGTATTGCCTACAGTAAACTCGGTCGTTATGCCGAAGCCGCTGAAGCCTACGATTATGCCGTAATTATTAAGGATGATTTCGCGTCGGCGCATTTTAATCTGGGCAACACCTACATGAATTTAGGGCTGTTCGAAAAGGCCGAAGTCTGCTATCGCGAAACATTAAAGTATGAAGAAGCTACGGCTGATACCTACTGTCACCTCGGGGCCAGTCTGGAAAAGCAGGATCGCGTTACTGAAGCCATTAAGGAATACCGCGAAGCGATCAAACTGGATGCCAAGTGGGATGAAGCCTGGTATGGTATTGGGGTTTGCCTGAGTGAATCAGGTAAATGGTACGAAGCGTTGCCGTTTCTGCAAAAAGCGGTTAAACTGAGCGACCAGAACGGGGAGTAC
>CAXTJJ010000678.1:0-2893 GCA_964244155.1 uncultured Spirosoma sp.
GATCCGAATACACAATCCAGGGCGTGCCACCGGGTGGTTGCAAGCTGGCCTTGAAACCCTCTGTTGAGATGCTTACTCCAGACTTGATCTGACTCGGGTTTCCTGACACAGGGACCAGATTGGCAGGTTGACGAGCCACCCGTAAAAAAAAGGGTAACTGAGCTGTAGCCAACTGAGGGATGCTTAGCCAAACAAACAGAAAAACAAGCCAATACGGAAGCCGAACCAATCCAGGGATTGAGTCGAAAGTGAAAAACGGCCCGTTAATCGGCAGACATCTCATGGTTTATGTTGAGTCACGTTTAAGCGTTTGATGCAGGATGTCGTGGAATCGGATACGACGGTTATCAAATCAATATGAACTCCCTTATCGAACTGAAGTCCCATGCAGTAAGAATAAAAGTCGTTGGCTTTTGTAGTGTTAATCTGCACCAGCGCATCGTTCCGATTGCACAAGTATTTTCTTAGTAAATAATTATAATGGGTATTAAAGGATTGTCCATCCGCAATTTGCTGCAGCTTCTGGCGAATATCGTTCCCGACAAAATCAAGCGAGTCGACAGGAGGGTCAAATCTGTTGAAACCCCGAACGATGGTAACCTGCTTCCGGATTGGATACTTTGTTACATCGGTCATTAATTCAACGGTATATGTATGTGGTTTCGAGCGATCTTCATCGGCAGGATAGCTGTAAATGGCGGTCTGATCGCGGGAGTCAATCTGGCCGGTTGCTCCAAAACGCCACGTAAACTGTCGAGCGCCCCCACCCACAGCCCTGAAAACCAGTTTCTCCCGTTCAAAACCGTTGGAAGGCCCCTGAATGCTGACAATAGAATCCTGCTCGTTGGTCAATGGTTTGGGTCTGATCACAACCGTGAAGGTTCGGGTGGCTTCCTTGTTGACGCGCAGGCGAATTAAGTAAGTGCCCGGCTGATAGTAGTACACCGCGCCCCTCGACCGCCAGGACTCCTGCCCGTTTCCGAACTCCCAGCGCCATTGGTCGGCCTGGCTGGTACTGTCGGTATACCGAATCGGCTGGCCAACGACCTGCTGAACTGGATATACTCTGGCCTGAATTTCGAGCTCAGATGTATACCAGTACAGCACAACCAGTATGCCTACTGTTATTAAAAACGTCTGGGCCGATAAGGTCATTTTACTGTTCATAACACTTATCGGGAGCTGATAACAGGCCGAGCGGTAGCCGTGGTGGGCGAAGAGCCAGGGAACATACCGACGCTACAATCGTCTAGCTGTTTACGAAACAGGCTAATATTGGATTGTTTGCTCCAGACCAGCTTTTTGTCTACGTACATCATTCTATAGAAATCCGCAATCTGCGCGAATGTCCTAAACCGAGTGCCTTCCTGCTGGGGTCCGGATAACCTTCGAATTTCATTCAGATGGTCTTCAATATCCACCTCAATAAATACGGCGTTGATCTGCGGTTGATAGGCAACGATTGAGTGATAGGCAGAGTCAAGCAAAGGCAGATTATCAAGTTGACTTGTCAAAATCCGCTCTTTTATTTTAATCTGATCTGACAGGTATTTCGATTCCGCACTGGAATACGTTTTATTACGAAATGCAATCCAGCTCACCAGAACGGACAAAAGACTTATGGCTACCAGCAGGTAGGCAAACTGAAGCCGTCGTTCACGCATCGTGAGTCGAAAAAAAGTGTTCATAAGGCCTTGATTAATATTCCCTGGTAGCTCTACTCCGTTTAGTCTGCCGATTCTTCTCTACTGCCTGCTGAAGACATCCTCTCAATTCATCCCGGAGGTCGCCTTCTTCCATCATTGACTTGTTGAGTGAGTCTTTTAATAAGAGCATCTCGTTTACATGGCTAAATAAGCGGTTATAAACCACGAAATACCGCTGGGTTTTTTGTTGCTGTCTGATAAGTCTGGTAAATTCTTCTTTCTTTCTGGTAACCAAACGCTGCAATTGCTGGTCGTCCTGATTCTGATTGGTGTTCATCAGGCTCATATACGTATATAATGAATCTACTTTATCCGCCAGCATAGCGTCGGTATAAATGATCCGATCAAATGCTTCTTTCTGTTGTATCAGCTGAGTGGCCTGACGGGAACTGGTTTGAACACAGGAATAAACACAGGCAATTGTGATGAGCAATAAACTGGTGAACCAGGTTAAAAAATGGTTGAAAGCCTGCTTGATTTCTTTATGATTTAATGATTTCATCTGTTTACAAATGTTCTTTCGCCAGAAACGAGTAACTTGTTTTTAAATAGTTCAATTCGTTAGTTGATCATGTCCGTTCTCAAACCCTCCTCCTCTGTTTCATCCCCTTATTTTCTTGATCTGCTCGATGTCGATTTTAAGGCCGAAATTCTGGCAGCCTCCCTGGCTAGTCAGCAAGTGGCTCCCGAACGGATCATCATTAACCCAACGGGGCTCTATAGCCGGGCGTATTCCAAAGATATTGAGGACGTTAGGGAATGGTTGCTGGATGGTTCCACTTTCATCTACAACCGGATCGACACGCCCCGTGAGGGATTGTTTGATATGATGCCCCAGTATCTGTTTTTCAGCCCTGTTGAATCGACTAATTCCGGAAACGTTGACCAACTGCTCGACGACATACGCCGGGATCGCGACGAAGAGCAACAGGCTCGCCTGTTTTTTCTGCCTTTTGACGCCGAACTGAATTACTTACGAACCTTATCCGTCCATTACGACAACTCCGTTAACCATCTGGACCATGCTACCGTCATTATCAGCCAATTTGCTGAGCAATGGCCTATTCTGAACGCCATGAGCCGTACACAGGCCGGCATTTTTATTCAGGTAATTCCCTGGCTACATGTGCTTCGCAGCAATCTGCCCTGGTTTAGCCGTTTCCTTCATCTCTTCTTCAGCGTTCCGG
>CAXTJJ010000679.1:0-2885 GCA_964244155.1 uncultured Spirosoma sp.
TATCAATATGGTTTTTCTATATAGCAGTTGTCTGCTTGGCCTGCTCCAAATCGGCCGACACACCGGTAGTTGCGCCTATTGAAGGACCCTACCGAGTAACGGCTACCCTCAATGACTCTGCCTGGTATGGCTCCGCATATGCTTCCAGAACGTTGGCGGTAACTGGTCAGGGGGCCTGCACGTCGGATAGGTTCGATATTGGTTTCTCGACTGATTTGCCTTATGATAACAATACACCGAAGCAAGCAGTCACAGGCTGTAATGGCAATTGTATACCCACTCAGGTACTGGCATTTCACAATGTTCCACTAGCAGTTGGTAAGTACGAAATTACTGATCTCAATTCGTGCGTTGGAGATGGGGCGGCTACTTATTTTCTGTTGCTTGGCGGAGACGCTATTGTGAAAACGTATACCTCCAAAGGAATGACGCTTGGCTGGATTCGGGTCACTGGATATGATGCAGGTCAACAAGCGGTCCAAGGTACGTTCGAACTGATCTTATCGGATCAGCGATCGAAAACGGCCCACTTTAAAAATGGCGTTTTCAAAGCGCTCATTCATTAATGCCAGTACCCCTGTTTTGCGATTGACGCCGGGTATTGAGCCACCTGCGATTTCGCCATATAGGGATCAAACAGGATGGACTGACGGATAGTCCGTCGGCGATGGCCTATACGTATATCCATAGAAGAACCCTATCAATGAGTGGCTGCGGTCCTGAAATTGATAGGGTTATTTTGTAAACTATAGGGCGAAATAAAGGTTTAGTAGGATAATAATTTGGCGGTTTCACTAATACGGGACTTTAAGGCCTAAAATCCGCAATTGTACCAAACAAAAGCCCCTGTTAGTTGCTTACACTTATAGATAATGTTGTATCTGTTCATTCTTTATTCTCTAATTCAGCTATTATGACAACTCATACGAGTCGACCCGGCATGACATATTCCCGGCATTCTGACCTGTCAGAAACGGACGTATCTATGTGGGGCCATAATCCTAAGAATGTCGCCTTTATAGGAGATTACCTTCCTCGCCAATGCGGAATTGCTACCTTTACCTCCGACCTTTATCTGTCCTATAACACGTTTATCCCTGATTCTAAAGCGTTGGTTGTATCGGTCAACGACACCCCCGATGGGTACGATTATCCTGCCGAAGTACGCTATGACTTTTACCAGCACGATCATAATGCGTATCGGAAAGCAGCCGAATTTTTAAATTCCAAGGATGTTGATGTTGTTTGCCTGCAACATGAGTATGGGATTTACGGAGGTCCGGCAGGTAATTATATTCTTACCTTGTTGCGTAACCTCACAATGCCCATTGTGACCACCTTTCATACGATCCTGAAAGACCCCAACGAAGACCAGTTGCTGGTGCTGAAAAGTATCGCCGATCTGTCGTCGCGTGTCGTTTGTATGTCGGAGAAGGGGCGGGATTTTCTGATCAATATTTATGAAATACCCGAAGAAAAAATAGACCTTATTCCGCACGGTATTCCTGATATGCCCTTTGTTGATCCTCACTTTTTTAAGGATAAGTTTGGCATGGAAGGCAAACAGACGCTACTGACCTTTGGCCTCCTGTCGCCCAACAAAGGCATCGAAAATGTAATTCGGGCGTTACCCCGTATTGTGGAGCAATACCCGAATGTAGTGTATATGGTGCTGGGAGCTACTCACCCGAATTTACTCAAACACGAAGGTGAGGTGTATCGAGACAGCCTGAAAAAACTAGCTCGCGATTGTGGCGTTCGCGATAATGTCCGGTTCTACAACCAGTTTGTGGAACTAGATGGATTGCTCGAATACCTGGGGGCCGCCGATATTTACATTACGCCATATCTGAATCCGGCACAGATAACATCCGGTACTTTATCCTACGCCTTTGGTTGCGGAAAAGCTGTAGTTTCTACACCATACTGGCACGCCGAAGAACTCCTGGCCGATGGGCGTGGGGTGTTGGTTCCTTTTGGCGATTCGGAAGCCATAGCTACCCAGATCATTGATCTGCTTAGCGACGAATCGAAGCGCCATCAGATTCGTAAGAAAGCCTACATGATGGGTCGTGAAATGATTTGGGAACGGGCTATTCAGTCCTATGCCAACTCGTTTGCCCATGCCCGGCAGGAGCGCATGAACACGTTTAACAACCAGGCTGTATACGCTGTAGGTGCACACAGCAGTCTGGCGTTTAAACTGCCTGTTCTTCGACTCGATCATTTGTTCCGTCTGACAGATTCAACGGGGATTATCCAGCATGCCCGGCATCATCTGCCTTTTTATGAAGAAGGCTATTGTACGGATGACAACGCCCGGGCGCTGATTCTGGCCCTTACCATTCAGAACACCGGGTTGGGAGATCAAAAGCTGGCCAAGGCTGCCGATAATTATTGCGCCTTTATCAACCACGCCTATACCGATGACCACCGGCGTTTCCGCAACTTCATGAGCTACGACCGTCGCTGGCTCGAAGAGTTCGGTTCCGACGATAGCACGGGCCGTACTATCTGGGCACTGGGCACCTGTATTGGCCGATCGTCTGACCGCAATACCGTTACCTGGGCTATGAGCTTGTTTGAAAAAGTTCTGCCTACAGTCGTGTCGATGTCATCACCCCGTTCCTGGGCGTTTTCCTTGCTGGGTATTTACGAATACCAGAAGAAGTTCAACGACGACCGGCTGGCGAAAACCATTGAACGACAATTGCTAGATAAACTAGTGTTCCGCTATACAGAAACTGCCACAGAAGACTGGCCCTGGTTTGAGAATACCTTATCGTACGACAACGCTGTACTGGCCCATGTGCTGATTCGTTCAAGCGACAAGCAACTTATCGACATTGGATTGAATTCGTTGCGGTGGCTTATTGGATTGCAAA
>CAXTJJ010000680.1:0-2883 GCA_964244155.1 uncultured Spirosoma sp.
GAAGCAGGAGATCGAAGTGGCGAAGGTAAACGTTCGCAACATCCGTAAAGACACTAACGACGACATTCGGAAATTGACCAAAGATGGTGTTTCGGAAGATGCCGTGAAAGTAGGCGAAGAGCGCGTTCAGAAATTAACCGACGCCTTCATCGCCCGGATTGACGAAACGTTTGTGGCCAAGGAGAAAGATATAATGGTGGTATAATTCGGTTGGATTGCCAGGAAATTGTAGGCCCGACCGTCTCGGTCGGGCGAGTAGCTCCTGAGTAAACAACCGAACGGGACGGTCGGCACTAAAAAAAGTCGGTTAACTATGAGTTAACCGACTTTTTTCATTCAGGCCGCTTCTGAATAAATAGGTAATACAGGTATATCCTGCTCTTTCTAACAAATTGCTTTTTGCGGATCGCTGCTATACAGCGTAATGCCTACCCGGTCGATGTGCTCGCGTACATCGGGGTCACTTATTTGTCGATAGATAATCAAGTCGAAGAAGACCGGCAAATCCAGGTCATCCAGATTATTATCGAGCCGTAGCCGGTCATCTAATTCAAACTCTTCGCCCATTAGGGCCAAGTCAATATCGGAACCGGGTTTGAACGTGCCTTTCGCGCGGGAACCAAACAGGACTGCTCGATCCAGGTGGGGTGTTTGGCTCAACACCCGTCGTATTTGAGTCATTTGTGTGTCTGTCAGTCCGTATGGCATCGGTTAGTTGTTTTTCGTAAGTTCATCGGATGTGCCCTGGCTTCCAGTAATGATAGCCTCCAATGTCGAAATTAGTGATGAGAACTCTAAAAAGTAGCTATCCCGAATCGCTTCGGTAATTTCGTTGGCTGTTGACTCATCGTAGGTGTGTGACGTAGCGTTGCGGCTTTTAACCATTTTCATCCAGATATCGCCATTGTTAAGTAGCCCCACCTGATTGCTGAGCCTAAACGTATCTTTTGAGCCAAGAATGCCGGTATACCCCTGTTCCTGCAACAGGTCTTTCAGTGTATTCCAAGCCAGTTCGTACGTTATTTCAAAGCCCTTAATTAGTCCCTGTTGTTCGAGTTTTGTGTAAGAAGACAGAGCTACCGCTTCATCTAATTGGGCGAAAGCCTTTTTGAAATTAGTGAAGCGTTGGTGCCACCGAATATCCTGATTCATTCGTATCGTTTATCTCTTAGTGTCTGCAAGTTACGACCTGTTCACGCATTTGACATCACAATTCGTATAGGCTTTGATACGGCGTTTACCCATCTTTACGCACGGTGTTTATCGCCTAACCCAAAAAACAGTAACTTGATATTCCGCTGAACTTTATAAATTGGCCCTCTTATTTTCCTTATTCAAATGATCGCACTATTATGAATTAATGAGCCTGAGCAACAGCGTGACCAAAGACCTGTTTGGGGTAACAGGGTGAGCGTTTCAGGAGATAAGGGAAGCTATTGGGAATTTGCAGAAAGGGAAAGTTCTGTTAAAGAACTCAACGGCCTCTGCGTCAGGAATGGGGAAACGCTATAAAGTCGTAAAGGTGCGACATTTAGTTCGAGTGGGAGGTGTCTCAGTAAGTAACAAGGCCTGGTTGAAGAGACACCGCCTAACAAGAACGCTCTTCAGTTCGTTTGTCGGATGGCGGCCTTGAGATAATCCGTAGCGGTGCGGCTGATCGTTTCATCATCGACAGCTACCACACGTTCGCCCCGGTGTTCGTAGGGGAACACCTCGCCGGTTATGGCGTCAAAAATTCCGTAGGGCAGTAAGTCGTATTCTTCGTAGCCCCAAAATAAAAAATCGATGGCATCGGCGGAGTAATCGAACCCCACGGCATAACCAATCTCCTGCTGAGCGAAAACAACGATGTAGCGCATGTTCCCCTATACGCAGGAATGATCCGTTAGGTTGCGTCATTTTTGTGACTCGCTTATGAATTGGTGGTCATAAACAAAAGAAAATACCCTCTAGCATTGAGGGTTTATTATGATCGCCATTTACTACACCTACCTCATCGTCTAAGGAGTTGTTGCCCTTCATGTCCTGTACTGGCTTATGTTTTCTATGACAGGTCGGTTGGGCAGCCGGACGAGAGCGATGTAGTTTCTACGCCCTTGATTTTTAGGAAAACAGGCGTTCTGATTCCGGCTTATAAGAGGCAATTATCATTGATGTAGGTGAGGTTGAACAGACTAGCAGTCCGTTGATTATTTTTGGGCCGTTGGTGTCCGAAAAACAAAGGTTCTTATGGCGATTTGCCAGGTTTTATGTAGGGATTTTCAGAACGTTTTCTGGCAGGGTGGATCGGCTTGTTCATACCAGGACGATATGGCTGTATTTCGATTTGACTTAGTTGATAGTACACCTGTTACTCCCTTTTTACTATCGTTGTTACAGCCCGATGAAGTGAATCGGGCCGAACGGTATCATAGGGCCGAAGACCGAAAGAGGTTTATATATAGCCGGGCCATTCTCCGAATACTAACCGGGAACTACACAAATCAGGCTCCTGAGCAGGTTCGGTATATAAAAGGGCCCAACAAGAAACCAGCACTGGCGGGCGATACCGCATGGCACATCAATGTATCTCATTCAGGTGACTGGATTTTGTTTGCTATAGGCAGGGTAAGTGTCGGGGTTGATGTAGAAAAACTGAATCAGGAATTTTCGTTTCAGGATATACTGCCAGCTAGTTTTAACCAGCATGAACAGGCCTACATAAACAGGGAACCCGATGCTTATCAACGATTTTACCGTTTATGGACTCGTAAAGAAGCTTTTGTGAAGGCGACTGGTAAGGGTATGGATGAAAATTTCTGCCACATACCCTCGTTGGATGGTCTACACACCGCAGACAGTAATGTGGTTAGCGGCATTGGCAACTGGATGGTTGGAAGTTTT
>CAXTJJ010000681.1:0-2866 GCA_964244155.1 uncultured Spirosoma sp.
CATTGTCGGCACTACAGACCGCTGTTATATGACCACCGAGCAAGCGGGCAATCTGCACAGCATAGCCTACAAGGTTTAGCTATCTTACCCACAGGGCTTAGGAAAACGAGACGTAAAATTTTCGATACTTACCTTTTTGTTAGGTAACGGGGCGTTGTTTCGACGCTGTTACAAGAAAAGGGAACCGCTTCACTGTGCGGTTCCCTCTCTTGAGGACAAATATAAGCCCTGTAAAAAAAGATAAGGTTCCCCGATCTACTGCGGAGAACCTTATACTGACTATTCCTAAACCCTTAACCTTTTCTACATGAAAAACTAACTTTTACTCTTTTCTGTTCCAAATCCCTGATAAATAGGGCTTTGTTTTATCTTACTGAAAGTCAACGACTTCGACGGAAGGTTGATTGGCATTCCATAGGAAATTAATCATCCGTGTTGTATGATCAGCCTGGTTCATCCAGTAGCTGGCGGTTGCACCTTTTTGCTTGGCCAGCGTATTTGTTAATTGAGTAGCTGCTTCGTTGAATTTGGCACGGTCGGCGGGGCTAATGTTCAGCACGGCTGATGGGCTTTGGTTGTACAACGAGACAACACTCATAAAGTTTTGCCAATTGGTAGTCTGCGCAAACTTGGCAACGTTTTGTCCGATATAAGCAGCGAACTGCTTTTGCGAACCATTGACAAGCATAGCACTTGCCGGCTTGGTGGCTGCCGGGCTATCATCAGTGTTGGTGGTGGTAGCCGCGTTTGCCTGAGTAATCACTAATCCTAATCCAAGTACCAGTGATGCAAAGATAACACGCGATTTCATTGTTTTGTTCTATTTTGTTTGTGATCAGATAACACACAAAGGTCTATAGAAAGTTTGAAAGTTCAAGTCCTCTTTATGTCCTTCGCAAAATTTTATTGCGAATTTTATGTTGATTTAACGGTAATTCTATTTGTATGTAAATACTTATTCTGATTTTTCAAAATAAAATATTGATAAAGTTGTGACTCACTAGTAGTTCATATTCTTTTGGAAAAATGCAATTTTCTTTAAATAGTTATATCATTGGTTGTAATTATTCATAGCCATTTGTATGCCCATAGTACAAAAAGCCAGGGTTGCACTGCCTGCCCGATCCAGATAGTCGGGTAATTGAATCAATTCATCTTCTGGAAACTGGCCTAATACGAAATCAACCTGGCGCCCTTTCGAAAAATCATTACCGATTCCTACTCGTAGTCGGGCATATTCCTGCGTATTAATTGACTCATCAATACTCCGTAAGCCATTGTGCCCACCGGGTGATCCTTTAGGCTTCAAACGCAATTTGCCAAAGGGCAAATCCTTGTCATCGGTGATAATCAGGATGTTCTCAATGGGAATATTTTCCTGTTTCATATAATACAGGACGGCCTTACCACTCAGGTTCATAAAAGTGGTTGGCTTTATGAAGAACAATTGCTTGCCTTTGTACTGCCATTTAGCCGTATAGGCCAGACGGGTCATGGCAAAGGTGAACCCGTGTTGGGCTGCCAATCGGTCGAGAACCATAAAGCCAGCATTGTGGCGGGTAAGTGCATACTCCGGGCCAATGTTGCCCAAACCAACGATAAGAAATTTCATAAGCAATCAATATAAAAGGGCTACCGACTGGCGATAGGTCATTGGTGTCCCATCCGGAAACAAACAGTCGAGCCGGTATCCATACATACCTGTCGGGGCTGCCCGGCCATTTACTTGACCATCCCAGAGCGGCTCCCCACTTGAAAGGGTAAAATTAGCACGATTATAGACGACTGCGCCCCAACGGTCGTAAACAATAAAAGTGGTAATGGTCATGGATGGAAAACCAAAATGAACGGTAAGGAGATCGTTCACGGTATCGTGGTTGGGTGAGAAAGCGGTTGGCAGATAAATCTGGTTAGTGCAGTCAAGCGGAATTTGGACAGCTTTGGTCAACACACACCCGGTATCGCTCTGGATAGTAAGTACATAACTGCCCGCCTTTAGGCCGGAGAAAATCGGGCTTCGCTGAAAAGTCTGTCCATCAATAGAAAACGCCAACGTAGCTGCCGTTGCAGACAGCAAAATCTGGATACTTCCATTCTGTTCACCACAATTGGACACCGTCGTTTGTACATCACTGATTTGAGGGCCAGTGCTTGCCGCTATACTCACTGACTGACTAATGGTGCAACCTATACTGTCTTTTGCCTGGATGGTATACGGACCCGCCGGTAGGCCAGTAAATTGGGGATCGTTCTGAAAGGAATGATTGTCAATACTATAGCGAATCGGCGTATGTCCTCCCGAAATGGTCATCATTACTTCGCCATTCGGTTGCCCACAGGAGGTAGGCACGAACAGCACCCGCTGGATTTGCATCGGAGTGAAGGAGGGAATTGTAATGGCTTTATTGACCTCGCAGCCATTGGCATCGCGCACACGAATGGTATAGGAGCCGCCTGCCAGATTCGTAAAAACCGGGTTGGGTTGAAACGTGACCCCATAATTAATGGAATAGGTGAGGGGAGGTTTACCCCCGGCGGCAACAACGCTCACTTCGCCATTGGCACTGACACAGTTGGGTGGCGTCACGATCAGGTTGGGGATGGTGGGGGCTGCGTCGCCCGTAATCGTGACGACTTGACTTGCCTGACAACCGTAGGAGTCCTGAGCGACGATTGTATAAGAACCGGGCGTTAGACTTGTAAAGAGTGGATTTGACTGAAAGAGACTTCCATTCAGGCTATACTGCCAACCTGTAGACCCCGAGGCACCTACTTCAATAGAGCCGTTCGTTTTGTCGCAACCCGTGTTGGCCGAAATGACGTTAATGGTCGGATCAGAGATGGTAATTGTAATGGGAATAGCCGG
>CAXTJJ010000682.1:0-2865 GCA_964244155.1 uncultured Spirosoma sp.
GATATAGAGCGTATATAGGCCAATGAACAGACCAATAAAAAAAAATTCAGTACTTGTGAAGGGATAAAGCCAGTTCATCGTGAGCGGGTATCTTCCTGATCTTAAGCGAAATCGCTTTGGCACTACTCAAGTAGAATGCGTGCCGGAAAGGGCGAAATTAGCGATTTAAAAAAGAATTTTTTCTTCAACCCTTGCTGAGAACTAATTATTGCCTTACCTTTGTGTCCCAATCATTAAGGAAGGAAGTGGTTGGCTTCGGAGAGATGCCTGAGTGGCCGAAAGGAACAGTTTGCTAAACTGTCGTACTGGTAACGGTACCGAGGGTTCGAATCCCTCTCTCTCCGCTGAGTGAATGAGTAAACCTTCGGGGTGTAGCGTAGCCCGGTATCGCGCCTGCTTTGGGAGCAGGAGGTCGTAGGTTCGAATCCTGCCACCCCGACTGACCATCGGAAAAAGCACTTATCAGAAATGGTAAGTGCTTTTTTGCTTTCCGATTGGTAGTAACCCCCTATGAAGATGCCAAGCTAGTTGGCAATAAAATTGCCTTGCCGCTCGCTCCACGAACGCTCTCACTCTCGTCAACACTGACCAACCGTTTGAAGGCATCTTTACGCCCCTCAACATCGGCGGTGTCAAAACGCTTATAGGTAACCCAATCCACATAAGCTGTATTGGTTCTGACTACCAAAAAACCTCCCGTGGGTAAATTCTCTGCATCCAGTTCGGGAACGTATACAACTGTCAGTGTTACCGATTGGGTGTCATATTTCGGGTAAAAGGTCCAGGTGAGTTTCATGTACTCCAGTGTTCGTGTGCAATTCGCCAGGTCAATTAAACGAAAATTTCATGAAATGTAGGTCATAATTATGTTTAATTTGACGGTATATGGACCGAAAAAAGTTCAGGACTGGCCCGGTGCTTTTTCTCCATTCACTTCGTTGAATCGTACTGCCTTCCAGCGAATTGTTGTGAGAAAATAAGTTATTGTAGTCGTTATAGAAGAGGCCTTTTCCTTTATGTTGAAGGAATGAAATACACATTCTGTATTCGGTCTGGTCGGGTGGTGTTGTTTCATCAAATAAGCCAAACTTATCGAGGAATGAACTCCGGCGGAGGTGCGGGTGATCACTGTAGTAATGGACTTTTCGGTAATCAGTAGCTAGAGCAGGCAAAACCATTTCCGAAAAATTAGCTGAATATGGCTTTAAATAAGGATAACGGAAGTAGGCGTAGAATCGGACAATATCTAAATCAAACCGATTTTGTAATTGATCTAACGCTTCTCTCAGTATAACCGGGAATTGGGAACTGGGTTCAAAATCATCTTCTACAAACAGTGTGTAGGGTGTTTTTACGGCACGCTGGCCTTTGTTCATATTATAGCCAGCCCCTTCATTTTTAGGTGATGTGAGTAGCTCGAAGGGGAGGGTCTGCTGAAGTTTTCGTATTCGGTCCAGATGAACTGGCTGGCTGCCATCATCCGTCACGATAATCGCAGCAAAACGACAGTCAATTCGTTGAAAGGTCTTTAACAGGTTCTCCAGGGAAAGACTTCTATTATAATTTGTAATGAGCAGAGTGACATTATCAAATACGTGTTTCACTTAAATAAACTAGTTTTAGATGAAAATTAAGTTTGCTCTACGCTGATTTTAGGTCGCTATGTTATTAATTCGTCTAGCTTGTTCAAATATATCGGGTAGTATATGTTACTATATTTTCGTTTCGATAAGCAGTGTTTTTACTCCGTTTTTCTGTAAGAAACGCCGATAAACGGGAATGAAGCCGGGAGTCAGGCTAGCCAATGCACAGGCTTGGCGATGGCTAGTATATATTCGTTGCCAGCCTCTTTTATGGTCAACTGCAGCTGAATATTATTCGGTTTACTAAGTCGAAAAATGAATTGGTGGATACTTTTTCAGATTAGCCAATGGCTGACCAGCTTACCCGGTCCCCCACAAGACTACTTGTTGAGTGCTGACGCTTTTTTTGCTGATGCCCGCAGTCAACAGACGTTGGTTTTAGAAAAACCGGATACTCTCTTGTTGGACGTGGCTCTGTTCCAGGCAACTAATGAAGCTCGCCGAACGGCAGGAGTGCCAGTGCTTCGGTATGATCCAGCTTTGTCGCAGGCTGCTCAGCGTCATGCTGAGTCGATGATCCGGTACAATTACACGAGTCACGAGGATTTGTATGACCTATCGGAAATAACGCTTCTGAAGCGTGTTCAGAAACAGACCAATCGTTTTTCCCGGATTGCTGAGAATGTGGGTCAATACCAGACCATTGACACACCTGAGTGGTTTGGCGTTCGCTTCAATGGCCATACACAGCGGTATGAGTACCTGGATGCACAAAGTAAGCAACTCTACCGGCCTTATACATATGCCAGCTATGCACGTTACACGATCGTTCAGTTGCTCAATTCGGAGCACCATCGTGCTAACTTGCTTAATCCCCTGTTTACCCATGTGGGTTGCGCTGCGCGCCTGTCCAGCCGTCCTTTTCAAGAACGTCGGCCTCCTTTTGGGCGGATAGTACAAAACTTTGGCGTTCCGTCAGGGGCAAATCAGGCTAGTCGGTAGAGACTGTATTTGCTGTTGTTTCTAAACAGCACTAACTCGTGTCGACAAACGGGATACCTTTTTTGTATGTTGACATTTAAGTCTGGCAGAAACAAAAGCACCGGCCCGTTCATAACGGGCCGGTGCTTTTGTTTCAGGCTACCAACCAAATAAATGGGGTATATGATTAGGCGTGTAATTCCAACTCTTCGGGCTTTTCCTTGTCTTTAGCTTTGTGTTCAACTTCGGGCTGGATGTCTTTCCGGCGGGTCATGTACGTGTAAATTACCGGGACGACATA
>CAXTJJ010000683.1:0-2848 GCA_964244155.1 uncultured Spirosoma sp.
TGGTTCGATTGGGTGGGGTAGCGTTGATGGTAATGGTATAGCGGGCAAAATTCTGCCAGTAATTTTTGCCCGGTTTGCCATCCATGGAACGCGTTCCTTTCTGGTAGGCCTGTTTTACGTTACGCGGCATGTATAAACGCTGAGCACTGGCGGCTCCGGCAAGTAAGGTTATAAAACAACCTAAAACGAGTGATTTCATTGGTTGATGCTGATGGTTTGGTTCTAAACTACGTGCTGTAGTTGAGTAGACGCAAGCTACTAAAAAAGCATTAAGGCAATGGCGGGATTGGGAGGAACGGCATGTTGGAAGGGACGTGAACAAGGCCAACAATTCAATCAGGCAGTGGTTTACTGACTAAATAGTGGTCGCAGCGCGGGTGGCCGCGCTACTCAAACACAACCCCCAACGGTATGGAACAGCAGCCTTTCACAATTGCGATTCCGCAGCAAACGCTCGATGACCTGCGTGAGCGACTGGCACAAACCCGCTGGCCCGATGAGATCGACGGAGCCAATTGGGCATATGGTACTAATCTTGGTTATCTTGCCGAACTGACCGACTACTGGCAGCATCAATTCGACTGGCGGAAGCAGGAAGCCATGCTCAACCAGTTTCATCAGGCCAAAACAACAATAGATGGCTTGGGTATCCATTTCATCCATGAGCGCGGCAAAGGCCCGAAACCGTTGCCGATTATCCTGACACACGGCTGGCCGGACTCGTTCTTTCGGATGTATAAACTCATTCCGTTACTGACCAATCCCGAAGCATATGGAGGCAGGGCGGACGATGCGTTCGATGTGGTAGTACCCTCAATTCCGGGTTATGGTTTTTCGGATCGACCGCACGAAAAAGGGTTTAATCAGCAGCGTATTGCTAATGTGTTCAGCCAGTTAATGTCTGAAACGCTTGGCTACCAAGCGTTTGGTGCACACGGTGGCGACTGGGGAAGCAGCATTACGGAGCAGCTGGCCTTTGCTCATCCCGATTCGCTGGTGGGTATTCACCTCACCGATGTTCCCTTTATGCACTTGTTTACGGTGAAGCCCGACGATCTGACGCCCGACGAGCAGGCATATCTGAAAGCGGGGCAAGCCTGGCAAATGAGTGAGGGGGCATACGCCCTGATTCAGGCAACGAAACCGCAAACGCTGGCCTACGGCCTGAACGATTCGCCGGTTGGCCTATTGGCCTGGTTACTGGAAAAGTTTTATACCTGGAGCGATTCGAACGGTAATTTAGAAAGCAAGTTTACAAAAGATGAGTTATTGACCAACGCAACCATTTACTGGGTCACGGAAACGATCAATTCGGCCAATCGACTGTATTACGAATCGCAGCACAATCCACCGCCAACGGGAGCCTCCAAGACCGACGTGCCCACGGGTGTAGCCCTCTTCCCCAATGACCTGATCAAGCCACCCAAAGCGTTTGCAGACCGGTTTTTCAATATACAGCGCTGGACAGAAATGCCCAAAGGCGGGCACTTTGCCGCGCTGGAAGAGCCGGAACTACTGGCCGAGGATATCCGGGCGTTTTTCCGGCCATTGCGGACGAGGAGTTAATCAGTGGAGCAAGGCAATGAAGTCTATTATCATTCTTTATAATAGACCTTAGTTTGCTACGCAGCCATTCTATTGATCTGTCAATCAAAAAGAGACTTAACCACAGAGGCACAAAGCGCACAGAGATTTAATAGGGTTAAAAGTATCCCGTTGAACCTCTGCGCGCTTTGTGCCTCTGTGGTTAAGTCTCTTTTAAAGGAACGAATGGACATCGTCATTCTTTTCACCGCTTCACAGGCGTTTTTGCTGGCGCGGCCGTAGTGCTTTTGTCCAAGCCAGCTTCGGCCAAAAGTATAAGAAGGATGCGTTGCATACCCAGATAACCTTTGTCATTCAGCCACCACTCACCCAGGGAGTGTTCGCCCCCGCCAATGCCGCCACTACCAATTGTGATGGCTGGAATGCCCAGGGCAATGGGAGTATTGGCATTTGTTGAGGCTACCTCTAGCTGGGGTGTTGCATTCATGTACTGAGTAGCGGCTATGGCCCGTTGCACAATGGCTTCGGTAGGCTCGGTTTTTCCCGATGGCCGATCCCCTATTTTTTTGACCTCTACGGTCAGGTCAGTGCCTTGTCGTTTTAAGCCGTTCTCCTCTGCGAGCGCACGTCGAACGGCCGCTTGCAGCAACTGGTCGACTTCATTGAGTTTCTCAGGACTTTCGGACCGCATATCGACTTCCATCCACGATTCGTAAGGAATGGCATTTACAGAGGTGCCTCCGCCTATTACGCCGACACTGTAGGTCGTTTTGACACCCTGCCGCGTGACTTTATCGGCCTCGGTGGTGAAATAGTAAACGGCTTTGCCCAGCGCACTGTGCGGGTTGACAATGCCGAACGACCCGTAGGAGTGCCCGCCCGGCCCTTTGAACGTGACCCGGTAGCGATGCGAACCGAGGCCGCGGTGAACAATGCTACTGATGCCATCGCCATCAACAGCGATATACGAATCAACTTTCGGGCCGCCTTTCCGCAGCAAATGCTTCACGCCACGAAGGTCGCCCAGGCCTTCTTCGCCAACTGCGCCAACAAACAACAAGTCGGCATCGGTCTCAATACCCGCTTTCTCCATGCCTTTTACCACAGCCAGTATCGCGGCCAGACCACGCGTGTCGTCGCCAATACCGGGGGCATACAGAGTATCGCCTTTCTGTTTGATTTTTACATCGGTTCCTTCGGGGAAAACGGTGTCCAGATGTGATTCTACGACCACCGTTTTCTTGCCGGAGCGTCCTTTTCGTTTGGCAATCACATTGTTGATCTCATCAACCCAGACCGAATC
>CAXTJJ010000684.1:0-2830 GCA_964244155.1 uncultured Spirosoma sp.
AGTGGACTGCCAGTACGTTTTTTTTTTTTTTTATCGCTTTCTGCCCCGCTGCGGATAGCAGCAGATACGTATATTCGTTGATATAGTCGGGCTTGTCGAGGATTTTGCTGCCATTAAGGTAAACCACCACATCATCGTCGTGATTGATGGAGAGCAATAGTTTCGCGGGGTCGGCTTTGCCATCGTAGCTAAATTCCCGACGGTAATAGATACCATCTTTCATGGCCGCCGATTCACTGTTCGTCCACTTGGTTTTGGCTTCGGGCGTATCACCAAACGGGCCCATGCCTGCCGACCAGCCGGTGGCTGCATAGTCTGTTTTCTCCCAACCGGCACCTGGTTTTTTCAGGGTGTATTTAGCGGGATAGGGGGCTGATTCGCCGGTTGACAAAATGGGCTCGTAAGTAGTGGGCACGGCACCCAAAAATTGGTAAGCCTGTCCATCTACCCGAACAATACCTTCTATGGATTGTGGCTTGCCGGTCCAGTGGCGGGTGGGCGAATCGGTCAGTTTATCCGTTGTACTCCAGACGCTGAAGTACGGGTCATGCGTGATAAGCGGATAAGCAGGCGGACGAAGATCCTGGGCAATTGTATGCCCAAACAAGAGGGAAGTAAGTAGGGTAATCGAAACGCAAAGGGCCGATTTTTTTTGCATTGGGACTATTGGTTTGCGGATACAATGAAAAACATCCACAACATAAACCATATCTCGCTCAACCTTTACTTATTGAAATCACGAATTGGGGGTTGTCAACAGGATTCTTAGGTATTGGGCTTTTCCCGATAGTGATGTTGATGGCTGATTGTCGGGTAGATGCGCCCGATTTACTTCTTATGCTACCAAATTCCTAAACGCTCAAACGACTTCTTGTTTTCAATGAAAAAGCTATTTTTACTAGCCATGGCTTTGTCGCTGGCTGGATCGGCAACCCAGTCGATTGCCCAGCAGATTTCCAGGGAAGAACTCATCTTCCTGACGCCCGACTGGAAAGGCGAACGGTTTCCTGATGGACGCCCGAAAGTGCCGGATGCCATTCTGAAACGCATGAAACTGGTGACCCACGAAGAAGCCTGGGCTGTGATGAAAGGCGAAAATTACCGCTATCAGTATGCGGGCGACTGGCAGACGATCAACCCCGATAGTGTACTCGTTGGCCGCGCCCTGACCGCTACATTTATGCCCGGCCGACCGGACGTACACCGGGTGACGGATGAGAAAGGGCATACGAAAGATGGTCGGGTGAAATCGCAGAATGCCTGGCCAATCGACATGCTCGTGAAAGGCGATGTGTATGTGGTAGATCAGTACGGCATGCACGAAGACGGCCCAACGATTGGCGATAATTTAGGTAATTCGATTTATGCCAAAACCGGTAACGGTATCGTCTACGAAGGGGCACTCCGGGATGTGGCTGGCCTGAAAGAAATTGGCGGATTTACGTCGTATTTTCGAAGTTATCACCCCTCGCACCATAACCCCGAAGGCAACCTGAATACCACATTGGTGGGTATCAACCGGCCAACACGCATTGGTAAGGTGATGGTCATGCCGGGCGATATCGTCCTGGGTCGTGATGGAGGTGTGGCGTTTATTCCGCCCCATCTGGCTGAGAAAGTGGTAAAAACGTCGGAGATTATCCGCTTGCGGGACATGTTCGGGCACCTGCGTTTGCGCGAGCAGAAATACACCCCCGGCCAGATCGACTCACGCTGGTCGGATGTGATCGAGAAAGATTTTTCGCAATGGCTCAATGCCCACGTGAGCGAACTGCCTGTTCCGAAAGAGCAAATTCAGGAGTACCTGAAAACCCGCACCTGGTAGTTAACTATTGTCTCAAACAGCATCCTGCTGTTTATGCCACCCCATGCAAACAGCATGGCACCGGCCACCCGGCCTGCTGTTTGTGACGAACTAATTGAAACCTTTTAGCCATCATGACAACATCTCGTCGCTCTTTCTTGACAAAAGGCGCTATCGCCAGTGCGCTGGCCGCTACATCACTCGCCAGTTTCGGCGAAGGGCTGGAAACGGCCGTTCATAACGCGCCCCTTTCCTCGGCTCCATCCGATTTGAAAATCACCGATATTAAATGCGGATATACTCGCGGTGGGCATAGTCTGTTCGTTAAGATACACACCAATCAGGGCATATGGGGCTGTGGTGAAGCCGTCGATGCCTCGGTGGGTACCTACCATCTGGTTAAACTGATGGGCGAGCGGATCAAAGGGAAAAGTCCGCTCAATGTCAATCGCCTGTTTGAAGATGTTCGGAAATCAGGCTTCTTCGAGGGTGCTCAGGCGGGAATGTATATTTCTGTTTTATCGGCTGTAGAAACAGCCCTCTGGGACTTGACCGGCAAAGCACTCGGAATGCCGGTTTACCAATTGCTGGGAGGTAAATTCCGGGATAAGATCCGGGTTTACTGCGATACCGGCGCGTATCGGGAAACCGACACCAGCCCCGATGCTTTCGGCAAAAGTGCCAAAAAAGCCGTCGATATGGGCTTCAATGCCGTGAAATACGACATCGACGAACGCAACGACCCCAACAAATACGATGCCTACAACTGGACCGCCAGTCAGGGCGAGCTGGAACGGATGTACAACCAGATTGCCGGTGTCCGCAAAGCCGTTGGCCCAAAAGTCGATATCTGCGTAGACATGCATGGTCGGTACGATGTGACAACGGGTCGGCGCGTCGCCAAGATGATGGAGCCGCTGAACCTGCTGTTTCTGGAGGAGCCGATCCCCGCCGAAAACCCGGAAGCCTATCGGCAAATTCGGGAAGCCTCGAACACGCCCATCTGCGCGGGCGAAAACCATTATC
>CAXTJJ010000685.1:0-2800 GCA_964244155.1 uncultured Spirosoma sp.
TTAGATTCATTTGCGTATTTACTTGCAATTCTTGATGAACTGCGCCGGGTTTAACCCGGTGAACTTGTTTATTAGCCAGTTCAAACAAGCTCAAAGAGAAGCGTTACTTCTCCGCCTAACTCAATCTGATCGCCATGTTGAAGCGGGTAGCCCATACCGGGTATATCGGCGCGTTCCATACTCTCGTCAGGGTGAAAGAGTTTTGTTTTATTGCCACTGGCGGGTAAACCGCCCGGATCAACCTGAAGGGAGTATAGCCGACGAACGGCATCATAGACAATGTGAGCGTGAGCGCGGCTAACGGCACTGTTGCCAGCCCCTCGTATGGCCTCATAACCCGGATCATCTTCATTGAGAATGACGATGTCGTTTGTTCGGATACGGCCAGACGTTGTTTGTGTCGAATGGCCACGCCCAATGCAAAAACTGGTTTTTTGAGCCGGATCGAGTACATAATCGTTCTGTTCGGTCTGACCCGTTAACGCGACGATACGAGCCTGTTGGGGGGCGGTATCGGGCTGGTCGTTAGATTGTACGATCAAGCCTACAGTACCATCCTGATAAGTACAGGCTGGTAACTCATCCGAAAAAAACGCGTAGTCGAAACGCCAGTCTTTGGGAAGTTTAATGTAGTTATCGGCCAATTGCCGACTCAACTCTTGCTGAAATTTTCCCGGCTTACTGGCCCATAACGCAACTCGATATACTTCCTCTTCTTCCGCGTCTGTACAAAGAATGCATAGTTTTAAGCCGACAGGAGCCGTTTCGGGTTCGTTTTGATAAGGACGAAGTTTCTCCACAATGAACCGAAGCAGTCGGTCCCGTTGCTGTCCGGCAGGCGGTGGCCCTTGCGAAATGGGTTTTGGTGTGGTGGCAATGGGTCCCGACGCTTTTTCAGGAGTAACCGGGGGCGCAGCCTGGATAGGGGTGAACCCGAATACCTTTTTAATACTATCGATAAGGCTCATAATCAGGTAATAAATTGAATGGTAAACCGCTAAAAACTTCCTAAATAACCCCGCTGTTTCAAAATCGGAGCTACGACTGTGTTTGCTAATTGAACGGCTTCTGCCGACGATTCGCCTAACTCAATGCGTACACTTACAACAGTATGCGACCGCCCGTCGGGTGTTGGTGCGAAAAATACGAACCAGCCATCATTCTGTTGGACACCCTGCACAATGCGTTCAGGTGTGCCGGTTTTACCTGCTACCCGCGCCACACTGATCTTACTTCGTCCTTCGGATGGATTTGACTGATTAATCATGAACGATTCCAGTTGTTCCGCATAGTCGGCCTGACGCGCTATCCGTTGTCCGGCAGAAATGGGCTGTGCCTGTCCCGCCCGATTCAGCACATAGCGGGAGGGTTGAAGCACCCCTTTGTTGGCAATGGTGCCTGCCATCCTGGCCAGTGCCACCGGGGTTGAGGTCAATTGTCCCTGCCCCCAGGCCAGACCCGAAAACTCGCTTCTATAACGTTTTGGATACTGGTTACTGGTATACAGATTTCTTCGGACAACAAATGAAGAATCGCGCCAGTGCCGCCGAATCAAAGCGCGTTCGGGATCGGTACGGGTATCCGAAAAGGAATAGCCGCCCACATAATCGACGTTCATGCCCATGGCCAAATAGAGGTCGGCGAGTTCGTTGTCCAGTTGATTATCGTTTGCCGTTCGGATAAAATAGACATTACTGGAGCGCACAATGGCTTTCCGCATATCGACCGACTCATTGCAGGGCTCGGATTCCCGCGTGCCGCGCCGAATGATCTCTGCACACGAAATCCGGTAGCTTATTTCCGAAGCAGAAGAGCCAAGTTTATTGAACGCGGCCATCGCGGTGAGTATCTTGGCTGTTGAGCCGGGGGCAGTAGGGTAGGTCATGCCCAGGTCCCGCTCGGTTACCAGATACGGCAATTTCTGCCGATCCCGGTCGGCTAAAAGCATGGCGTCGGGTGCTTGCAGGTTGGGCAGCGGGTGCATGGCTGAAGCCAGTACATCGCCCGAAGCTGCATCCAGCACTACCACCGAAACGCGCTTCGTTCGGTAATCGGATTTCGCAAGGGCGTTCTGAATCGCCACCTGTAAGTCGGCATTTACGCTCAGATGCACATCCCGATTCTTCGCCTTTCGCTCGGCAACTTCGCGACTGTCCAGGCCCGCCCGCAGTGCCGGAGCCAGCTCGCTGTAGTCATACACCGACAAGGTGCGTGTTTGCTGAACCGATGGACTGAACCGGTCGGCCCGATAATCGGTGGTGACGAGGTCGGTTTTGCGTGGGCGGCTGTTGAAGCCGCGCAACTCGCTGAGGTGAGTGGCTTCGGCATAATAGCCGTTGCTTTGTCCCCAGAAAAGTTGCGTGTTCAGGTCGCCAAGCCAAAAGAACAGCTGATTGCCAAAGGGATAATATCGCTCCAGTCGTTTTTTTGTCAGTTGCTCCACTTCATTTCCTTTAAGGCCACTTTGCTGTAGCTTGCGCAGTTGCTGCGAAACAAGTGCTGGCGAACTTGAGGCCAGAACCAGCCCGTTCCGGTCGTAGATCGTGCCAGCCGCCAGCGCGCGGGTGAGTCGATTGATTCGCGGGTTATAGCTGTAGACAGGATCGCCATTCCGCGTAACGACCCGCGCCGGTCGCACGATGTAGGCACTACCCCGCCAGCCTACAATGGGAAGAAGATGACTAATCAGCACGACAATACCGACCAGAAAACCGGTGATTCCCGCCATTAAAACAAGATCATAATGGGTGGCGAGGTACTCTCGTTGAGTAGCTTCGCCCGGTCGGTTGGCCACGCTGAA
>CAXTJJ010000686.1:0-2798 GCA_964244155.1 uncultured Spirosoma sp.
ACTGGCTAATTGAACTTATGGAAGGATTTTTTCAACTCCGTTCGAGCGTACTTACTACCTTGTGCCACATGCATGTGCAATAGCTACAAGGCCTGGAAACAGCCCTCATAAGTCACTTGCCAATCCCGTTTTTTTACACTAAACTTGTCAGTATACAAACTCAACAGAAGTATGACCGTTGTGGCCGAAAAAAAACGTCGTTTCTCCACCCGTAACATTCCATCTGTCCTCATTTACGAAATGTGGAAAGGAAAGCCCGTATACTATCGGGGTTATCGGGATGTACTGGCAGGAAAAAAAACAATTGAAGAAGTTATGTCGTGTTCCGATTTACAGGGTGTGTTAGTTTATTTATTGGGCCTGTTTATTGGCAATGCGATCAACCGAAAAAAGTTTTTAATCAGCTCCAATGAGTCTGGTTTACATCTGGGTATTGGAGACAATCTGGGAAATGATTTGGCTATCTTTGAGAAGGAAAAAGTTGGCAAACTGAAAGGTAAATACTTCGACATTCCGCCAAAAATTGTTGTTGAAGTAGACATCAAAGCGGACGTTGCCGACTTTGAGGGCAAACTGGATGGTTACCTTATCCAGAAGTCGCAGAAACTAATCGAGTTCGGCGTTGAAAAAGTACTCTGGGTTATAACAAGTGCTCAAAAAGTTTACGTTATTGATCGGAATGACCCAACCTGGTATGTGGTAAACTGGTCGGAGAACATTACAGTTCTGGATGATTGCGTACTCAATATAAAGCAGTTGCTGGACGACGAAGAGATTACCTATTAATTAATCACCCGTTTCAACACCGCCACACTCTGCGCTAACTCATCTTCTGAACTCGATGCGAAGCCAAGTCGTGTTCCGTTTAGTCGCTGGCCGGGTGGATCGTGGAAGATGCCATTCGACATCGATAATCCCTCCTGAGCAGCGCGTTTAGCGAGTGCTTCCATATCAATTTTGGCATCAAAGCGTGCCCAAACAGCTAGTCCGCCATCGGGTTTGTCAACCTGTAAGGCATCCGGCAGTTGGCTGGTCAACAACGCACAAAAGTGGTCACGCCGGGCGTGGTAAGTGCGTAATGCTTTACGAAAGTGTCGTTTTAGATCGCCGGTTTTGAACAACTGGCCAATCGCAAATTCGAGCATGGGGTCACCCTGCCGGTCAATGATGCGCCGGAGACGGGCCAGTTCATCAATCAAGGCCGTTGGGCCAACTATATAGCCAATTCGAAACGCAGGTGCCACCGACTTCGTGAGTGAGCCAACATACACGACCATGCCTTGCCGATCTGCACTGGCCAGTGGCAGAATGGGGCGACTGAGGTAGTGAAAATCATAATCATAGTCATCTTCGAGAATAGCAAAGCCATATTGCTCAGCGAGTTGTAACAGCCGAATACGTCGGCCAGGCTGAAGCGTCACGGTCGTCGGGTAATGGTGATGGGGTGTTACAAACACCATCCGAATCGGTTGATACCCGCATAAATCAGCCAGTTGGTCTGTATCAATACCGTGTTCGTCGACGGGTACGGTTAACACCTTGGCACCCGTTTTCCGGAAGTTCATGGTAGCACCCGCCCAGGTAGTCTCGCCCGTTACAACCACATCGCCCGGCCGCAACAGCACCTGACTTACGAGGTGTAAACCCATAATACTCCCTCTGGTAATGAGCACATTATCTAACTTCGTTTGCAGGCCACGGGTTTCGTTGAGGTAGATTGACAGTTGTTCACGCAGTAAAGGGTGCCCTTTTGTATCACCATAACCGAAATGTTTCTGTGGATTTCCCCATCGAAAATAGGAACGATAGGCGCGGCTCAGTTCCTCCATCGGTGCCAGCCGAATGTCAGGGAAACCGTCATCTAATCGCAAGCCGCCCTGATTTGTCAGTACAGGGCGAGCTAAAAAATCAAGGCGCTCAAAAGCATAACCCGGCTGTTCAGCCGTGACGTTGTTTCGTTCTGGTACAACCTGATCGTCCTGATCCATCAACAATTGCGGCCTGACTTCCGGGAAATAAGCCGCTACGTATGTGCCACTTCCCGACCGGCTTTCAAGCCACCCCTGCGCTATACCTTCGTCGTAGGATGCCACAATTGTTTGCCGATTCAGACCAAGCAACTTGGCTAATTGACGCGTACCGGGCAAGCATTGACCCGGTGTTAATGTGCCTGCCCGAATGAGTTGACCAAGCTGATTACTTAGCTGGACGAAAAGGGGCATGGAGGACGATTTATCCAGATGAATCAGGGTTTTGAAGGGGAGCATAACCGGACTAGTCGACTTATAGAAACTGGACGATTTACATAGACCACTAAAGCAAGACATTTGTTGCACAAAAAGCAAGCAAGTCTATGCAAACCAGCCGCACTACCCCCAGTCGTTTAGCCAAACGCGCTCATTACGACGAAGCTACCATCCACCCTATTCTTGACGAGGCCCTGTTCTGCATTGTCAGTTACGCCATTGAAGGCCAGCCAATGGCTATTCCAACGGCCTTTGCCCGCAAAGGCGACAAGCTGTATATTCATGGCTCGGTGGGGAGTCATTTTATTCGGACTATCGAACAGGGGAATCCTGTTTGTATTTCGGTCATGCTAACGGACGGGCTGGTGCTGGCAAAGTCAGCTTTTCATCATTCGGTCAATTACCGTTCGGTAGTGATTTTTGCAAAAGCCGAAAAAGTAACCAACGAGACTGAGCGCATGGAAGCACTCGCCCTGATTACAGACCACCTCATACCCTGTCGCTGGAACGACCTGCGACCAACAACCGACAGCGAAATGCGAAAAACAACAG
>CAXTJJ010000687.1:0-2773 GCA_964244155.1 uncultured Spirosoma sp.
AGCATTCGCCAGCGCGGCAGAGCTTACGCCCGTTGAGCCACTGCAGGTAACCGCTGCCCAGGTACCCAGAAACTGAAAATCACCAATGCGTTCGTTACCTGTAAACCCGTAACTAGCCCGTAGTTTCAGGTCGCTAAGGAAACGAAACCGCTCCATAAACTTCTCACTTGAAATCCGCCAGGCCAAAGATGCCGATGGAAACACCCCGAACCGGCGGCTTTGTCCAAAGCGCGATGAACCGTCATAGCGAGCGGTTATCGTAGCTAGATATTTCTCTTCGTAACTGTACCGGGCTTCGCCAAAGGTAGAAATCAGTCCATTGTTTGTTACAGACGAGCCCCCCTGGTCAACGACACCCGCTGAATTGATGTAAGTAAAGTCATCACTGGGAAACAATCTTCCCTGAACATTACCGTCCCGGGCAGTACGCTGCAAGATCTCAAAGCCTGCCAATGCGTTGAACTGATGCTTTTCTGCCACCTGAAAATTATAGGTGAGTGTATTCGTATTGACAAAAGTCGACAAGGCTGTGTTGATATAAACGCCATAGCCCTGACCACCTACGCTTGACAAAAAACCGCCAATGGCAGTCGTCGACGGTTCGAATTGATCTTCGGTAACGTTATTATAATCGATATTTATTTTCGACCGAAAGCGCAGGTTTTGTAAAATTTCATACTCAGCATACAAGCCAGCCAATACTTTAACAGTATAGGCATTGAACCGTGGCAAAACAGCCTGAGCTACCGGATTGAAGTTGGGGAAGCCTGCATACTCTGTATCGGCAGGCCCATACAGACGTCCCTGTTCATTGTAAGGCGAATAGTAAGGCAAGCTTTTTACCGCGCCAGAATACACACCATCCAGGAAATTGTCCCCTTTCACCCGCTTGTTTAATGCCCGCGACAAGGTTATATTGGTCCCAAACGAAAGTTTATCGGTAGCTTTATGGTCCAGCTTTAACTGACCTGTTAATCGCGTAAACTGATTGTTCAATTGAACACCCTGCTCGTCGCGATAACTGCCGCTGAGGTAGAACTGTGTACGGTCGTTGCCCCCCTGAGTCGATAATTGATACTGTTGATAGATTCCTTTCCGAAGCACGGCATCAATCCAGTCGGTATTTTGCCCGTCGGTAACGCCTTTAATCAACCCCAGTTTATCGGGGTCTAACCCCGCATTCGTAACCGCTTCCCGTTGTAAATCTAGCAGTTCAGTTGCGTTCAACAGGTCGGGTCGACGAACAACATCGGTTACACCTCGTTGTACATCAGCCGTGAATGTTGTTTTTTGTGCTTTACCCCGTTTAGTTGTCACCAACACCACGCCGTTGGCTGCTCTCGACCCATAAATAGCTTTCGCCGAAGCATCTTTCAATACCTGTATGGATTCAATATCATTGGGATTAAAGAGGGCAAAGGCATTATCGGTCTGACCACCAAAATCACGACCAGACAAAGCACCATCTTCAACAGGCACGCCATCAACGATAAACAAAGGCCGGTTGTTGGCTGAAATGGATGTATTTCCCCGTACTCGTACAGTAAGCCCCCCTCCGGGCGTACCCGATGATTGGGTGACCTGCACACCAGCGGCCTGACCCTGTAAGGCCTGATCGAAACTGGCAACCGGAATATCTTTGAATTTATCGGGAGAAACGGAAGCAATCGAGCCTGTAATGTCTTTACGCTGGGTTGTATTATAGCCCGTAACGACAACCTGAGTCAGTTCGTTGACAGCTTCTTTCATTTGGACGTTGACCACTGTACGATTGCCAACGGTCACTTCCTGCGACACCAGCCCGATGGAGGTGAGTAACAAAACAGCTGTACTACCGGGAGCCGTGATGCTGTAATTACCATTGGCATCGGTGCTGACCCCATTGGTTGTTCCTTTCACCACAATATTGACGCCTGGAATCGGAAGCCCATCCTGAGTCGATGTAACTCTACCGGTTATACGCTGACCTTGGGCAAGCAAATAGCCGGGCAATATGGCCAGCAACGCTGACCAAATGATACCACTATAAAATTTTCTCATGTATATGTTATACTCCAAGTAAAGTCTTTTAAAGTTCAGGCACTCTTTTTTAACAAAACAATATACTAGAAAACACAGCAAGCTACTATTTTTTCAAACGCAAAATCTATAGACATCGTATAAATGTACAGGTCTTTCCCCACGCGTATATTGATTTATTTTGTGCAAATACCTTACCGATATCAGGACACAAAATTGAGGCAATGTAGTAACGTCTCTCCCATCTGTTTCTACTGCCCGTACGCTAAAGATCACGTATTCGATGCACGGATCTATATACGTTTAAAAAAAACCAGTGTGGTTTACTCCTATAAAAAAGAGGCTCCCCAAATGTTTGGAGAGCCTCAGTAACTGGATTATGTACGATAATAAACCTACTATAATCTTAAAAATTAGGGTTTACAATGGCAGCACCGGTTGTCGGGTTCAACACGGCTTCATCGGCGGGTACATCCCAGTAATCCATGAAGTTGTAGTTGATCGTCACATTCTTATTAATAACGGCACCCGCAGAGGTTATAACTGTATTACCATAGCTGCCCCCGCCACTGGCGATCGGATATGTCCAACCCCACCGGCGAAGATCATAAAAAGCCAATCCTCGGCTAAACAGCGCAACTCTTCTTTCTCTAGTAAGTTCGGTCAGAGCACCAGCTAGAGTTAATCCAGTACCTTTTACCGCAGCCACACCGGCACCCTGATAGGCACGAACATCATCAACAAAGCCCAAGCC
>CAXTJJ010000688.1:0-2746 GCA_964244155.1 uncultured Spirosoma sp.
ATGGGCATCACTTCCGAACGTTTCGACCGGCATTAGGTAAAAACGGAGCTGTTCTGCCCGGCTCCATCCGGGGTATCAATATTTTTGGAATTGTTGAGGACCCCGATGGTAATTTATGGATTGGCACCGAAGAAGGGCTCAATCGCTACGATCGCCAGCAGGATCGATTCGACTGTTTTTTTGTCAGCGACCGTAGTCCTAAAGAGAAACAACTGGCTAGCCGAACGCTACCATTTTCTGTCGATAAAACAGAACTTCTGTACCTCAGCGATGCTGAAGGGCTGGTATGCTTTGATTATCGGACGCGTCGTAAAACCATATTATCGCCCAACCTGCATCCGACAAAAGAATATGATCTTCAAAGCTCAACTGTGCGGACGCCAGCGGGGGATATCTGGCTGCATGCCCCAACGGGTCTGATTCGGTATAATATTCAAAAGAAAACGCTGTCACATTATTTCAGTCGTGATCCCTACAATCAGTTTGGTTCGCCACAGGTGGTATTTTCCTTCTTCATCGACACCGACAATATCGCCTGGATTGGGACTAATTCGGGTCTAATTCGCTTTGATTACCGAAAACAGATTTCACAGATCTACGAAACGGCAGGGTCGAAGCCTATTAGTACTATTTACAGTATTGCGCCGGATCAACGGGGTCGAATATGGCTCGGTACGCGGGAAGATGGCGTTTTGTATTTCGATAAACGTACACACTTATTTGGACGGATAAATGATTTTACGAATAATGCTCATCAGTTAAAGGAATTTAAAATTAGCAAAGTATACGTCGATAATTTAGGCGTCATCTGGGCCAACACAGACCCAGATGGCCTGGCTCGTATCTTACCCGACGCCTTTTTGTTTGGCGGTATGGTAAAACGGTTGGCTACTGATACATTGCCAGATCGGCAAAAGCTGAGTAATTACTCGATTCGAGGTTTTCTGGAAGAGCGTTTTGATCGCCTGTGGGTGCTTACCGAAAACGGAATCAATATTATTAATCCACGCAGTGACCAACTCGTTGACCGATACCTCACCCGTTCATCCCTGAAACAGGGTCTTGCGCAAACAGTCATCAAAAGCCTGTATCGTGACCCACAACGGCGTATTTGGGTTGGTGTTACGGGTGGTGTACTAGCTTATAAGCCCGGAACGAAGACATTTGACCCTATTTTATTTGCTTCATCTACAACCAGTTTAATAGAAGACAACTATGTGCGAACTATGGTTAGCGTGTCTGACACCATGCTGATGGCGGCCACCGAGAAAGGGCTGTATGCACTGAATCCATCCCGGCGCCGTTGGTCGAAAATGGCTGTTCTGGAAAGAGAGAACATTTTTAGTCTCTCGTATGACGCTGCTAAGGGGCATCTTTGGGTTGGTACTTTTTTGAACGGATATTACTGTTACCAGTTGCCGGGGGCAAATCAATCCGTAAAATCCTGGAAACTCATTAAATCGGGTTTAAAAGGATATATGGTACTCAACATCCGGCCAGATGAAAATCAGCAGACGATCTGGCTTTCGTGCGATAGGGGTCTGGTTGCGTTGACGGATCAAACGAATCATTTTTATTTGTATACAGAGCAACAGGGGCTCGCCAATTCCTTCATATACGGCACCCTCTCAGACGCTCAGAATAACATCTGGATGAGTACAAATCGGGGCATATCCCGGCTCAATATCGCCACGCAAACAATCAAGAACTTTAGATTGAATGACGGTCTTCAAGGCTATGAGTTCAATGGAAATGCTTTTTTGAAAACGGCTTCGGGTGAGTTGTATTTTGGCGGTGTTAACGGTTTCAATCGCTGTGTGCCCGATGCCTTTCGGAGCAGTTCATTTAATCCTTATGTTCATATTTATTCGTTAAGCATAAACGAATTGCCCTTTATTGGCGACACCTACGTTGGAGAAGCCAAGCGTATCAATATTGAACACACCCAAAATACCCTATCGCTGGAATTTGCCGCTCTCGATTACGCAAGTAATGGGCACAATGTGTATCAATATCAACTAACGAATTACGATGATTACTGGGTTATGGCGGGTGAGCGCAACTACGTACGTTATGCCAATTTACCCCCCGGCGATTATACCTTTCAGGTAAAGGCAGCTAATCAGGATGGGCACTGGAGTGCTCATACACGCATCCTGATGATTCATATCGAGCCACCTTTCTGGCAAAAATGGCCCTTTGTGCTGTTTGCTATTCTTTTATTGACGGGCATCATATGGCTATGGGTTCGTCAGCGCGAGAATGCAATTCGTGAGCAACAGGCGGATCGGCTACGGCTATCGTATGACATTCAGGAACAGGTGAAAAAAGAAATCGCCCGTGACGTACACGACGAGATTGGCACCCGGTTGGCTACTATAAAACTTTATACCACGCAGTTGACACAACAGGCTGGCGAAACGCCTGCTATTGAGGCGCTTAGAGCGACTATTTTCCAGTTGATTAACGATACTATTGGCGATGTCAGAAACCTGCTTCGTAAACTAAATCCGCAAACCTTAGAGCGACATGGGTATGTAGCAGCCGTTGAAGAGCTGTTTTCCCGCATTACAGCCAGCGGTATTGTCAATGCTCAGTTTGATCCGATTGAATTAAGCGAGCAGGGAAGCCGCTTTCTGGCGGATACCGAAGTGATGTTGTATCGAATCACGCAGGAACTGGTCAGTAATTCGCTCAAGCACGCAAATGCCGACCAGATCGAGTTACACATGATACGGCAAGCAGA
>CAXTJJ010000689.1:0-2743 GCA_964244155.1 uncultured Spirosoma sp.
CGCTCTGGATCTAATGCTCTATCGAATAGCACAGGAATTGGTCAATAATGCCATTCGGCACGCCCGCGCCCGACATATCATTATCCAGGTCTACAATGTTGAAAATGAGGCTCGTTTGTCAGTGATGGACGATGGCGTGGGCTTCGATTTCGATGTTGTTATGGAGAACAAACAGGGTGGGTTGGGGCTCCGAAATATTGAAAGTCGTTTGAGTGTAGTGAATGGGCACGTAACATTCGATGTAGCACCCGGCCGTGGGTCGCAGATTCATATACAGGTTCGCCTGCACGACGTTCAACCTGTCGATTTATTGAGTTAATTTGTTTGCTGAATGGTTGCCTTCTACGACTAATTCAGTATCAATTCCTAACTCTTCTTCCTCTATGCGAAAAATTAAGCTGGCTCTTTGCGACGATCATACCCTTTTTCGAGTTGGTATGGCCACTATTCTCGGGCAGATTCACGATTTCGAGTTGGTTTTAGAAGCTGGTAACGGCCAGGAGCTGATCGATAAAATTCCCCGAAAATTACCTGATGTTGTCCTGCTTGACCTTCAGATGCCGGTTATGGATGGCACTGCCACGGCCGATTATCTGCGAGAGAATTATCCGCTCATAAAAATAGTAGTGTTAACCATGCATGATGAAGATCGCATGGTATTGCACTTGCTCGAAAAAGGAGTCAGTGGTTACCTCTTGAAAGATGCCGAAGCGGGTGAAGTAGAAAAAGCCGTTCGGAAAGTGATGGACGAAGGCGTCTACCTAAACGAGTTTGTATCCAAGGCAATGCTTCGTAAAATGACCAATAAAACGACAGTTGCGAAGCCGATCAATGCTTTTTACAACAGCAAGATTCTTCTTTCCGAACGCGAAAAAGAGGTGCTGATGCTTATCTGCGAAGGTCTTTCTACACTCGAAATAAGCGAGAAGATATTTCTTAGCCCTCGTACCGTTGAGGGCCACCGCCTGCGTATTCTCGAAAAAACAGGTACTAAAAACACGGCGGGCATGGTGGCCTACGCGTTTAAGAACAGCCTTGTTTAAAAAAGTTGTAGAGTCATAAAGTTATAAAGTTGGCTGACGCAAAAACTTTACAACTCTATGACTTTTTTGCGTCAGCCAACTTTATAACTGCTCTAAAGGCTTCCTGTTTTTCCTCCGTCTACCGGGAGATTAATACCATTAATGGAAGCGGCTGCGGGCGTACATAAGAAAGCAGTAGCAGCAGCCACTTCTTCGGGTGTGACGAACCGTCCGGAGGGGATTTCACTTTCCATTTGTCGAGCTGTTTCCTCTTCTGTTTTGCCGGATGCTGTTGCCCGCATGGTTAATACAGCCGCCAGACGAGCGGTTTTTGTATAACCCGGTAATACATTATTGACCGTAATCCCATAGTGAGCAATTTCTAAAGAAAGTGTTTTAGCCCACTGGGCTACGGCCCCCCTAATGGTATTCGAAACCCCAAGTCCTACGATAGGCTGCTTAACAGAGGTAGAAATAATGTTAACAATGCGCCCATAACCAGCCTGTTTCATGGCCGGAAAAACATGCTGAACTAACGCCTGGTTGTTAAGCAGATGATTGTGAAATGTTTTCACAAACTCCTCAGGGTTCGCGTCGACTAATGGGCCTCCGGCTGGACCACCCGTATTGTTGATCAGGATGTGTAATTCCGGAAATTTAGTCAAATGCCGAGCAATGGCCGCCTGTGCTTCTCCCGGCTGGCTAAAATCTGCTACCAGGTAACGGTGTGTTTGCCCTTGGTTTGTATCCAGCCTGTTAAGTGTGACTTTAAGGGCTTCTTCGTTACGGGCCATCAGTATAACGTTGGCTCCTAACAAAGCCAGTTCAATAGCCGTAGCACGACCAATTCCCTGTGTGCTACCGCAAACTAGGGCCGTCTTTTTTGTTAATGTGAGATTCATCGGGAAATATAGTCAGTTAGTAACACCGATCATCAATACAAAGCCTAAGCAAAATAGGGAAAAAGACCATTGGCGTAGTTTTACATTTACAAATGGTTAGTTTTGGGCAACTTTGTATCCAATATTAACCATTTGCATTTCAACAGACCATGTCAAAGACATTAATTATCGTGGTGGTTATTGCCCTGTTTCTGGGTATGTACGGCTGTAGTTCCTATAACGGGTTAGTTCAAACAGATACAAACGTACAGGAAAAATGGGCGCAGGTTCAAACTCAGTATCAGCGTCGCGCCGATTTAATTCCGAACTTGGTTCGGACTGTGCAAGGGGCCGCCAATTTTGAGAAAAGTACGTTAACGGCCGTTATTCAGGCGCGGGCCAGTGCTACACAGGTGAAATTCACCGCCGATCAGTTAACCCCCGAGAACGTTCAGAAATTCCAGGCGGCTCAGGATCAGTTAAGTGGTTCACTATCGCGCCTACTGGCGGTGGCAGAAAGTTACCCGAACCTGAAAGCCAATCAAAACTTCTCGGAGTTGCAGGCTCAATTGGAAGGGACCGAAAACCGCATTGCCGTTTCGCGTAATGATTTCAATGGCGCGGTGAAAACGTATAACCAATCGGTGCGGTCGTTCCCAAATAATATCTTCGCCGGTATTTTTGGCTTCCCCGTAAAAGGCTTCTTCGAAGCTTCGCAGGCGGCTCAAAACGCCCCAACGGTGCAATTTTAAGTAGTGAGTAGATTAAGTGAAATAGGTAAATAGTCTTTACTTACTACACCTAATCTACTTATTACACTTAATTTCCTTTAGTCTGCTA
>CAXTJJ010000690.1:0-2728 GCA_964244155.1 uncultured Spirosoma sp.
AGCCGACGGATTGCGCTCAACGCTATTGGGCCAGTTTGGGATGGCAACGAAGTCTGGCTCGTAATTGGTGCCGGGTCGTTATTTGCGGCTTTCCCGTTGGTCTACGGCACTATTTTATCGGTCTTTTATCTGCCGTTTATCCTGTTTCTGGCGGCTATTATTTTTCGGGCTATTTCAATTGAGTTTCGGAGTAAGGAAGAAATGAAGTGGTGGCGGAAGCTTTGGGATATTTCGTTTTCGATTTCCAGTATCGTCATTTCATTGTTGCTGGGCTTGATTTTAGGCAATCTGATTCAGGGTATACCGCTCAATGCCAACCACGAGTTTGTGGGTCGGCTGCGTGACTTTTTCAACCCCTATGCCCTGCTAATTGCCGTAACGGTACTGTCGCTGTTCATGATGCACGGAGCCATGTATTTAATTATGAAAACCGAAGACCGGATTTTCACCCGCCTGACGATCATCGCCAATAACACCAGCAAGTTTTTCATCCTTTGTTTTATGGCGACCTCGCTGGCCACGCTGATCTACGTGCCGCACATGACAGCTATTTTTAAGCACTATCCGGCGTTGTTCGTTTTGCCCATTGCCGCCGTATTGATTGTGCTGAACATTCGTCGGAGTATCGAGAAGCGGCAGTACCGGCGCGGGTTTGTGTCGTCGGCCATTACCACGGCCCTGTTGCTGATCCTGTTTGCGATGGGGTTGTATCCTAATCTGGTGTTATCGAGTGTTGATCCCAGAGGCCACATCAGTATTTATGAAGCGGCTTCGTCAGATGGTTCTCTGCGGACTATGCTGCTTTTTGCCTTTATCGGTATGCCACTGGTGGCAACTTATACCGTCTTTATGTTCTGGACGTTTCGCGGCAAGGTGAAACTGGAGGAACACAGTTATTGACCTACTGGCCGCTTTGTTTGTTGTCTCTCAAGCCTGACTCTTTTGCGTACCTTTGCGGCAAACCACCAAAAAGATAACTTGTATGGACGCCAAAGACAGTAACGGCACAATCCTTGCCGAAGGTGATTCGGTCAAACTGATCAAAGATTTGAAAGTAAGAGGTTCATCGTCTATCCTGAAACGGGGTACCGTCGTGAAGAATATCCGTTTGACAGACGATGACGGGGAGATTGAGGGGAAAGTCGAGAAAACCGTCATGGTGCTTAAAACAATGTTTTTGCAGAAGATTTAGCCATATAAAGATGGGGAGTTGGTGGTTGGTCATTCATACGCCGTATCTTTAAGATACGGCGTATGAATGACCAACCACCAACTCCCCATCTGTCAACTAATATCCGGCCGTTCTCCCCGCCTTAGCCCATTCACCAGATTATGCGCCCGTCGGGTGGGTTCGGGAATTCGGTATCCGCCGTCACAGTGTAATGTCAGGGAGATAGCTGTTTCCAGATCAATCAGATTGCCCGGCGACACATAGACAGGATTTACTTTATTTTTTGTGCGCAAAGCCGCGCCAATTACGTCCCCATAATGCCGCATCGGCGACCAGTTGCCCCGTTCCGGCGCAGGTTCGTCGTATTTGCCTACCAACACTGATTTGCCACAGCCAAACGTTGGTCGGTTCAGAAACAGTCCTGCATGCGAGGCAATCCCGATTCGGCGGGGGTGGGCCGTTCCGTGCCCATCGAACATCACCACATCAGGCTCAATTTTTAGTTTCTGCCAGGCTTCGAGCAGGGATGGAATTTCGCGAAAGGACAACAAGCCCGGAATGTAAGGAAACGGAGCGGTGCTAACAACGCCAGCTTCTTCGACGGTTTCGAGCGTGTCGAGCCGAAGCACCACAATACCTGCATACACGGTCTCTTCAAATTTATTGAACGAAATATCGCAGCCCGCAATCGTCTCAGGCGGTTTGGTTAACGGCTCAATGCGAATCTGATTGCGCAACTGATTTTGCAGTGTGACCGCTTCGGTGGGCGAAACGTTCCAGTCGTGTAAGGGTTGGTATGTTGCCATTTGGATTTATTCGGGAGAACATACGTAACGAATAACAGCCCAAACGGTTTGTTTCACCACGTCATAATCGGTTCGCTACGGTATCACCATTCTGATGCACAACCACCTGATACACTTGCCCGGCTGCATTTTTGTGAAACGTCAGTTGAGCATCTACGGCCTTGAGAAAGAAATCGGTGTCGCTTTCCGGATAAATCTCAAACTTACCCTGCCCGGTAACCTGTAAAAAGAGCCGGCCTTTTTCAAAGGTGATGCTCAACGTCCGTTTGGGATCGAGCTGGTAGTCGCCAATGTACTGACGGAGAACAGGCTCACTCAACGCAATCGTTCTGTGATTTTTGGGGATTTGATAGGGCAGCTCAAATGTGATAAAGATAAGATCTCTGACAATTGGTTCGAGGGAGGTCAGATCAGACCCGTCGTCTACATTCGCCAGCGCAATGATGGTAACTCCGTCGATTGGGAAGAGCATGAGATAAGTGCCAAAGCCGGGCAGGTTGCCGTTCTGGAATGCCAGATCGTTGGGAGATCGGAAGGTATTTGTCCCCCATCCGTACCCCCATCTGGTTTTTCCAATGGGTGTAAGGGCCAGTTTCCAGGTTTCAGGCGGCATAATTTTCTGGGTTTGCAAGGCCCGCGACCAGCGGTACAAGTCGCCAACAGTACTGAACATGCCCCCGGCGGCATACCCCGCCGTGGAGTCGATGGGGGGAACCGCGACCAGGACCGAGTCTTTCTCGTAGGTGTAGCC
>CAXTJJ010000691.1:0-2668 GCA_964244155.1 uncultured Spirosoma sp.
AAAACTCAACCTATTACGAGTGGGCGTACATGTATAACTTGAACAATGCCGCTAACACGCTGTTGGCAAACATTGATGCCACTACGTTCTCGGGCGAAGCCGATACGAAAAAAGGTGTGCTGAAAGCCTGGGCTTACTGGTGGAAAGGCTATGCCTACTCGCGGATTGGCTCAATGTATTATGCGGGTATCATAAACGACAAAGCGAACGGCGAAGTACTGAACGGCACCAACGGCAATTATGTAACGAAAGAAGCCATCATTACAGAGGCCAACAAGAACTTTGATGAAGCTGCTAAAATCCTGGGCGGCTTAACGGCAAGCGCTGATTATACGGCTACCATGACGGGGTTAATTCCGAGTTTCAACCGGGTTGGTAAAGGCGGAATATTGACGCCAGCCATGTGGGTGCGTAATATCAATACCATGAAAGCCCGGAATATTCTGGTAAACACGCGGGTTAACGCCATGACGGCTGCTCAATGGGCTGAAATTCTGACCCTGACCAATACTGGTATACTCGCTTCTGACTTTGTCTTTACGGGTCGTTCCAATGCAGCCGGTGACTTCCTGTCACCAACGGCGGGTACTGTTTCGGGAAAAACAACAGGGGCGAACAACACCTACAAAATTTCCGAACGGTTGATTCAGGATTTCAAAAGCGGTGACCTGCGCTTATCGAATAATTTCGTACAGAGAAGCTCAGCATACATCGGGGAAACCTCGCGCGGTAATGCCTTTTTTACCCGTTGGAACCTGATTAACCGGGGAGCAGCCGGATCAGAGGGTAGTGCTTCTGTTATTACATATTCCAATACGAATGCCGGCGGTTACGAACTGTATCTGGCCAGTACGTATGAAGAAAATCAGTTGATGAAATCGGAAGCGTTGATTTACACAAGTAAAATTGAAGAGGGTCTGGCATTGATTGACGAAGTTCGTAAGGCACAGGGTGCTGGTCTGGCTGCTGTGGCTGGAACGAGTCTGTCATTGGATGCCGCCAAAGAAGAATTGCGCCGGGAACGACGGATTGGCCTGCTGTTCCGTGCATTGTCGTTCTACGATGCCCGTCGTTGGGGGCTGCTGGAAGATGGCCGCAAAGGGGCGGTTGCCCTGAGCCGGACGGGTGTTGTTAGTAAGAATGCAACCATCACCTATGGCTATTTAGATTATTGGGATGTCCCCGATAACGAAATTGCCTATAACCCACCAGCCAGCGGAAGCGCAGCCACAAAAAATCCGAAATAAATCAGACCTGATTATCTGATTTATGCAACCCATAAAAACGCCCGGTCATGAAAAACCGGGCGTTTTTATGGGTTTATATCAAACGCAACAAGTCAATATATAGCCCTCTAAAGAGTCCGAAGGAATCGAATCTGGATAACTCCCAATTTTTATTCGGGGCAGTATAGTCGTACCTTTGTGCTCCCCGAACAACACGGGTTGGCTTATCGCGTCTGAGCAATTGGGCGAGGAAAGTCCGGGCAGCACAGGGCACCCTACTTCCTAACGGGAAGGCGGGCGGTTGGGAACGACCGTTCGACAGCCAGTGTCACAGAGAATATACCGCCCGGTTTAGTGAAGCGTGTAGAATTAAAAGTTAAGAGTAAGGTTTTGTTTTATTCATCACTCTTCACTCTACACGCTTCACTAAATCGGGTAAGGGTGAAAAGGTGGGGTAAGAGCCCACCGCTTGCTGGGCGACCAGCGGGGCAGGATAAACCTTAGGGGCTGAAAGACCAAATAAGCGTCGGACATGGAGCGGCCCGTTCCCGTTCCGGAGCAATCCGGATGCCGACGCGGGTAGGTCGAACGAGGTGGTCGGTGACGGCCATCCCAGATAAATGATAGGCCATTTGATCCAGTCGCAAGGCTGAATGAGAGGACAGAACCCGGCTTATAGACTCGTGTTGTAAAGGGTTTTGGTTTACGGTATTCGGTTTATGGTGGGCTGACGCGAAAATGATGCGTCAGCCCACCATAAACCGAATACCGTAAACTATTTTTGATATACCCATTATTTTCCATACCTTTGCGGCCACGTTTTACAAGGGGGATGCGTCTCCCATCAAAAACAAACAAGCACAAATGGCTGTTAAAATTCGTTTAGCGCGTCGTGGACGCAAGAAAATGGCGATGTATGACATCGTGATCGCAGAGTCAACCTCTCCTCGCGATGGCCGGTTTATCGAAAAAATCGGTTCGTACAACCCCAACACCGACCCATCGACGGTCGTATTGAAGTCGGAACGGGCCGTTTATTGGCTCATGGTTGGTGCTCAGCCGACAGATACCGCTCGTTCGGTATTGTCGCACGAAGGCATCATGTATCGCAAACATCTGCAAGTGGGCGTAAACAAAGGCGCTATCACGCAGGAACAGGCCGATGAGAAATACACGACCTGGAAAGGCGAGAAGGAAAATCGCAAAGCGGGTGCTGCCGATACTAAAACGCAAACCAAAGAACAGTCTCGCGCTGCTCGTCTGGAAGCAGAGAAAAAGGTAAACGAAGCACGTGCCGAAGCTATCGCTAAGAAAAACAAGGTAGAAGAGCCAGTAGTAGAAGCTCCGGTTGCTGAAGAAGCTCCCGTAGCTGAAGCACCAGCCGCAGAAGAAACAACTGCACCTGCCGCTGAAACGGCTGCTCCTGCAACGGACGCTCCGGC
>CAXTJJ010000692.1:0-2662 GCA_964244155.1 uncultured Spirosoma sp.
CTTTGGAGTGATAATCGAGGGCATCTTCGCGCCGGATTTTCTGATTCATGCTAGTATTGTTGAGGTGTTAGTGGTCTCAACGGTTGGGAGCGCGAAGGTACGGAAAAAGTAGGCCGGGTTCTGTATCAATCTGCGCCGATAACCGTATGCCGGTCTATATAAACCCAGCCTGTCCAGCAAAAAAGCAGTAAAATGCTGAGCAGGCAAGTGCGCTGAATCGGGTTGGTGTGTGGAGGTTCATAAACCTGGCGGGGCGTTAGAAGGCGTACTACATTGCCCTGATCGACGCCATAAACCATAATCTCTTTAAACGAGACGTATTTATCACCAAACGTGAGTGGTTCCGTTTTGACTAATTTTTTACGAAAGTCACTTTGCCTTAGAAGCAGCGTAACGGGTCGTTTAGGCTGTATGGCTGAGGCTAAATTGTCTAAACGGGTGTCGTAATTTTTTTGCGAAACAAAAAAAGAGAAATCAGGGAAAGCCCGTAGGGAGATCGTTACGCCCGTCAGCCTGCTTTTGTTCCTGCTTGCATGCACGCGGTTGACAACATCTGTTATCGAAACCAGTTGGGCTGAACGGGTATCGATAGGATTATGCGCTATGTAGCCAAATGCAATAGTTGCTGCAATCAATACCGTTAATCCGGCTGTGAGCCAGCGGATGCGGTTTCGCTCAGCTAACGTCATCGCCTTGATGTATGAAACGGGTTTTCCATATGAGCAGAGGTACTCTTTTAGTTGCTCATATTCCGGATATTCTATTGATTTTATACTGAAATAACTTGTAGCTAAATACACAGTCAGCATATGAAACGATCCTACTCTGGCTATTTCCTTACGTTCATTATGACCCGTAATGTCGCTGTACTTAAATCGTTCCGGTCTCTGTAGAAATTTTTTGACGGTGAAGTGGTCGCTTTCAAACTGGATGGCCGTCGTTTGTCGACCATACTCCACCACGATCATTATCCATAAGAAACCGGCTCCTGAGTAGAAAATCAGTAGTATATTGAGATCGGGATATAATTGCCCGGCAGTGGCAATCTTAAAGGGAATAAAGACTGTTGATATAAAAAGTCCCAGCAGTGTAAACCAGCGAAACCATTGAGACTTGGGACTAATGTGAAAAGAAGCGTCTTGGTGAATAACCATTTGGCAACAATTTACGAGATCATGTCAAACCTAATGTGGTATTCATTAACTCCCAATCACCGCGATAGTTAGCCGACTTACGCAAACCAGTTTATCTCGTTCATCGGTAATGCAAATTCACTGGTTAAGAATTTTGTAAAATTCATCCAGGCCAATCACATTAACCTTGGGAAAGTCAATTCCTGACAGTACATCAAAATGATGATCTTCGGTAACCAGGTAGTCGGCTCCAGCGGCTATCGCACAGTCAGAAAATTTGTTATCATCTGGATCGACTGTAATAAACCACCAGAAGAAGGATACATTTATTTTTTCGACAAAAGGGGAGTTGATAAGGGCTTCGAGTACGTTGTCGGCAATATCACGTCTTCGAAACCCCCATTCGATAATTTCGTCATATTCCTCTAATATATCAGTCGTTACGCAGAGCGTAAATTGATTGGAAAAAATTGCTTTGTATAACCAATGTGATGCTGATTTTGGCGAAATCGAACTTAGCAGTTGATTCGTATCAATGACGACCCTCATGATTTAGCATCACCTGTCTGACGAACTTTATATTCTGTACGTAGGTGAGTTTGCCGCCATTGCTTCATTGTTTCTTCGGTAAAACCTTCTTGTTCCCAGACATCATTTGCTAACCGTGATGCCTTCTGAGCAAAGAAATTGGCTAACAATTCTTTTATTTCCTTGAGATCCTCATCGGGAACTGGGCGAGAGAAAATTTTCAGCAATTCTAACTGAAGATTAGAAAGGGGGGGCTGTGTCTGCATATCGGAATGAATTATCAATAACAAAGTTAATTAATCTGATCACGATTAATGTACTACATTTTCTATAACCTACCCCCCAATCACCGCGATAGTTAGCCGACTTATGCAGACCAGTTTGCCCGGTTCATCGGTAATGCGAATATCCCAGACGTGGGTTGTGCGACCAATGTGAATAGGTGTACAACGGCCATAGACCCAGCCTTCACGCACCGAGCGAATGTGGTTGGCATTGATTTCAAGGCCAACAGCCCGTTGTTTGGTGGGGTCATCTAATAGCATAAAAGAGGCAACACTGCCCAATGTTTCGGCCAGCACGACCGATGCGCCACCGTGTAAAATGCCAAACGGTTGATGCGTTCGCTGGTCAACGGGCATGCGGGCAGTCAAATACCCTTCGCCCGCTTCAACAAATTCAATACCAAGAAGTTTACTTATTGAGTCGGTATGGAGAAAATCAAGTGCACTCAGATCGAAGTCGGCTTTCATTAGGCGCGTGTTTTTTGTAATTTTGCACTCAAATTTGGAAAAATTTGCCAATAGGCAAGTCAATACGCTTGATACAAAAAACAATTTATCTGATTCGCCACGGCGAGACCGACTACAACCGGCGGGGGGTAGTGCAGGGAAGTGGCGTTGATTCAGACCTCAACGATATGGGACGAGCGCAGGCGCAGGCTTTTTTTCAGGCCTATCAGCATGTGCCATTCAGCAAGATTTATATTTCTGGACTGAAGC
>CAXTJJ010000693.1:0-2650 GCA_964244155.1 uncultured Spirosoma sp.
TACTAGCCTGGCCATTGTGGGGGCGTATATCCTTGCCGGCGAATTGTCGAGAAACACGGACTATAAGCAAGCGTTTGCCGCTTACGAAAGTCGGCTGCGTCCTTTTGTCGAGCAGGTGCAGAAACTGCCGCCGGGTGTACCCTGGGTGGCGCATCCTAAAACCAGATTTGGCATTACCTTACTCAATACGGGTATCAGGTTTATTTCCAGCCGTTTCGCCAAAAGGGTTGCTGATCTGTTTAGCAAAAAATCGGACGGCGCAACAGATGATAAAATAGAGCTCCCCGACTACTGGAAGAAAAATGAGTCTCTGACAAAGTAGTCAAACAGGGATCTGCAATACGGGAGCATGGATAAGGATAATGTCTGGATTTCTCTGAGAAATCCGGCTGAGCCATGAGGAGTTTATCACTGAGCCCTGTCTTTTACCTACTCAATTCATGATAATCACTATGTTTCTTAAAACGTCTGTCATTGGTTTGCTTGTGTGTCTTGCTTTTGTTGGCGTGCAGGCTCAGGGACTTAACAGCCTGTCATCCCAGGAAAAGAAGGAGGGTTGGAAGCTTTTGTTTAATGGTCAAAACGTGTCTGGTTGGCACAAGTATGGTACAAAGGGAGTGGGGTCATCCTGGCAAGTCGATCAGGGTGCCCTGAAACTGAATGTGCCAAATCGGGTAGGGAACAAGGCACCCGACGGGGGCGATCTGGTGACCGATGCCGCGATAAACGGTGATTTTGAATTTGTAGCAGAGTGGAAAGTGGAACGGTTTACAAATAGCGGCATCTTTTTTTTCGTTCAGGAAGAGCCGCAGTACAAAAATATCTTTGATACGGGTTTAGAACTTCAGGTGCTGGATGATGCGATCTACGAGGGGGCCGATGAAAATAAACACCGGGCCGGTGATTTTTTCAGTGTTGCCAATGCGCGCGTCCGTGAACTACAACCCGTTGGTGGCTGGAATAAAGTCCGCTTCACGCTGAAGAAAAACAAATTGACCGTTACCCTGAACGGATTTAGTATTCAGGAGCATGATCTGAACAGCACCGACTGGAAACAGCGTGTTGCTACCAGCAAGCTGAAAGACGCCCCCATCAGCAAAGGCCGCTTTACCGGTCGAATCGGTTTGCAGGATTGGGGCAGCACGGTTTGGTTTCGGAATATTAAAATGCGTTCGCTTTAGGAATTGGTTATTAACGAATAATCAGAAATTATTCCAGTCGTACCCAGATGGTGCCGGAAAGCGATTCGCCGGGATTTAGAATTGTTAGTCCTTCGCCGTTATTAAACGCATCCACATTAGCCGTTAGAGGCTCAATGGCAATGCTGTCGCGTCGGGTGGGCGTGTAACAAACCAGGTAGTTAAGCTTGTTTTCGCCCATTTCCTGACCAACGATCAGTTGAACGCCCATGTCGAGGGATGTCAGTACAGTTTCGGCGAAGGGGCGTGAATTGTCGGGACCGCTTGTTGGCTCGATCGCGAAAGCAGTATCCATTTTTTTCTCATTTAAGCCAATAGTGGCGGCCGGTTCAAACGCCTGTTTGCCGTTGGGAATCATATACTCATCGAGAAGAACAGGTGTACGATTCGGCAAGGAGATGCTCATGTTATTAACCGATTCATTTGTAAACGTAAAGTAAGGGTGCCAGCCGAAAGCAGCCGGGCAGCGGCCAGACCCCGTATTGAGTGCCGAATACTTAATTTCCAGCGCGCACATACGGTCGTTCCGGGAATGGTTTCCGTTAGGCAGTAAGTTGGCCTGGATCAGTGTATAGGTAACCGTCAGCGCGAATGGGAAAGGATACCCCACCGTATCGCCTTCATAATTGTATTCTACCACTAGTTGGGCATGCGTTGGCGTAACCTCCCGACTAACAACCGAAAAGACACGGCCATGCACAAATCCGTGTAATGCATTGTCGCGCTTGATTTCATTCAGTTTTAAGGCATAGTCTTCACCCTCGAAATGATAAATACCGTGTCGAATACGACTTGGAAACGGATATAGTAAGGCACTGGCGTAACTCTCATCGCTCAAAAGGGCCTGTGGTGAGTCGGGCGATTGAAGTAAGGCAAACAGATGATGACCTTTTCGCAACACCAGTCGGCGGAGAATACCCCCATATTCGGGAATGACCGTTATAAATTCACCCGTTTCGGTGTGTTCAAGGATGTATTCGGTGAGCGGTTCGGCTCCGGTTGGCAGTGGGCCAAATGGCTGGGTTGTTATCTGAAAGGGCATGATGTAAAAGATGCAGTCAGTAAATGGGTAAGCCTTCCCGCGAATGGATTGTTTCGATAAAACCTTTAAAAATAAGCAAAGCGTGTTCTGTGTCAAGGCAGCAACTCACCTTCAACGCCTACCCCGAAAAGAGCAAAGTCGTACCGCACAGGATCGAGAGGGTCAAATTGCCGGAGCGTTTGGGTGAGTTCGAGGGCGGTTTTCCAGTCGGTCTGCGGCCGGGATACCAGGTGCAAATGGCGAGCGACCCGGTTGACATGAACATCAATTGGAATAACTAACTGGGCGGGTTTCAGGCGTGTCCATAAGCCAAAGTCCACACCGCGGTCGTCCTGCCGTACCATCCACCGAAGAAACATCAGTAGTCGTTTGCAGGCTGAGTTTCGGGCGGGGGTGGCAATGTGTTTGC
>CAXTJJ010000694.1:0-2634 GCA_964244155.1 uncultured Spirosoma sp.
AACCCGTGCAGGCTTTCGTGACTTTCTTGAGCGCATCGACCGTATTGTGGCCGTTCTCACCAATTTCGTGGCAGAGCATCGCTTTCGTGACGGCTTCGCAGGAGCAGATGAGCGCATCGTCGGGGAGGCTCATGACTCCAGCACCCGCTTCTTCGCCACCCCGTGAGCCCAGGATCAGGTCTTCAGGGTCCGGGGGCAGAATGGTTTTGTTCTTACAGGTTTGCAGGAGCATATTGTACTGTTCCGCATCGCCTACCAGAATGCCGCCCAGCAGTTCCTTGCCATCAGCCGAAATGTTGATCCGCTTATAAACGCCTTTCGCCTTGTTTTCGTAGACAATCGTTTTACAATCCGAGGCAAACGGATCACCGAACGAGCCTACGTCTGTCCCAATCAGCTTGAGCTTCGTAGACATGTCGTAAGGCTTGAACTCTTTCTCTTCGCCGATCAAGCGGGCGGCCACAACTTCGGCCATTTCGTAGCCGGGTGCCACCAGCCCATAAATCATATGGTGTGCCACTGCACACTCGCCGATGGCGAAAATGGATGGGTCGGATGTTTGAAGGAAATTATCGACCAGAATACCCCCGCGTGGGTGCGTATCAATACCCGATGCTTTGGCGAGTTCATCGCGCGGACGAATGCCCGCCGAAATAACCAGCATATCGACGTCAATGCGGGAGCCATCGGCAAACAGCATTCCGTTAATGGTCTCGTCGCCGGTGATTTCCTGCGTGCTTTTGGACAGGTGAATATGCAGCCCCAGCGATTCGAGTTGCCGTTGCAGCACACCCGAGCCAGCATCGTCAATTTGCCGGGGCATCAGGCGCGGGGCAAACTCGACTACGTGTGCTTCTTCCATACCCAGATCGAGCAGGGCTTTGGCGGCTTCCAGACCCAGTAATCCACCCCCCAGTACCGCTCCCTTACGCGCCTTACGTGCATACGATTGAATCAGGTCGAGGTCTTCGATGGTGCGGTAAACAAAGACGCCGTCTTTTTCAACACCGGCGACGGGAGGCACGAACGCGCCGGAGCCCGTGGCCAGTATCAGGTAGTCATAAGGTACTACGACCCCGTGGTGTGAGCGAACCTCCTTCCGTTCCCGGTCAATGTCGACAACCGGATCGGTGAGGTAGAGCGTGATGCCGTTCTCGGCATACCAGCTTTGGGGGGCAAGCGTCAGATCGTCAGCCGTTTTGCCATCGAAATAAGCGCTTAAATGAACCCGGTCGTAGGCTACACGCGGCTCTTCCCCAAAAACCGTCAGTATAAATCGCTGTTCATTTTTTTCTTTGGCTACTAATTTCTCGCAGAACTTGTAGCCCACCATGCCGTTGCCAATGACGACGACACGCCTGTTTTTGTTTGTGTCCATAGTTAATTGTAACTATAACATTGTGAAAACCCCGTTTTATTATTGTACTTATCTACTAAATCAGCCTTCTTCCTCCCAAAATAGGCTAGTCAAAAGTAAGAGGTGTTTTTGGTAAATCCTAATGTATTATTTCGTTATAGGTTGATTATTAAACATATTTTTTTGAAAAAGACTTGTTTTTACAAATTTCGTCTCTACTTTTGAACCATAATTAGGCAATAGCGGTAAAAGACTATTAATAGTACAATACCACTATTCAACGTTAAACGGTAAAGTCAGATGAAGCCAAAACTTACACTCGTAGGGGCGGGTCCCGGCGACGGCGAATTGATTACCTTAAAAGGAATCAGAGCGCTTCGGAAAGCAGACGTTGTTTTATACGATGATCTCGCCAACCATACTTTACTGGAGTTTGCACCCGAGAAGGCACTGAAGATTTACGTGGGTAAGCGAGCCAAACAGGCATCGTTTACCCAGGAAGAAATAAATGAATTAATTGTCCGGTTCGCCAGAGAACACGGGCATGTGGTTCGGCTTAAAGGGGGCGACCCCTATGTGTTCGGACGTGGGTTTGAAGAGTGCGAATATGCCCGTCAATATGCCATCGAGTGTGACGTTGTACCGGGCGTATCGAGTAGTATAGCGGTGCCGGCTTCGCAGGGCATTCCGGTAACGAGCCGGGGCGTTAGTGAAAGTTTCTGGGTCATTACCGGCACTACCCGGAACGGCGAACTTTCTGCCGATTTGTACCTGGCAGCTCAATCCAAAGCAACGGTTGTTGTGCTGATGGGCCTGAGTAAAGTAACTGAAATATGTGCGCTCTTCTGTGAGGCCGGACGCGGTCACTTACCAATGGCGATTGTGCAAAATGGTACGCGTGCTGATGAGCAGTGCGTAATTGGTCAGGTCTGGAACATGCCGCAGTTGGCAGCAGAGCAGGGCGTGGGGGCGCCCGCTGTGCTGGTCATCGGCGAAGTCGTTTCGTTGCATCCGTCCTATCTGGCGGAATCCATGCGAAACTTCTCCATGGCCTACTAAGAGACGGGGTTTGCGGTAGTCGGTTTTTGGTATTGGTGGCTGACGCGTTAGCCTACCGTAAACAGAAAACCGTAAGCCTACTATCGTAAAAAAAGCCGATCCGGTGTGGGGGCACCTTTGGATCGGCTAAACGGGATTTGTCTATGCGAAAAACACAAACGCTTCAAAGAAAATGAAAAAAAACAGGTAAAGCAAATCAAGGCCTTTCTGCTGTAGGT
>CAXTJJ010000695.1:0-2561 GCA_964244155.1 uncultured Spirosoma sp.
GACGGAAACAGAACTGAATTCGAACCGTCGATTGCCAATAAAGTATACGTTGCGGCCGATGGCGACAAAATCTGGGTGCATAGTGAGGCAGACATTATTCGGGACACTGAACCTGTTTTGCGGCAGTTGACGATTCATGTCCATAAAGAATCCAATCGGGACGAAACACCTGAAGTTCACCTCGGGCAACCGGGCTCAGGTTTCGAAGTGGACCTGCCCGCCGAGCGGGAAGATGATGGGTGGAGCGCCCACCGGATTCTATTATACACAGGTATCGAATATCGCTTTTATGTACGCTACCGGTCGCCGGGCGGGGTTTGGCTGGAGAATGACCGGGCACACCGGCGACTTACCATTTTTGGAGAAACCGAATGCTGGACTATTGAAGGCGATGATATACTATTCAATCAACGACCGGAACGCGATCTATCCGTAACGATTCAGATTGCCGCCCGGCCTCCGGGCTCCACATTTAGCGGCCCGTTTCAAGCCAGAGTAGGGGTGTTGGATGCCGGGGGCTGGACGGAGCCGAACTTGCCGGTGTCGGCAGCTGATAAAATTACTTTTATGGCCTATCATGGGGTGGCCATGAAACTCAATTATTTACTTGTTGGCGCCGAAACGGTCGTGTCAACGCATTGGTTTAATACGCCCGAAGAGGAGGATAAATTCACCGGTTTTGTTGTCCTGTCGAAACCAGTTGTGCTGCGTGAAACACCGCCTGCTGATTTGTTTGCCGATCCGCCGTTTACCATTCTTCGGCCGGGTGTTTGGGCGCAGAACGGTCAGCTTCATTTTGCCTTACATGTGCAGGATACAGCGCGGGCGCGGCTAAAAGGAGCATGGTCTCCTGCGCTCGTTGATCTGTCATTAACGAATGATGGCACATTTTTTTGGACTCGTATTCCCATCACTGACATTGCGCCTGCCGGAACCGATTATCATGGTCAGGCCTATAATTTTATCCTGAATGATGACTGGCTTATCCACGACCCGGCCGCTCAGTGGGTAGAAGGGTCAACGCCGGGTAAGCATTCGTTGCTGTTCAATCCAGACCGGCACCAGTGGCGATCCGATTCCTGGCAGCGACCGGGTTGGGAATACCTGATCATCTACCAGCTTCACCCGGCGCGGTTTTCAGATCGGCATCCTGAGCTGAGCCCGTTGTTGCAGGTGGCCCGCGAAATTGACGAACAGGCGGGGCATTTGCGTGATCTAGGGGTTACCGCCATTGAACTGTTGCCCGTCAACGAAGTAGGGTCGCCCGTTTATGGCTGGGGGTACGATCCGGCGTTCTTCTTTGCGGTTGAAGCCAATTATGGCGGCCCCGCCGATTTGCAGGAACTGGCCGATACGTGTCATGCGCACGGGATGGCGTTGATACTCGATGTGGAGTTCAATCATACCGGTAATACAGACAATATTCTGTTTTCCACCGCGCACGACACCTTCATTGATGGCGATACGCAATGGGGGCCGCTGATTAACTTCGATAACCCGATCTGCCGATTTTTCTTCAGGACAAACCTGCTTTACCTCGCCGAAACGTTTCGCATTGATGGATTCCGGTTCGACCATACCGATACCATTATCAACGGGCATAAACAGCAGGGGTACATCAATGTTCCCGGTTCGGGGGGCGGCTGGGAATTTCTGAACGACATGCGGCAAGCCCTGAAAAACCTTGATCCAAACATCGTTATGATCGCTGAGGAGTTACCGAACGACTGGTATCTCACAAGTCAGGGAGCAATGGACAGTCAATGGTGCGATGATTTTCATGACCGGATGGTGGACGTATGCCGTCGGCGGGAGTCCGTCTTTCGATTAGGGCAGGCATTAGAACTCACCAATCCTGCTTACCAGCACTGGTATAGTGCCACCAACTATGCCGAAAGCCACGACGAGGTGGGGAACGAAGACAACCGTATTGCCAAGTGCGCTGAATTTGGGTCTGGTTTGCGCCTGACTAAAGTAGCGCTTGCCACAGTATTGCTTGGTCGGGGGCTCCCGCACGTATTTATGGGTGGCGAAGCGGGCGAAACGCGGCAATTCGCAAAAAATAAACTCGATACGCTGCCCCTGGCGGCTTACCATTCAGATGTTAACCAGAAAAACGTTCTGGCCTGGTTTCAAATACTCTGCGGATTACGCAGGAATGATAATCGAATCAAAGGCCCATCGCCATTGAACGTCCGTTTTGCAAATGGAAACCTGTTAGCCTTTTCGCGCGGAGGTGCGGGTGAGTTTTTTGTCGTGCTGAACTTCGGCAACTGGTCGGGCAGTATCGGTTTAGCCTCGTTGAACCTGCCCGACGGAGTCTATTGCGAATTATGGAACTCAACATGGCCCGCGTTTGCCATTCCCGGCGAGTGGGAAAACGAGCACACCAACTGGGGGCGGGATGCGCGATTGAGTCGAAACAATTCGCTGAATGTGCCGGACTTTGGTGTGGTGATTCTGGAGCGGATGTAGACAAGTAGCGTGGACATCCTGTCCGCGTAGCCGAAAGCTAAAACAAGGCCTACAACTGTTAGCGTTCGGCGACGCGGACAGGATGG
>CAXTJJ010000696.1:0-2559 GCA_964244155.1 uncultured Spirosoma sp.
GACCGGCCTGAATGAGATAAGCTGGGGTGTCATGGAAGGTAAAGCCCCCGGTAATCTGGACAACGAATATTACCGCGACCTGATCGAATCATGGGCATCGGGAAACACGGCCAAAACAACCGATGGTGGTGAAAGTCCCGAACAGGTTGTTGCCCGGCAAAAAGTGGCTATGGATACCATTCTGTCGCATCCGGAGGAGGAGATCATTTTAGTGACTATGCACGGACGAGCCATGCGTATTCTGCTATGCTGGCTTACCAACCAGCCACTTTCAGAAATGGATCAGTTCGAACACAGCAACCTTTGTCTTTACAAACTACAGTACAATTACGAGTCGGCTCGGTTCACCATTGAACTGGCCAACGATACCGCCCATTTGCTATCTCTGGCATTGGCCTGACAAAATTGGAAGAATGGGTAAACGGATTATTTCCCATTCTTCCAACTTTTTAATTAGCTACTCGTCCGGCCTTCCTCCTTTTTTTCCATTGGTGTAGTATATACTGCCCGGCTGGTCCCTTATTCTATATATTCGCTTATTGACTGGTAGCGGGGCTATAATAGAAAGGTATGTCCAAGCAAAAAATATATTGGTTTTGTCAGTTATTCGGCTGGTCGCTCCTCATTTTAGTGGAGTATCTGGCCTATCTGCTTGAAGATGGTTTTCAGGCCGATGAACTGTATTTAGCCATTGCCAACATTTTTCTTGGTATTACCCTGACTCACCTCTACCGACTCATGATCCGGCGCTGGAACTGGGTGCGATTACCGTTTTTTCGACTAGCACCCCGTGTTTTATTGTCCGTCTTTGTGCTTGCTCTTATTATGACCATGGTGAATCTACCTATGGATCGGCTGATTGTTCCGCAGCATTTGATGGATGAACCCTGGCCGTTATTTGGCTATATTATGACATGGGGTAAAACCATGCTTGCCTGGGTATTGAGCTACACCGCTTATCACTATGTTGAAGAAAACCGGAATGCCGAGATTGAGAAGATACTGTTGAAAACCAGCATTCGTGAAACAGAAGCCAAAGTGCTTCGGTCGCAGTTGAACCCGCACTTTGTATTCAACGCGCTGAACAGCATCCGGGCGCTGGTCTACGAGAACCCAACAAAAGCCCAACAGAGTATTACACAATTATCTAACTTATTACGCAACTCCCTTTTGGCCGACCGGCGGAAAACGGTTGAACTTCGTGAAGAAATTAAAACAGTAGAAGACTATTTAGCCCTCGAAAAAGTCCGTTATGAAGAGCGGCTGGTTTCACACATCGAAATCGATGGCCGAACCTTGTACTGGCAGGTGCCGCCTATGATGCTGCAAACGCTGGTCGAAAATGCAATCAAACACGGGGTGTCGACAGCGGTAGGTGGAGGATTTATTGAAGTCAAGTCCAGCCTGATAGCCGATAAACTCCATATTATCATCCGAAACACAGGTGTTCTGGGCGATAAGGAAGCTTCTGGTGGCTTTGGGTTAGCCAATACAGCACAGCGACTTGAACTGTTGTATGGGCCGGACGCAAAGTTTCATATTTTCCAGGAAAACGAACCTCACAACGGTAACCCTGTTGTTTGTGCCGAAATTACCATTCCCGCCCAATCGGAGGGCATATTCCGACGAAAGGAAGTTGGAGTCAGGAGTGTAGAATGAGGGATGGCGTGCGCTATAAAACTTCTTTTTCTACTTCCTCTCTCCGAACGTCTAACACAACTAAAAATGAAAACCCTTATCATTGACGACGAACGCCTGGCCCGAAACGAACTGCGTCGGTTGCTTGAAAACTTCCCTAAAATCCAGATAATTGGCGAAGCCGCCAATGCAGATGAAGCACTTCCCATGATTGAAGAGCTTGAGCCGGACTTGTTGTTTTTGGACATACAGATGCCTGGCAAAAATGGTTTCGAGTTGCTACAATCCATCGAAGGCAAAACGCCGGAAGTAATTTTTACAACGGCCTTCGATGAATACGCAATTAAAGCGTTTGAGTTTAATGCCCTCGATTACCTGCTCAAGCCCGTTGAGTTAGCGCGTCTGTCGGAGGCTATTCACCGCGTAGAGGAGGAGCAACATAACCAGGAAACATCCAGTACGGCTTCGGCTGGTATTTCAACTAAAATCCTGGGTGAAAATGACCAGGTTTTTGTAAAAGACGGCGAAAAATGCTGGTTTGTCAAGCTGGGCAAGGTGCGCTTGTTTGAGTCGATGGGGAACTATGTCCGGCTGTATTTTGACGATCAGAAGCCATTGGTACTCAAGTCGTTGAATGCTCTGGAAGATCGTTTAAATCCGGCAACATTTTTTCGGGCGAACCGCAAGCACATTATTAATCTGCAATGGATTGAAAAAATTGAACCCTGGTTTAGTGGTGGGTTACTGGTTACATTACGAGGGGGTGACAAAATCGAAATTAGCCGCCGACAGGCTATTCGGTTTAAAGATTTGTTAAGTTTGTAGTGTGTGGCACTTGGTTTATAGAGTTACTTTCTCACAACCGAGTGCCATAAATACTACAACGTCCCCATGAAGAATACGCCGGCCATCCTTCTTTGC
>CAXTJJ010000697.1:0-2530 GCA_964244155.1 uncultured Spirosoma sp.
ATTGCGCATTGGCTGAAAACGGAATGAGTAAGGCAATTATGAGGGCTAATTTTTGAAGCATACTGCTTATTTTTTGATTGTCTGATGTCGAACCCGTTTACCGTTCAGCTACTCCTTTCGCAGGACTATCGGGCACTTTGATCAGATCAAGCCCTGAATTACTCAGTTTGGCAACCTTACCGTTGGCATTCAGCACAAAACTGACGGGATCTTTTCCATTCCAGAATTGATCGTAGGTCAATCGAAAGGTATCGTAATGCCAATGCTCAAGATAGCCCGTCATGACATTGTTGAGCGAAAAATAAAGTTTGCCATCTTTCAGCGTTATATCGGCTTTGCCATAGAGGGGGTCTGCGTAGGTGCCCACGTAGGCTGTCAGCGGCAATGATGGTTTGGTATTCAGCACCCGCGTACTGTCGGCTTTGCGTTCGGCCAGTTTGGCTTTTTGCTTCAGTCCCCCGTATAACGTCTGAAACTCGGCACTCCAGTCGTGGTTAATACCCAACGCAAATTCATCAAACGCCCGGAACATCAGGGCATGGCGCAGTTCGGCATGATCGAGGTTACCCTGCACATACACAGCCACTTTCTGGTCGGGCAGTTGACCATGAATGGCAACCATCCCGGTCAGGCTACCCGTGTGAAAATTTATGCGATGCCCCCGGTAATCCTGTTGAAACCAGCCGAGCCCGTAGGTTTTCCATACAGGCTTGGTGAGCAGTTGCGTGGGATAAAATTCACTGTCGGTCACCAGCGTCTGGGGTTTGAACAGCTCCGCCCAGGTGGCGGGTTTCAGCAACACTTTACCCTGATACCGACCCGAGTCGAGCATGCATTGCATCCAGGCAGTTACATCATCCGGACACGTCCAGACCGAACCGGCTGGCCCGACGGCATCAACCAGCCCTTCCTCTTTCAAACTATTCACGGCGCGGACGGTGTCATGTATGGCTACGTGTGGTTTGGCCCGGTTCGTATCGGTGATCTGCCCGAACAGGGCCTTCGTCCGGCTCATGCCGAGCGGTTCGAAAATACGGGTGCGTATACATGTTTCCCAGGGCATACCGCTCACCTTCTCCAGCACTTTACCGGCGGCCAGATACATGATATTCTGGTAGATAAAGCCAGCCCGAAAGGAATACGACGGCTTGACGAGCCGCAACCGGTGTATAATCTCATCGGAGGGTATCTGCATAGCGGCCCAAAGCACATCGGCATTTCCTACGCCGGTATTGTGAATCAACAAATCGCGTACCCGAACTTCGCGCGTCACCGCCGGGTCGTAGAGTTGAAAATCGGGGAGGTAATTTATTACGGGGTCATCCCAGCGAAGTTTTCCTTCATCCACCATCATGCCCAGACAGGCGGCTGTCATGGCTTTTGTGGTCGATGCCATCGCGAAGAGAGTTTGTGTATCAACGGGTTCTGCCTTAGCAGCCCCTGGCCCCGGCAGTTCCCGAACACCGTAGCCTTTCTTCAAAAGAATTTTTCCATCTTTCACCACCGTAACGGTCAGGCCCGGCACCTTCCATTCACGAACGGCCTGCTGGATGTAAGCATCATACCGGGCAACGGGATCACCGGTGGGCTTCCTGGATTGTGCTAAAAGAGGATTGGGGCAATAAAAGATGGCAAATAGAACAATAGCTAGAAGATTATTTTTCATGTCAGGTCGATTATAGCCCCAATATAGGATTTTCAGAGCTATAGGCGAAATAACTTACCTCCCGCTGGTCGTAATCTCGTGAGTGTACTTAATCTTTATGCTGCCCGTCGCCTGCCAGACAACCCAGCTGGCGGTCGTCGATATCCGACCAGTCAGCAGGCTTTACCAGGCTTTGCAGAGATCAGCACAGCAAAAGCAGATGCGCCTTATTTTATTCTTCTTTCCTGCCAGAGTGAGTGCGCAACGCTGGTCTTCACCGGTAAGGCAGGCTCAGCCTGTTCCTTAACCGACAGAACACTAACGGCTCTGCCAATCTTTACTTTAAGCCGGGAAAATGCATGTGTATACTCACGAATTGCGGCCGTTGCATGATAAAGCAACATAGCTCTCAAGTCTTTTTCGCCGTAATCGACAAGCATATTCCAGGCTTTAACAAACGTAGGATTGGTGGGATCAGTCTGTTTAAGCTTCCAAACCAGTTTTGTGACGCGTTCGTGGGCGGCTGTTAATTCATCAGGACCATTCTCGGCATTCAGGTTCTGTAAAGAACTATTTTCAACTATAATGTAACCTACTAAAGATTCCATAGGTAAAAGTATGGTACGGATCGTAAAGGCTATCGAGTGGTAATAACCTCAACTGATTGACTCATTTGCCCAATCGACAAATCGAGTTAAAACTTTGATATTTCTTATTTAGACAGCACGTCGAGTAAATGGTAACATGAGACAATAAAAATAATACTAAATGTAAATTCTTTATTTTATCAACACGTGAGTAAGCTAATAATAAGTTTCACTTCTACCGACACGTTGTCCAACATTTGTTTCACCACTACCGGATCAAAATCCGCCAGGTATTCAA
>CAXTJJ010000698.1:0-2504 GCA_964244155.1 uncultured Spirosoma sp.
GCACGAAGAAGCAGCCGCGTTTATGGCGGCCGGCTATGCCAAGTTTACCGGTAAGCTGGGTGTTTGCATGGCCACATCGGGTTGTGGGGGCTTCCATTTACTCAATGGCCTTTACGATGCCAAGTACGACGGTCAGCCGGTGCTGGCCATAACGGGGCATACCTACCATGATATAAGTGGGTCACTTTATCAGCAGGATGCCGATCTGGTCAAGGTGTTTATGGATCTGGCTCCGTACAACGAGCGGATCATGGGACCAGACCACGTTGTGAATGCAGTCGATCAGGCTATTCGTACCGCGCTCGGCCAGCGCACCGTGTCGCACCTGTCCTTTCCAAAAGATTTTCAGGACTGGACATCGGGCGATGATACCCGCTCGATGCCTAATATTCCCAAACATACGGGGATATTGAAGGTCAGCACCGAGACCATGCCCGTTCTCGATCAGTTGCAACGTGCCGCCGACCTGATTAACGCTGGTGAAAAAGTGGCGATTTTTGTTGGACGCGGGGCACTTCATGCCCGGCAGGAAGTCATTCAATTAGCCGAAGCCGTGGGCGGGCCGGTTATCAAAGCCTTGCTGGGAAAAGCCGTACTGCCCGACGACAGTCCGTACACAACGGGTGGGTTGGGGCTGTTGGGAACGGCCCCGTCGCAGGATGCGATGGAGGAGTGCGATACGCTGGTAATGATCGGTACGCACTTTCCGTATATCGAATATTACCCTAAACCCGAACAGGCCAAAACTATTCAAATTGACCTCGACGCCACGCACATCGGTTTGCGAACGCCGGTCGATGTTGGGCTGGTAGGCGATAGTAGGACCATTCTTCAGGCACTGTTACCCCTGATTACCCGCAAGGAAGAACGGGGTTTTCTGGAAAAAGCGCAGGAGCGAATGACGTTCTGGCGAGACCTGATGACAGAGCGCGGAACCCAGACCGACATTCCCATGAAACCGCAGGTGATCCCGCATCTGGTGAGTCCCTTGCTGAACGACGATGCTATCATTACCTGCGACTGCGGCAATAACACGACCTGGGCGGCCCGTCATATTCAGATGCGGGGAACGATGCAGTTCTCGACTTCGGGGTTGCTGGCCACCATGGGCTCGGGTTTGCCGTATGCCATTGCGGCCTCGGTGGCTTATCCCGGTCGGCAGGTGGTGGCGCTGGTGGGCGACGGCGGCTTCACCATGCTCATGGGCGAGATGGCTACGGCCGTCAAGTACAAGCTGCCCATTAAGGTCTTTATCTTCCATAATAACTCTTACGGACAGATTAAATGGGAGCAGATCGTGCTGGAAGGTAATCCCGAATTTGGGGTTGATATTCAGTCGATTGACTTTGCTGCGTATGCCAAAGCCTGTGGCGCAACCGGGTTCACCATCGACGATCCTAAAAACGCTGACGAGATCATTCGGCAGGCATTGGCACACGATGGACCAGTCATTGTCGACGCTATTGTCGATCAGAATGAACCGCCCATGCCCGGAAAAATCACGACCGATCAGGCTATCGAACTGACGAAAGCGCTGGTTCGGGGTGAGCGGGATAGTGGCGATATTATAAAAAATATTGTTGGCAATCAGTTCCGAGAAGCCGTGGCTACCAAAGGGCACAGTCTGCTTTCGGTATTGCCGGGTATCGGGAAGTAATTCAGGTTGTTACACGGAGATGCACGGAGCGAAAGGAGATACACCGAGGATGTTTCTCGCTGTGTAAACGATACCAATTATGGAAAAACAAACAAATTATCTGATCGATGGGTCGAACCGGCGGTGGTTTCTGAAACAGTCATCGGCGCTGGCGGGGGCTTTTTTACTGCCGCCTTTCGTAGCTCCGGCAGCGCCCACGGTCACTGCGTTACCTAATGCCGAGCCAGCCGATACGCAGTCAATTACGTTGCGCATCAACAAAAAAACGTATAAGCTGGCCGTCGAATCGCGGGAAACGCTCCTCGATCTGCTGCGTGAACGGCTTAACCTGACAGGCTCAAAAAAAGGCTGCGATCATGGGCAGTGTGGTGCCTGCACGGTACATATCGACGGACGGCGTGTCAACTCCTGCCTGACATTGGCGGTTATGCAGCAGGGTCGGGATATTACGACCATTGAAGGACTAGCCAGCAGCAGCGCAGAGTTGCACCCCCTCCAAACAGCCTTTATTAAACACGATGGCTTCCAGTGCGGCTTCTGTACACCCGGTCAACTGATGTCGGGGGCGGCTTTGCTGAAAGAGGGGCATACTAAATCGGCGGATGAAATCAGGGAATGGATGAGCGGTAATATCTGCCGGTGTGGTGCCTATCCGGGCATTGTGGCGGCTATTCAGTCGGTGAAAAAAGGAGGAATGCTCGGATGAAAAACTTTCGCTATACCCAGGCAAACCAGGCCGCTCAGGCTGTTCAATTAGTTGGCTCGTCGCCCCAGACGAAGTTTATTGCGGGTGGTACCAACCTGGTCGATTTAATGAAGTATGATGTTGAAACCCCCGATACGGTGG
>CAXTJJ010000699.1:0-2447 GCA_964244155.1 uncultured Spirosoma sp.
GCCAGGATTTCGAAGACGTTTTTAATGAAAAACTGGCAGGTAAACTGGAAGTCGATTACGCCATTCAGGCGTTGGATTCCTACGTGCCGGCCGAGTTAGGTGACGTAAAACGGACGAAGCCCTGGGGAACGGGTCATGCCATGTTGTGTGCAAAAGATCATACGCAAACCCCATTTGCCGTAATCAACGCCGATGACTTTTATGGCCTTGAAGCTTTTCAGCTCATCAGCCATTTTCTGACAACCGACACCGACGATCAGCTTCACGCTATGGTGGGTTACGAAGTAAAAAACACCTTGTCGGACAACGGGTCGGTGTCGAGGGGAGTTTGCGAAGTAGGGGAAAACGGTAATCTTATTTCGGTCATCGAACGCACGAAAATTTATGAGCAGGAAAATGGTACGGACCCGAAAAGGATTGTTTTTGAGGAAGCCGATGGCTTGACTCCGTTGGAACCCAATACACCTGTCTCTATGAATTTCTGGGGCTTTAAGCCAACTGTATTTCCGTTAGTTCAGCACCAGTTCGAGAGCTATGCAATTGCCAATATTGATTCGCCAAAGGCAGAATTCTATATTCCAACTGTGATGACGAACTTAATCCAAACAGATACAGGGCACTGCAAGGTGTTCCGCAGCCAGTCGGCCTGGTTCGGCGTCACTTACCCCGACGATAAACCAGTTGTGCAGGCCGCTTTGAAGCAACTGCATGATGAGGGCGCTTATCCGGCTAAGTTGTGGTAATTAGTTGGTTTAACTGGCTAAAAGGATTTATTAACCAAAGAGGTACAAAGGTCACAGAGAGCTCAATCCTCTGTGGCCTTTGTACCTCTTTGGTTAATAAATCTTCATTTTATTTTGTTCGTCTGATTCTACCTAACTCGTGCGGTCAGGGAATTTCTCGACAATGAGTTCGGCTTCTTTTTGCAATTGAGCAGCAATCCGGGCCGGGTCGCCAACCGCGTTTTGTACCGAACCGCGCCAGACTAACTTGTGGGTACGGGCATCCACCATATCAACGACCAGCGTGCCAGCCTGATACTGTTGTTGGGTGTACTGCTGGCCACCGTAACCCCACCAACCGGGGCCCCAACCGCTATAACCCCAACGCCCCCATCCTAAATAAGGGCCATAAATCGGCGAAGGTGTGGCAACGTTCTGGGTTTTGTTCTCAACAAAAAAATGATAACCTATCAGCAAATCAGGTTTACCGGTGTTCTCACTTAGTCCTTTCTGTTTCAATACATCGGCCATCGTGTTTTCGACGCTTTCGGTCGCCAGTTGATTGTAGTAAAGAGGGTTTTGACCCGCCTTAACATCGCTGTCCATCCAGGCAAATGTCTTGTATTTGCTGAAATCCGTTCGGCTGTTGCTATCGACGGTTACCCGCGGGGAGCAACCATAAGCTAAAGCTAAAAAAGTAACTATACTCAGTAATCGCTTCATAACGTAGAGTTGTTTGTGTTCACTCTACCCAACTTATTGATATATGGAAAGGTTTGGCTTTTGTGAGGTAAGAGACTATTGAAGCGTAGGGTGTTTTTTGTTCCATTCGGTAGCATCCTGATAGGCTTTAGCCACCGCCAACACTTTTCCCTCTTCAAATAACTGCCCCATAAATGTTATGCTGGTAGGCAGATTTTGCTTCGTAAATCCGTTGGGCAACACTACGCAGGGATGGCCCGTGAGGTTGGTCAAGGTAAGGTTTCCGCCTGCATAGGCCGGAGAAACATATACATCAATCTTGGCGGCCTTCAATTGCGCGGCCATTTCATTGATGAGTTTAGTGCGGGCGCGGTTGGCCTGAATATACTCGACTGCCGGCACGAAGCGCGACGACCGAAACGCATTTGGCCAGGCACCCTTTCCCTGCCGAACCATCAGATCATCCCGGCCAGAACGAGTCAGTTCATCGAACGATGCAGCGGCTTCTACCGTCAAAAGGAAGGAAATTCGGCCTGCTGGTACACCCGTTGGCAAATCGAAAGGGACTAGCTCAGCACCCAGTGTACGGAGGGTCTGGAGGGTCAGCGAATCGTTTGCCCGGTTAGGGTAATTGCTTTCAAACCCTTTTTTGACATAGCCAATGCGTATACCTTTTAAGGAGGTAAGGGGTGCATAGCGAAAGGGAGCCGCCATAACGGTAGGGTCATTGCCATCGGGGCCATAGATGGCATTGAAAACCAGGGCGCAATCTTCCACGCTACGGGCAATTGGTCCGATCTTATCCATGCTCCAGCTCAGCGCCATAGCCCCATGCCGACTCACGCGTCCGAAGGTTGGCCGTAGACCTGTAGTCCCGCAAACGGTTGATGGCGATACAATAGAGCCCAGGGTTTCAGTGCCAATAGCAAAGGGCAACAGTCCTGCCGATACACTCGATGCCGACCCTGCCGATGAACCACTCGAACCCGCCGTTGTACTCCAGGGATTTCGGGTCATACCGCC
>CAXTJJ010000700.1:0-2413 GCA_964244155.1 uncultured Spirosoma sp.
GACCCCCTGTATGAGCAGATCGCCGTCGACAGATTGTCCATCGAAGCTGATAATGTCCAGGTCACTTGAAATCAGATTTCCCAGGCTCTTGCTGTCTTCATCAAGAAGTGCCTTAAAAAACGCATTGCCGAGAGCAGTAGGGTCTTGTGAAGCTGTAGAAGCTTGCTGAGCAAAGGTAGCCGTCGTAACGAGTGTAGCGGCAATACAAATAAGTATACGTTTCATGGATTAGTTAATTGACTTATAGCACGGAAAAATGTAAAGAAATTAGGTGAAAGCCAAATTAAGAAAACATTACTCATGCTTTATAAGTACGTGTATATCACTGCTTCTTCCCCTGTCATCGGCACAGGAAATTTTCAATGCACCAGACCGAGGAATAAAAAACACCGCTTCGGTGGGTTTAGCCCGACAGTAAAGTTTATCGTTCAAATACCAGAACACCGTCTGTACATCGTTGGCAGCCTGGCAACCCAGTTCCATCTGAACGGCCTGTTTGGGGTTGATAAAATACTCGCTGCCATCGCTCAAACTTGTTATCTGCGGAGCAATCTGCCCCGTTTCCTGACTGCCAAATACGCGCTCACAGGCCGGATTATGCGGAGGCACTACCTCAATCGGAATGTGATGACTTTGGTAGAACGCCATAACTTCAGGCGATATATTCGGGTAGGATTGGCGAATGGCACCGCTGTCGGGCCTGCAGTGAGCGCAGTATGAGATCGTCCTGGCAGCGTTCGTAAAGACGGCTTTCCGATGCTGGCAATGCCGGTATCGTGAAACGCCCATGATGTAATAGTCAGTTACTGGATGAGTGCAAAACTCCCCCGGAATGTCGCCCGTTTCGGGGCAAATAAGCCGCATACTTAGTTTCGATGCCGATTTTGGGACATTAAACCAGCCTGTTGGCGAATTGTAGTCCAATACGTTAAAAAGCTGAAACAGAAGCGGAGTCGCCGTATTGGCTCCGCTAAGTTCGGCTACCCCCACACCCGAGAAGTTACCTACCCATACACCAATTGTATATCGCTGGTTATAGCCAATGCTCCACGCATCACGCCGACCGTAAGACGTCCCGGTTTTCCAGGCGATGCGCGGCAAATGGTAGCTGTTGTCGAAATTGTTGGGTAAGTCGGGGCGGGTAATTTGGGTGAGGGTGTGGGTAACCAGGTAAGCCGCTTCAGGAGAGAGAAGAGTCACACCGTTACTACCCCCTTTCTTTTGGCGTTCCAACGGGGTAAATCGTAATGGCTTCACGCGCCCTTCATTGGCCAGGCCTGTATAAAGACGCGTCATTTCTTCGAGGGTAACGCCACAGCCCCCCAGAATCATAGAAAGTCCAAGTTCTTTGGCTTGCTTTTTTATGGATGAGAATCCCGCCTGCTGAAGGGTCGAAACAAGCGATGGAGTGCCAATTTCTTTCAGTAAGGCCACTGCCGGGATATTGAGCGAGTTAGCCAGGGCAAATTCGACTGTAACAGGCCCGTTAAAGCGCCGGTCATAGTTGTCAGGCTCATAGCCGCCAAAATTAGTTGGTACGTCGGCCAGTTTGGTTTTGGGCGTAATAATGCCTGAGTCAAAGGATAGGCCATATAGCAACGGCTTCAACGCACTGCCCGGCGACCGAACTGCCCGAACACCATCCACCTGTCCACCATCGAATGAGTTATTAAAATCAGCCGAGCCCACATACGCAACCACCTCGTGCGACAGGTTATCCACAATTAATACAGCCGAATTGTGGATATTGTAAGCACGTAGACGGTTGGCATATTGCTGAACCAGCCGCTCGGCGGTCGACTGAATCGCTGGCGAAAGGGACGAACGCACAATCGGTACATCCGGGTTTTCGGCCCGAAGCCGTCGCGACAAATGCGGAGCCAGTTGGGGCGCTTCCCGCCGGTAAGCTATCAGAGGTTCATTCAGGGCGTCATCAATCGTAGTTGCATTGAATAGGTTCTTTGCCTTGAAGCGGATAAGCCAGCGATTTCGCTCCTGAACAACCAGCGCGTTATGTGTACCCAGCCGCAGACTCGATGGCCGGTTCGGAATAATGGTCAGCGTTGTTAATTCGGACAGACTCAGCAAGTTGGGCGATTTACCAAAGTAAAGCAATGAGGCCGACTTGAGCCCCTCAATGTTGCCGCCATACGGAATCAGGTTCAGGTAAAGTTGCAGGATCTCGTCTTTAGAATAGTGGAGTTCGAGTTGCAGAGCCCGGAATAGTTCGATCAATTTGCTGCCATAGGTACGTTCGCGGGGTTCGAGCAGTCGAACGGTTTGCATCGTAATCGTTGATGCTCCCGACGTTCGGCGGCCTGTTAATAGGTTTCGGACAGCCGCCCGGAGCATGGACACGGGATTGAATCCAGGATGATACCGAAAATAGTTATCTTCCTTGAATAGGATGGCG
>CAXTJJ010000701.1:0-2398 GCA_964244155.1 uncultured Spirosoma sp.
GAGTAGAGCCGGCCGGAAGGTCGGCTTTTTCTATTTTTACCCATTAACGTTGCTCACATAGCTATCAATCCTTCATGCGCTTCTTATTGCTAAGTATGCTATTTGCCGCTGCCTTGCCTCAACTTGCTTTCTCGCAAGAGGTTATCAAACTTTGGCCCGATGGGGCAATTCCTAATGCTATCTCAGGAGCGCAGATTACGGAGAAATCTGAAACCGATGCGAATGGTATCTTGCGAATCAGTAACGTTTCTGTTCCTACGATTACGGCGTATTTGCCTGCCAAAGAAAAGGCCACAGGGGCGGCCGTTATGATTTGTCCCGGTGGTGGCTACGGAATCCTTGCCGCCAGCCACGAGGGGTCTGATATAGCACATTGGTTCAATGAAATGGGTGTGGCTGCTTTCGTGCTTAAGTATCGGCTGCCTAATCCGACTATTATGACGAACCAACAGGAAGTGCCGCTTATGGATGCCATGCAGGGCATAACGCTTATCCGGCAAAACGCAGCTCGGTATGGCATTTCTCCCAATAAGATTGGTGTCATGGGCTTCTCAGCGGGCGGGCATCTAGCCTCAACGCTTGCTACGCATTACGATAAAGGGCCTAAAGCCAGTGAACAGGCCAGGCCGAATTTTGCCATCCTTCTCTACCCGGTCGTTACATTCGGCGAAAAGGCACACGCGGGTTCACGAAATAATTTATTGGGTAAACTGGCTTCGTCGCCGGAAATGATTACCTATTATTCCAATGAATTGCAGGTGACAGCTCAAACGCCCCCTACGTTTCTGGTACACGCTGAAGACGATAAAGCTGTTCCTGTTGAAAATAGCATTAGCTTTTATCTGGCCTGTTTGAAGAATAATATTCCTGCCGAAATGCACTTATACCCGACGGGTGGTCATGGATTCGGCATGCGAACCGCGAAGTTCGGTTCCCTCAATACCTGGCCTGACGCCTGCAAAGCCTGGCTCATGAATCTGAGCAGTGCGAAATAACTTGAATAATAGCGACCCATAGGCTATGAATCAATATTATTCAAGTTAACTAAAAAAAGGGATTAACCACAGATGCACAAAGGCCACAGAGGTTTTATAGGCATGAAAGTACCCCGTTGGACCTCTGTGTTCTTTGTGCCTCTGTGGTTAAAAACCCTTTATTTAGTTATCGTTCAAGATCATAGGCACATTGCCACGGGCACCCATAATGACGATCTTGGCATTTGGCGATGCGGCCAGTTCGCGTTGTGCTTTAATTTGTTCGTACTGCAACTGTTTGTCGCTCAGACCTGTAGAGATAATCTTTTGGTAATCGGCGATGCCCTGAGCTTCTACCCGTTTCCGTTCGGCCTCCTGTTTTTCTTTTTGCAGGACAAACTGCATTTTTTGGGCGTCCTGTTCGGCATTGATCTTTGACTCAATCGACTTCTTGACGGATACAGGCAGGTCAATATTCCGAATCAGCAACTGCTCCAGCATAAGCCCTCTCTTCTGAAAATCAGCTTCGATGGTCTTGTAAATACGCGCCTGAAATTCGTCGCGCCGGGTTGAATATAAAGCAACAGCGTCATAGTAGACAGCGTTGTCGCGAATACGGGTGCGGGTGATGGGGCGAACAACCTTGTCTGTATAATCTGTACCGATTTGACTGTAAATCTTTGGTGCATCGGCGGCTACTACCCGGTACAAGACGGTCAGGTCGATCACCACTTCCAACCCATCGGCGGTGAGTACACGAATGGCATCATCACCCTCTTTCTGACCTTCATCGTGTGTAGCCGACATCGTATAATTCTGTGTCTGCAAATTAAACTCAGTTACCGTTGCCAGCGGGTTCACGAAATTCAGACCAGAGTTCAGCGTGCGGTCGCTGACATTACCGAAGAGTGAGATTACACCTACCTGTCCGGCGTCAATTTGGCGAATACTTGATGTAAGGAAGCCAAGTACAATTAAAATTAAACCTACTACTTTGGCAGGGCGCGAAAAACGTGAAAACGTTAATGCAGGGGTATTTATGGCGAATCCGGCGACAAGCACCAAAAGGCCAAGGACAATAAAAAACATAGTTCAGGTGGGTGTTAGCTGTTCGCCTGCGTGAAAACGTAAGGGTATAGCTGGTGAAATTGATATGTAAAAAACGAAGGTGATACCGAAGCCCTGATTAGAAGCGTTGGGGCGGAGTCATAGCGGGGTAGGTCAAAAGACAAACTAAAAGTAGACCATAACCGACTCAAAAAGAAGAAGTATTGGAAGAGCGGCCACCGGGTTTGTCAGTCGGTTACCGGCTGTGATGACGAAAACAAAGGCATAAAAAAAGGCATCCGGTAAACTACCAGATGCCTTTCTTAACCACACTATTAACCCTTCAGTAGACTAGCGTGAAGTTTTTGTACTTTTCT
>CAXTJJ010000702.1:0-2371 GCA_964244155.1 uncultured Spirosoma sp.
TTGTATCCAGACCAGCGTCCATCTTCATACGCTCCTGACGGTTGGTTTTCATCTTTGGACGAACCGGGTTGGCCTGTCGCGTATCTGTCGTTGAGGTAGACTGCTTCATGGTTGGCGACTGGCTGCTTTGGCCAAACGCACTTAGACTTAAGATAATACCCAGCAAACCAAACATGGACCGTTTCATAATTCCGTGGAGTTGATGTTCTGTTATAACGACTTGGCACGAGAATAGGTTATGATTTCAGCGGGTTATTGAGGGTGCGCACTCGTAATCATAGAACATAATTTTTGATTGACAGACGAATAAATGTGGAATTTGGTCGATTCTCGCATCGTTATAAGTAAGCAGTCAGTCCGTTTATGTTTTTAAAACTGTTTCGTAAGCCCAGAGCCAGTACCGACCGATCCCGCAACGATCCGGCTGGCTATATTGCGACCTACCGCGCCACTGGCGATCTGGCCGTATTGGGCGAACTCTATGAGCAACACATGGACCTGGTCTATGCCGTCTGCTTCAATTACCTGCGCGATGAAGACGAGGCCAAAGATGCCGTCATGAACCTGTTTGAACAGCTGGTAACCGATCTGCGGAAACACGATGTGCAGCAGTTTGGTCCATGGCTCCATAGTGTAGCACGCAATTACTGCCTGATGCAGCTTCGCAAAAACCAGGCTCACCCCAAAGCTACCCTGGTAACCGGTACGGGGTCTGACCTGGACGATGACCCCATTATGCGGATTTCTGAAGATGACTCCGATCTGTTGACACTTGAAGAAGATCTGACTACCATGGAGGCCTGTCTACAAACTTTACCCCCCGAACAGAAAACCTGCCTGACCCTCTTTTATCTGGAAAAGAAAACCTATACTGAAGTGGCCGACCTCACAGGTTATGATCTGAAACAAGTAAAAAGTTATTTGCAAAATGGCCGCCGAAAATTGAAAATTTGTATGAGTAAATAACACGGACGATTCGCGACAACGAACATCCGCTTTTAGTTGACTGCGGGCTATACCGCGTTACAATAATGATTGACCAACTAACTTTTGATGATTTACGGGCATATCAATCCGGACAGCTAAGTGGCCCTGCACGATACCGTGTGGAGCGGCTCCTGCTCGAAAATCCTTTCTACGCCGACGCGCTGGCAGGACTGGAAGCGATGCAGCAGACAGCCGCCAATACATCGGCACACCCAACGACAGAACAGCTTGCCGAGCTTCGGGACGCCTTGCATGAGCGCATTCACGCGTCGGCAACTAAAAAACGACTCTGGCCACTCTGGATTGCGACAACCACAGCCGCCATTTTATTAATGCTGGCCGTTGCCATTTATCTAATCTTTTTTGCGCCGAAGCAACCCATCAAACCCGTGCCGAAACCAACACCTGCCGCAACGAGTAGTGTACTCAGCACTAGTCAGTTTGGTGCGTTGACTCTGAGGCAAGGAAACGCCTGCCCTACAGCCAGCCATAAAAAAATATCTCCTTCTTTTGACCGAACACTCGATATTCTTCTTGATTAATAAAACATTTCCAAAACGTAGGACGTTAACCGGACATATCAACTTATCGATTGCTCTATGTTTCGCGCAAAATTACTACGTATTACACTCCTATCATTTCTGTTAATTACTGTCTGTCTATCAGGCAGTTTTGCCCAACAACGATTTAGTGCAGGCCCACGGCTGGGCTTGAATTTATCCACATTTGGCATGGACGCCAAAGGCTATACGTTACGGCCGGGTGTAACAGCCGGTGCCTTTTTAATGTACAGCTCGCTGAACCATTTTGGTATTTCGGGCGATGTTCTTTACTCGCAAATGGGCGGTAAGTACAATCAGTCCAATGACTCGTTCAAACAACGGATCAACTACCTCGAAATCCCGGTTGCACTGCGTTATTTCCTTACCCTGAACGGGAACTTCCGGCCCAACGTATTCTTCGGTCCGTCGTTGGGTTTCAAGCTCAATGCCAAACGTACCAACTATATAAACCAGGGCGTTGTCAAACAGGATTTTGATAACAGTGCTCAATTCCGGTCGATGGATTTAGGATTGATTGCCGGTTTTCAGCTTAACTTCAAAGGCCTGGGCGAACGGCAGCGTTTCCTGATCGATGCCCGTTACCGCTACGGTCTGAGCGATATTACGCTCGATGACAACCAGAACGTTAATAACTCAACCATTACCCTGACACTCGGCTACGGCTTTGGCGTTGGTCCCGAATACCGCAGCCGGTACCGGAAATAGTTGATTCTGAGAAACAATCTAAAAAAATAGACCTTTCTCTGTCTAAAAACCCCTGAATCCCGCAACGGCGGCCCGGCCTACAGGGGACTTTACTCACTTTCGAATAAAGTCCCCTG
>CAXTJJ010000703.1:0-2353 GCA_964244155.1 uncultured Spirosoma sp.
CCGCTACACCGAAGAAGCCCGCGTGGCTAACAAAGCCCTGCTGGATCTGCTGAATCAGTTTGCCGAACGCCATCAGGCCACGACTGCCCAAATTGCCCTGGCCTGGGTACTGGCGCAGAAACCGTGGATTGTTCCCATTCCCGGCACCACGAAAATAAGCCGCCTGACGGAGAACAATGGAGCCGCAGCTATACAGCTAACAACCCGTGAACTTCAGGAAATTGAAGCAGCCTCGTCTCAAATTCAGGTGGTCGGTACGCGCTACACTGAGCAAATGGAGAAATCGACGGGATTGTGAAAATGGAACACTGATTTTTATGGTCACTATGATTAAACATGATGGATCATAGTAATCATAAAAATCAGTGTTCCATTTTTTGACCCTGTTTAAACTTTTATTCTGGAGGGTGGCCGGAGCCATGACAAAAAGCCTGGTGTGAATAACTAAGTGGTAGCGATTTTTATGAAAGGATTAACGATCAGTAACTCGTCAATGGCTGAAAATCGGCCACATTGCGAGTTGCCAGCGTAAATCCGTGTACCAACGCCGTAGCAGCTATAATGGCATCGGGCAATTTAAGGCAATGTTGACGACGGACAGCAATGGTTTTCTCGACGATGGAGTCGGTCAATTCATAGAGCACTGAAGCATGTGCAAATGCAGTAGTAACCACTTTTTCCTCCAACGTAGGGAAAGCATGGCCAAGCAATTCAATTTTGGTAATCATCGAGAGCTTAAAACCGTCCTGTTTTAAACGAGCCAACTGTTTTTTTACACCGTCAGGTCACCCTCTTTTGGTGAGGTATATGGCAATGTTTGTGTCTAAGAGCGTGGACGATCCCATTCCTGCCGGGTTTCGGTTACGTAGTTTTCAAAGGCGGCAACATCCAGATTTGGCAGGCTTCCGTAGAATTTTTCAAATAAAGATTCCGACGGTTCGGCGGGCGAAGACGGCCGTTCAATCTGGATACTTTTTAATTTATTGACCTTCTTAAAACCCGAAACATTACAGCACCATCGGAGATTTAAGTAAGGGTTAATCAGTGATTCGGCAATGGGTTGACTAGTTCTTCATACATGCTTGTGTAACACCCTGTTAACTGTCTACCTAGTTGCCTGATGATCAATTCACAAGGGTTTATGTCGTATGGTCGGCGTTGACGCCGATCCTGCTAAACGATTATTAATTAAAATACTTCATTAAAGTAACGATTATGATTGCAACAAAAGGTTATGCCGCTCAAACGAAAGATACGCCACTCGCCCCCTGGAATTTTGACCGGCGGGAAGTAGGGCCGCATGATGTTCAATTTGATATTACGTTTTGTGGCGTTTGCCACTCTGACCTGCACCAGATTCGGGATGAATGGGGCAACGGTATTTTTCCAATGGTACCCGGACACGAAATCGTAGGACGGGTCGTCGCGGTTGGCGATGAGGTGTCTAAATTTAAGGTTGGCGATTTGGCTGGAACCGGCTGCATGGTCGATTCATGCCGCGTTTGTGCTAACTGTCAACACGACTTGGAGCAGTATTGCACCAACGGCAACACGCTTACCTACAACAGCCTGGAGCAGGATAAGAAAACGCCAACCTACGGCGGCTACTCCAACACCATTGTTGTACATGAAGATTTTGTACTACATATTTCCGATAAGCTGGATCTGGCGGCTGTTGCACCCCTGCTTTGCGCTGGCATCACAACCTACTCGCCCCTCCGCCACTGGAAAGTAGGTGAAGGACATAAACTGGCCGTCTTAGGGCTGGGTGGTCTGGGTCATATGGGCGTGAAATTCGGTGCGGCATTTGGTGCCGAAGTGACGGTCCTGAGCACCTCGCCCAAAAAGGAGGATGATGCCAAAAAGTTGGGGGCTCATAAATTTCTGGTCACCAGCGATCCGGCACAGATGGCCACGGCAACGGGTTATTTCGATTTTATTCTGGATACAGTTTCTGCCGAGCATGATTACAATCAGTATCTTAGCCTGCTCAAAACCGACGGCGTACATATCTGTGTGGGCGCTCCACCAACCCCGTCGGCCCTGTTGGCCTTCAGTCTTATTCCCGGCCGGAAAAGTATTGCCGGTTCGAGCATCGGCGGTATTGCGGAGACCCAGGAAATGCTGGACTTCTGTGCCGAGAACAATATTGTTTCCGATATAGAACGGATTGATATTAAGGACATCGACACGGCCTACGAGCGGATGCTGAAAGGCGACGTTCGGTACCGCTTTGTTATTGATATAGCCACGTTGTAACGCAAACGCATGGTTAGCTCAACGACAGATAGCAAACAAATTATACTCTTACAGGATCTTGACAGCGTAACTCCGGTCGACCGGAGTTACGCTG
>CAXTJJ010000704.1:0-2273 GCA_964244155.1 uncultured Spirosoma sp.
CCAGGATTTATGTGATTTTCTTGACAGACTATGATATTTGCTTTCATAGAAAGCTTTTTACTTAATCATAGTCTGTCAAGAAAATCACATAAATCCTGGTTAAGACTGTCCGCAACTGTACGCCCTCCGTCCGTTTGCGGACACTTCCGCCTAACCTACTATCACTATTTGACTAATAACCAACAACTTAACAAACTGGTACGGCATTGGCATAGGGGTAGGTTGTACATACTCAACCGGCCGGATTTATGCTACGCAATTACTTCCTCATCGCCTTTCGCAATTTGCGGAAACACAAATCATTCAGCTTCATCAACATTACGGGAGTAGCCGTTGGGCTGGCCTGCTTCCTGCTCATTGCGCTCTATGTGCAGGATGAACTGAGTTACGACCGCTATAACACGAATGCCGACCGGATTTACCGTGTCCAGCGTACGTTTCTGTCGTCGGATGGGACAGCTTCGCTGCGGCTGGCGCAGGCCGCACCACCCTTTGGGCCACTCATCAAACAGGACTTCCCCGAAGCCGAGCAGGTTGTGCGAACGATTGACAACGGGGGGCTGGTAAAATATGGTGAACACTCGTTCAACGAGGAAGACATGTTCTTTGCCGAAGCGAATCTGTTCAAGGTATTTGATTTTGACTTGATCAGCGGCAACCCCGATCAGGCTCTGGTCAATCCGTTCTCGATCATGTTCTCCCGACCGATGGCGGAAAAATATTTCGGTACTGAAAATCCAATCGGGAAAACGGTTCGATTGAATAACCAGTTTGACCTGACCGTTACGGGCGTTTACGAACCGCTACCCGCCCAGTCGCATTTTCACCCCAGTTTTTTACTGTCGTTCTCTACGTTCAACGATAACCGCGTTTATGGGGCCGAAGCCTTGCGGACCAACTGGAGCAACAACTCATTCAATACCTATGTGTTGCTGAAGCCCGGTGCTAAACCACAGCGGATGGAAGCGGCTTTCCCCGGCTTTCAGGATAAATACGTTCCGGCCGAAGAAGGGCGTAAAGCATCCGCGTTTTCGGTGCTGAACCTGCAAAAACTCACCGACATTCACCTACGGTCGCATACCGATTCGGAGGTGGAACCGACCGGCGACATGAGCTACATCTATTTGTTTTCGGCCATTGGTTTATTCATTCTGCTCATTGCCTGCATCAATTACATGAATCTGGCAACAGCCCGGTCGGCGGGGCGGGCCAAAGAGGTTGGGATGCGCAAAGTTGTAGGGGCTTTGCGTTCCCAGCTCATTGGGCAGTTTTTGAGCGAGTCGATTCTGCTGGTCACCTTTTCGCTGTTCATCGCCATTGGACTGGTGATGCTCTGTCTGCCCGCACTGAACGAGTTCACGCAAAAACACATGGCGTTTAGCCAGCTCCTTAATCCGGTATTCCTGTTGATTCTGATTGGTATTACATTACTAACGGGCCTGGTGGCGGGTAGTTATCCGGCTTTCTTCCTGACTTCGTTCCGGCCATTGGGCGTACTGAAAGGGCAAATTGGTTCGGCCATGCGTACTGGCAAACTGCGACAGGTATTGGTAATTACCCAGTTCGCCATTGCCATCGCCCTCATTATCAGTACAGCAGTGGTTTATAACCAGATGAAATACATTCAGGATTATCGGCTGGGCTACGCCAAAGATCAGGTTCTGATTTTACCCGATGTGGGTGATTCAACGACGAATTACGAAATGCTCAAACAGCAACTGATCCAGACGGGGGCTGTACGCGACATGGGCCGCTCGTCGCGGATACCATCGAGTCGCCTGCTTGACTCCTACGGAGCAATGGCCATGAAGGGTGACAGCATGGCCCCGGTCAAAATTAACCTGCGGGGACTGCGGGTCGATTACGATTTCATTTCGGCCTATCAGATTGGCATGGCGGCCGGGCGCAATTTTTCGCGGGCCTACTCCACCGATACGTCGATGGTCGTGCTGAACGAAACAGCCGCGCATCAATTAGGCTGGACACCCGAACAGGCCATTGGCAAGCCGTTTCAATACGGCCCGGCCAAAGGGCAGATCATTGGCGTAACGAAAGACTTCCACTTCGAATCCTTGCATCAGAAAATGGCCGCGCTGGCGATGATCATGAGAACTGACAACTTCCGTTGGTTGTCGATACCCCTCAAAGGCGCTACGCCAGCCGCCCTTCAGCGTGTCGAATTGGTCTGGAAGCAATTCTTCCCGGAACGCCCGTTCGGCTATCAGTTTCTGGATGAGCGCTTTGATCGGCTCTACACCCGCTAGCAAACACAA
>CAXTJJ010000705.1:0-2222 GCA_964244155.1 uncultured Spirosoma sp.
ATTTATTTTTCAGGTACAGTATGCCGCCAGCGTTCCGTCCATTAACCCGCTGACGCCCCTCACGATCCCCAACTATTCGGGTATCTCGAAATACGCTGATGAATACGGGTCCGTTTATCCGACAGATCAGTTCATGAAGTCGTTTCCGGCGGGCGACAAGCGGGCGCAGGATCGGCAGTACGTATACCGGTCCTATCCCAGTCTGAAAACGGGTGAGACCGTAACATTCAGAAACACGTACATCTATAAGTGGTTCGATGTGAACGCCGTGACGAATACGGCCAAGTCTGACCTCAATTATACGCTGTACCGGCTGGCCGATGTATACCTGATGTATGCCGAAGCCTCGAACCGGGCCGAAGGTTCGCCTAATGCGAAAGCGGTTGATTACGTCAATAAAATCCGTACCCGCGCCAAACTGGCACCCATTGGTGCATTGAGCCAAACCGCTTTTGAACAGGAGGTATGGTTGCAGCGCTATTTTGAGCTGTGTTTCGAAAACAAGATGTGGTTCGACATGATCCGTACGCGCAAGGTTCACAACGACGTAACGGGCAACTGGGACGATTTTGTGGGGCACACAACGGTCTTTGGTGCCACGTTTACCGAAAAAAATCTGCTCTTTCCAGTGCCTCTTCAGGAGCTGAACGTAAACCCGAATCTGTTGCCTAATAACACCGGCTACTAGGCAACAGGCAGGGAGTTTATGGCGGGTAAACCGTCAGGGGTGTGTTCCGTAACGAGCGCCCCCTGGCGGTTTAGCAGAAATGCCTTCTCCTGAATGCCCCGGCAGTAGTAGGCCTGCTCCTTTTTAAGCTTTTTGTGTATTAAGTAACAGTATTACTATAACTCATAAGCAACTCATCATGACAGACATTATTCAAATTTTTGTCGACGAGTTTACCGGATTTTTTGGTATTCGCCATTGGATAGCGATGTTTCAATCGGGTGATTACCACTCGCTGCTTACCTGGAAGGGCCTCCAGTCGGCCCTTTCGCCCCTGATTCCGCTCCTGCTGCTGATCGAACTGGTTCGGGGAAGTTTGTACCGCACCTTCAAGGTGGAAAACTATAAGATGCCCTTTCTGATCTATATTGTTAACCGCTTTATTTCCCGATACCTTTCCATTGGCGCAGTCGCTTTTTGTATTGGCTTGTTTGAAAACCACGGGTTGTTTACGACTACCCTTACCTGGTACTGGTTCATCTATGCCTATATTGTTTGGGAACTCGCTCATTTCGTCTACCATTATCTGGGGCATAAAGTGCGGCTGTTCTGGTGCCTGCATTCTACCCACCATGCACCGGAGGATATGAACCTTTCGGTTACCTATGCCCACTTTTTCCTGGAGGCTCCCTATGCCGATATTATCCGGACTACCATTTGTCTGCTACTGGGTGTGACTCCTCCACTTTTATTTCTCATCATGTTCATTGACGGGACCTGGGGCGCCTTTATCCATGTGGGGGAGAACCTTCTAAAAGACGGTCGGCTGGGTTTTCTCAATCGAATCCTGCTTACCCCCTCACACCATCGCGTGCACCACGCCAAGAACCCGCTTTACATGGACACCAATTTTTGTAATTTATTACCTATCTGGGATAAAGCCTTTGGCACCCTACAGCAGGAAGAGAAAGGGTTAAAAATTGAATATGGTATATCCCGTCAAATCCGGCGGGGGCATTTTGGGGATGCTTATTTTGGGGAGTTCTATGCTCTTTTCGTTGACATGAAGCGGGCTCCCGGCCTGATAAATAAGCTTTTATATATAGTTATGCCGCCAGGCTGGAGCCACACAGGTGAGCACAAAACGGCGAAAGTGGTTCGCCATACGTATCTTCAGCAAACTACCCGGGAGCCTGCAACTCCCGTTAGCTAACCCTGCATAAACTGGTCAGTCTAAGCCGCCAGTTTATGTAGTCCATTCGTGAATTTGTGGGTGTATCAGCCAAAATATCCACCGAAATTGTTAAAGCTCGCTCCTTCGTCTCAGGGCGAGCGTTTTTTGAGACGGCTTATTTGGCATGCCTTGCCGGCTTACATTGTGATCAGCACTCAAAAGCCATTCGTCACTCAACTCCAACACGCAAAGCAAGTAACCACCAATTTAGTGTTTTTATCCACTTCAGCTGCCCCCTATTCAATATGGTGGCATCAGCAGACTTGTTCTGGGTAAATTCATATTTAACAATGTAAGCACACTTCCCAATACCTCTAAAAT
>CAXTJJ010000706.1:0-2115 GCA_964244155.1 uncultured Spirosoma sp.
ATAAGCCGTGGTCTGACAGACGAAGGTTATGCCACAGACGTAGCCTATGATGGACTCGACGGCCGTGAGAAAGTACTATCAGGCGAGTTTGATTTAATTATACTGGATATAAATCTGCCCGGCCTTAATGGCTATGAGCTGTGCCGCGAAGTAAGAGCCCTAAACCCGCGTCTGCCTATATTGATGCTTACAGCTCTGGGTGAGATTGAAGACAAAGTAGCGGGCCTGGGTGTCGGGGCTGATGATTATCTGGTGAAACCGTTCGATTTTCGGGAGTTACTGGCTCGTGTTGCAGCCTGCCTGCGTCGGGTTGGCCTCCGCCCCGAACCTGACGATATTATCCAGGTGGCCAACCTGACACTAAACCGAACGTCCCGGCAGGTTCGCCGGGATAATACATTTATCGACCTGACAGCCAAAGAGTTCGTCTTACTGGATTACCTCATGCAACATACGGGCCGGGCTGTTTCACGACTTGAGCTGACGGAGCACGTTTGGAGCATGCCGTTCGATACAGGCACGAATGTGGTGGAAGTTTACATCAATTACCTGCGCAAAAAAGTAGACCGCGATTTTTCACCCAAACTTATCCATACCCGCTCTGGCTACGGATATGTTCTGAAAGACGAACAAGTATGACCATTCGCAACCGCATCTCCGGGCAGTTCACTACAATTGTCGCGTCTATTTTAATTGGCTTTTCCCTGCTGATTTACTTCGTATCAGCTACTTACCGGCGCGAAGAGTTTTATGAACGGCTAAAGAGTAAGGCGCGCACAACGGTTCGGTTTTTGGTTGAAGTGAAAGAAGTGGATCACGACCTGCTCAGGATTATCGATCGAAATACGCTGACCGCCCTGATCGATGAGAAAGTGCTCGTTCTGAATGAACAAAATCAATTAGTTTACAGCAGTGTCGATGATCATCCGGTTCGCTACCAGCCCGCCCTGCTGGATGCGGTTCGCCGAAATAAAGAAGTTGAAACAACCAACGGCGACAATGAACTGGTTGGCATTCTGTATGAAGCCAATGGACAGCGGCTGGTCGTTCTGGCATCGGCCTATGACCAGTTTGGACAAAGTAAGTTGGCCAATCTGTACCTAACACTCATTTGGGGCTTGTTTGGCGGTATTGGCCTGACTGTTGTCCTGGGCTTTTTCTTCGCCGGGCAATCCCTCCAGCCCATCGGTCATATTAACCGGCAGGTGCAAACAATAACGGCAAGAAACCTTCGTCAACGACTCGATGAAGGTCGCCGAAAGGACGAAATTGATCAGCTAGCTGTCAACTTCAATGCGGTATTGCAACGACTCGAACAGGCTTTTGAACAGCAGCGTAGTTTTGTGTCGCATGCATCGCATGAACTCCGAACACCGCTGGCTGCCCTTAAATCTGAAATTCAGCTTGGCCTGCGTCGCCCATTGGAGGCAACTCAATACACGGAAATTCTAAAAAACTTACTCTCCGACACAGACCGGCTGATTGCCCTCTCCAATAGCCTGCTATTGCTGGCACGTACCCTCGAAAATCTGGAAGCAGTAACCATGACATCGGTACGGCTCGATGATGTTCTTTTTTCGGCGCAGGACGAACTGCTCAACGCTCATGCCGACTATTGTGTACAATTCCAATACGAACAGGTTCCCGAAACAGAAACGGATATGCTGGTTCTGGGAAACGAGTCGCTCCTGGTGCGCGTAGTCCTGAATTTGCTTGAAAACGCCTGTAAATATGCCAATGACCACCGGGCACAGGTTAGTATGGGCACCAAGTCTCAAAGTGTGTGGCTAAGCGTTACCGACACGGGCATTGGCCTGAGTGCCGACGAGCAAGCCCACATTTTCGAACCCTTCTACCGAGCCCCCGGTGCCAGTGGCTTTAAAGGCTTTGGTGTTGGACTGGCTGTTTGCCAGCGGATTATGGAGCTTCACAATGGCCATATTGAGGTGAATAGTAAACCCGGCCAGGGCAGTACATTCACCATGACTGTACCTCGGTTTTAACCTTATTAAAAAAACTAATTTTTTTCTAATCGCATTAAATCGGCCATCCTGATTCGGTTGACCAACTTTGTGGCTGGTATCAACAAAACCACCTGTAATGCGTTTCTGGCTT
>CAXTJJ010000707.1:0-2111 GCA_964244155.1 uncultured Spirosoma sp.
AAAGATTAAGTAATAAAAGAGGGGTAAAAAGGTACTTCATATAAATGTAATGTTTTGCAGGAGAGAGGATTAGGCAAAAAAATGAGCGGACCGATATTAACAGATTAATGTGGATTAGAAGGTATGGATACGTAAATAGTTAGGAAAAGGTCCGCCCAGGGGAAATAGGCAGCATGCTGATTACACGTAACAGGACAAAAGTAGAAACAGGCTGTAAATCAGATACAAAGAAATCCTTTAGAATTAGTGATGAAAATAGCCGGAAATCTATTATATATTGTATTTATCTAATAATAAAGCATTATATTCTTTAATTTTGTTTTAATACAAAATTATAATTTGCATATTTGATCAAGTACAACAAAAAGTACTCTCATTTCGTGCGCACGAATAATTTATAAGAGAGTCACCGTTCAGGAAGCGTGTAATCAGTTAATCGGTCATGTCCGTACTGATCACGCCAAGCGTTTAAGCATACGTTCCAGTAATCCGCAGAGGTCGAAAAAATCGACTTATGATCGTCTATTGCCCAAATCAGAGCAGCCTGTACAGGTAGCACTTTACAAAAACAGTCCGGCATCCTCTACTAATGAATTGTTCAACTAAATTTTCATACTAACCATGAAAAGAAAATTACATAAGCAGGCTATCATACCCATCATAGTCACACTGTTTATTATGGTGGCTATGTACCCGAAGGCTGCGTTAGCCCAAAGCAAGCGAATAACGGGGAAAGTATATACCAGTGGCACGTCTGAAGCGTTGCAGGGAGTTAACGTATTGATAAAGGGGAATAATAAGAAGGGGGCGGTTACCGATAGTCAGGGAATGTTCTCACTGGAAGCCTCGCCAAACGATATTATGGTGATCAGCTTCATTGGATTTAAAGCCAAAGAGATAAAAGTCGGCGACCGGGCCAGTTTCGATGTTCCGTTGGAAGAGGATGTGAACGAATTGACTGAGCTGGTCGTAACCGGAACCCGAAACGTTGGGCGCACAATCATTGATTCGCCGGTTCCCGTCGATGTCATCTCCATTAAGGACATTATGGGTTCGCTGCCCCAAATGGACCTGGCACAGATGTTGGCCGTTGTAGCTCCCAGCTTTAATTCTGTCCGGTCGCAGGGCGGAGACCTCAATTCGCACGTCGACCCGGTGCAGTTGCGGAATATGGCTCCCAATCAGATTCTGGTTCTGGTGAACGGAAAACGGCGGCATACTTCGGCTTTGCTTATTACTGAAACCGCAGTGGGTAGCCCCTCAACCACCGTCGATTTGATGACCATACCTGTTTCGGCCATTGATCGGGTGGAAATTCTTCGGGATGGTGCTGCGGCTCAGTACGGTTCAGATGCGGTGGCGGGTGTCGTGAACATCATCCTGAAAAAAGGTACGAACAAACTGACAGCCAGCCTTACGGGTGGCGGCTACGCTAATACGGGCGGTCAGGCAGGCGCGTTGACTAAATCGGGTAAACCGGATGGCTTCAATTACCAGTTTGATGCGAACTATGGGTTCAAATTGAGTGATAAGGGATTCATAAACATATCAGGTCAGATTACCCAACGCCGACCTACGCTGCGCCCATTCGTGAATGACTGGGGCTTCTTTGACAATACCTATCTGAACAACCTCAGAACCGACAAGAACGGCAACCCGGTTATCACGAACCCCGAATTAATTAATGCACAAGCGGCCGGGAATACATCGCAGATTGCTGCGCTGACCACCGAAACGGGCCTTATGAGTGCTCGCGGGCTAACTAAAGCCGACTTTGCGGTATACGCTGGTATGCCAGCCATTACGCTGGGTAGTACGTTTTACAATGCCGGTTACGAGATCAACCCGACCACGACTATCTACAGTTTCGGCGGTGCTTCGTACAAGTATCTGGAAGGCTTCTCCTGTTATTTCCGTCGGCCTGCCCAAACTGACCGGACAAACTACTTGCTATACCCCAACGGTTACCGGCCCCAGATGACGTCGAACACGTCCGACATTTCGAATACGGTTGGTATCAAAAGCAAGATCGGGGAGTTTAACGTTGACTTCAGCAACACGTTTGGAAAAAACACCATGCGTATTGGGATGGTCAATACCATCAATGCCTC
>CAXTJJ010000708.1:0-2097 GCA_964244155.1 uncultured Spirosoma sp.
CAAAAATCACTGTGAAATACGGGAAAATCCCCCTTAATTAACACCGAATTTAAAGGGTATTTTGAGCCCAAAATCCAGGAAGTAATTGTGTGATTTTTTAAACACGGAGGCACCGGGAACACATAGCTTAACCTGTTAATTTTCAATAATTTAAACACTGTATTCCCGGTGCCTCCGTGTTTAAAAAATCTTAGTAGCAGCAGGACCAACTATGTTCGAATACTCACCCCAGGAGGCCCGTTTGCAGGTCGAGCGCAAAACGTCACTGACGTATCCTGTCCCTCCCTACCGCAAACTGCGCGGCTATGCATTCGACCCAAGTCTGTCGCTGGATGTAGACATGGCCGACGTAAACGAGGTGGTCTACAAGATTCGCTGGGAAGACGACCTCGGCAAAGGCCCCGTGGGTGAGTACCTCGAAGTTGTCGACTACGACCCAGTCAGTGGTGTATTCTATCAACCCGTGGACCTCAGCGATCATTACCTGCTGGCGCAGGATGGGCTCAATCCATCCGAGGGTAATCCTCTGTTCCATCAGCAGATGGTTTATGCCGTCGCCATGACGACCATCCAGAATGTCGAACGCGCACTAGGTCGGTGGTTATTCTGGAATAGCCACCGAGAAGATGTCGACGCCAATGGCTCCCGGACTTTTTCCGACAAATTTGTGCGTCGCTTACGGCTTTATCCACATGCATTACGCGAGGCCAACGCCTATTACAGCCCCGACAAAAAAGCGATTCTGTTTGGGTATTTTCCAGCTTTGCACGATAATTCGCTGGGTATCCTGCCGGGTGGGTTGGTTTTCTCCTGCTTGTCGCACGACATTATTGCGCATGAGATGACCCATGCTGTGCTGGACGGTATGCACCGACGCTTCATTGAAAATACCAATCCCGATGCGCTGGCCTTCCATGAAGCCTTCTCAGACATTGTTGCCCTGTTTCAGCACTTTACGTTTCCAGAAGTATTGTATCACCAAATTGCTCAGACCCGGGGCGACCTGTCAGACCAGAACCAGCTAGGCAAACTGGCGCAGCAATTCGGCAGGGCACAGGGCAAACGAAATGCCCTGCGCGATGCCATCGGCAGTACCAATGAAACTACCGGCGAGTGGGAAGCCAAAAAACCGGACCCTACCGACTACGAGAACGCAACCGAGCCTCATGCCAAAGGCAGTATTCTGGTAGCGGCTCTGTTCGACTCTTTCCTGACAATCTACAAAAGCCGCATCAGCGATCTACTGCGTATAGCCACGAACGGAACGGGTATTTTGCCACAAGGCAACCTTCACCCCGATCTGGTCAAGCGTCTGGCCAATGAAGCCGCCAAAACCGCCGGGCAATTGCTCAATATGTGCATCCGGGCACTGGATTACTGTCCACCCGTTGACCTCAACTTCGGCGATTACCTGCGTGCGCTCATCACAGCTGACTTCGACCTTGTCGCCGACGATTCGCGTAACTACCGGCTCGCCATCATCAACGCGTTTGGTAAGCGCGGCATTTACCCCAAAGGCATCAAAACACTTTCGCCCGAAAGCCTGCGCTGGGAAATTATCAGCGGCCAGAAACTGGAAGCATTTGAGGAAGGAAAAATCTTTCGAACGATCACGAAAATCTTACGCGACAAACTTTTCAAAGCGACAGACATCAGTTCACGAGAAGAGTCCTATTATTTTTTCCAGGATGTCAAAAGCTTACTTCACAGCAAAATTGCCAAAATGACCGATACGGGCCCGTTCGACGAGTTGACCGGGATGTGTCTCTCAAAGGAGCCGATCTGGAACGGTAAAAATCCGGTATTTGAAGTACATTCCGTCCGGTCGGCGCAACGGGTAACTCCAAACGGCGATACTGTCAATCAGGCTATTGTCGTGCTTACCCAACGCCGGGACGTAGAAACCGATACGGGCACACTCATTCAGTTCCGGGGCGGCTGTACCCTTATTTTCGATCTCAATGGGCTGAAACTACGTTACTGCATCCGAAAGGTTTTCAAAGACGACCGACGCCTGAACGACCAGATTGCCTACCTGAACCAACTTAACGAATCGCCGGGCAACCGCGCCATGTATTTCGGCAGCATCGACTCAGC
>CAXTJJ010000709.1:0-2083 GCA_964244155.1 uncultured Spirosoma sp.
ATGCCCGGAAGATCGACAAGCCGAAGCGGTTTTTCGTACTTTTATGCCATCAACCCAATCATCATGCAATCATCGGCCATCGTTCGTTTTCTAGCAATCCTCTCCCTGGTTACTACCTCGGTACAGGCACAAAACCGCTCGTTGAAAACCAGTTCTCTCAAAACAAAAGTAACGGCATCGACGCCCCAATTTCCAGAATTTAGTCTGTCGCGGGCTGAAGTAGAAGCGCACACGCGATTTTTGGCATCCGACGAGCTGGAAGGCCGCCGTACGGGTGAACAGGGCAACCGGGTAGCGGCTCGTTACATTGCTGAACAATTTCGGCAACTGGGTTTGAAGCCCGCTGGCACTACCGATACCAAGCCCGACTATTTCCAGCCCATTAGCCTGGAGCGGGTCAAAGCGGCCAATTCGGCAACCCTGCTTGTGGGCAAAGATACGCTTCAACTAGGCAAAGAGCTGGTAGTGATGGCAGGTGGCCCAACAACTCTTTCGGGAGAGGTCATGTATGTTGGCTATGGCCTGACCGATGGCGAGGATGGTTACAAAGGGCGTGATGTAAAAGGTCGAATTCTGGTGGCGCAGGGTGGTTCGCCGGATGCTAAAAGTCCCCGTGAAATCTTCAGCGCATCGGCCGCAAAACGTAAACTGGCGAGCGAAAAAGGTGCAGCAGCACTTATCGAACTTTATAGCGAATCTATTCCGTGGGGCTTCGTCAATCAATATTTTAACCGTGAACAACTGGCTGTTGCAACGGGGGATAACACCAGTGCGCCCGTTGCTCACCTGTGGATCAATAACGCTAACAATAAGTACAAACAGCTTAAAGATGCGGGCCAGCGGGTTACGTTGCAAACATCGGGGCGCTTGCGTACATCGACGGTATCGACCAATGTGGCCGGTATTATCGAAGGAGCCGATCCCAAACTCAAAGATGAATATGTGGTGCTCTCAGCTCATTTTGACCACATTGGTGTGGGTAAATTAAGCGGAACACCCTTTCAACCCGGCGACAGTATTTTCAACGGAGCGCGGGACAATGCGATGGGAGCCGTAGCACTTATTGAAGCCGCTAAAGCGTTGTCGCTGCAACGGCCGAAACGATCAGTACTGGTGCTGGCCCTCACGGGCGAAGAAGTGGGTACGCTGGGTAGCCGTTACTACACAGAGCATCCGCTGGTACCACTGAAACAGACCATCTTCGACCTGAATTCCGATGGCGCGGGCTACAACGACACCACGGTTGTATCGGTTATCGGATTGGAGCGAACGGGGGCAAAAAATGAAATAGAAACAGCCGTCAAAGCCTTTGGCATGAGTGTTTTTGCGGAACCCGCTCCAGAGCAGGGCCTGTTCGACCGGTCAGACAATGTTCATTTCGCGGCTAAGGGCGTTCCGGCACCCACATTTTCGGCTGGATTCAAGGCCTTCGACGAAGCCATCGGCAAGTATTATCATCAGGCAATCGACAATCCCGAATCGTTGGATTTCGCTTATGTTCAGCGCTTTTGCCAGTCGTATGCTTATGCCGCCCGCCTGATAGCCAACCGCCCGACGCGCCCGCAATGGTCGGCAGGAGATAAATATGAAGCGGCCGGGAAAGCATTGTATGGACAGTAGGAGCGTATCAGAATCTGCTTTTGTTGAGACACACCCGGAACAGTTTATCCCAATAAACAGCCGTACATCACACCTGAAAACTAAACCAGCCGTTGCAACGTTTAGTAATTAACAAAGACACCCAGACATGTTATTCAAATATCTGTTTATCATCACCCTTGTTATCCTGTTTGTACCACCGGTACGTCGGTTTGTATTTTATCTGCTCGTTGGCAGACAGTTGGTTAAACAACAAAAGCAACAGACATCTACCGCTGGACGAACTCGGGAGGGCGAAGTGCGGGTAAATACCAATCCAACAAAAGGAAATTCTTCTTTTACCGGGGGGGAATATGTTGATTACGAAGAAGTTAAATAAAAGACAAAGCCCGGAAACGTAAATTTCCGGGCTTTGTCTTTTATTTAACTTGAATAATGGATAATTTTTGGTGTAATAGTATATAAATCAGGCAATTGTATTTTG